>CAIWTJ010000232.1 GCA_903915535.1 Enhydrobacter aerosaccus
ATCCAATCCGTTCATGCCGGCGTTCTTGCGCGCCTTCTGGGCGATCTCCAGCAGCACCTTGCCGGCCTGGCGCGGATCCATGATCTGGTCGACCGTCGGTCCTTTGTGCCAGCCCTCGGCCACGGCGAAGATGCCGTTGCCGGCCTGGAACACGCGGCCCGTGACTTCGCGGCTGTCCTCGCTCACCAGCCAGGTCGCCACCGGCGCCACCCACTTGGGATCGCGGCGCTTCTTGTCCTCCTCGCTGTACTCGCGCAGGTCGTCGGTCATGCGCGTGTAGGCCGAGGGCGAGATCGAGTTCACCGTGACGCCGTAGCGGCCGAGCTCACGCGCGGCGATGACGGTGAAGGACGCGATGCCGGCCTTGGCCGCACCGTAGTTGCTCTGGCCGATGTTGCCGTAGATGCCGGACACCGACGTCGTCGTGATGATGCGCGCGTCGACCGGGCCACCCTTGGCCTTGGCCTGGTCGCGCCAGTACGCCGCGGCGTGCCGCGACGGCGCGAAGGTGCCCTTGAGGTGCACCTTGATGACGGCGTCCCACTCGTCCTCGGTCATGTTGACCAGCATGCGGTCGCGCAGGATGCCGGCATTCAGCACGAGCGCGTCGAGCTTTCCGAAGGCGGAAATCGCCTGGTCGACCATGCGCTTGGCGCCGTTCCAATCCGACACGTCGTCGCCGTTGGCAACCGCCTCGCCGCCCATGGCCTTGATCTCGTTCACGGCCTGTTGAGCGGGCCCCACGTCGTTGCCTTTTCCGGCCCGGTCGCCGCCCAGGTCGTTGACGACGACCTTGGCACCGTTCTCGGCCAGCATCAGGCAATGTTCCCGGCCGACGCCGCGGGCGCCACCGGTCACGATTGCCACCCGTCCCTCGCACAATCTTGCCATTGTCCCTCCCGTTTCTGGCGTGTCTGGCCGCTGTTTCCTGCGCTAATCTAGCCCCCTACCGAGGAGGATCGCCATGGACACCCTGCCGCTCGTTGCCCCTGAACAGGTCGGACTTTCCGCTGAGCGGTTGAGCCGCATCAGCACGTGGATGAAGGGCTGGGTCGACAGCGGCAAGCTCCCGGGCCTGCTGGTCGCCGTCATGCGCAAGGGCGAGGTCGCCTTCGCCGAGACCTACGGCAAGGCCGACGTCGAACGGGGCAGGCCCGTCCGTCCCGACACGATCTACCGCATCTACTCCATGACCAAGCCGCTCACCTCGACGGCGATACTGATGCTGTACGAAGAGGGCCGCTTTCAGCTCGACGACCCGATCTCGAAGTTCATCCCGGGCTTCGCCAACCAGAAGGTCTTCATGGGCGGCAGCCGCGGCAAGATGGATCTGGCGCCGGCCGAGCGCGACATCACCTTCCGCGACCTGCTCAGCCACACCTCCGGCCTGACCTACGGCATGATGGAGACCAACGCCGTCGACGCGATGTATCGCGCCAAGGAAGGCGGCGTCGACTTCCAGACGTCCACCGGCACGCTGAAGAGTGTCGTCGAAAACCTCACGAAGATCCCGCTGATCGCCCAGCCCGGCAAGGCGTGGAACTACAGCGTCTCCACCGACGTGCTGGGATACCTCGTCGAGGTGATCTCGGGCGTGCCGTTCGAGAAGTACCTGCTCGAGAAGGTGATCAAGCCGCTCGGCATGATCGACACCGATTTCCATGTGCCCGCCGAAAAGCACGATCGCTTCGCCGCGAACTACACCGCCGAGGCGAACGGCAAGCTCAAGCTGATCGACGATCCGGGCAAGAGCCGCTACCTCGCGCCGCGCACGGTGAACTCGGGCGGCGGCGGCCTCGTGTCGACGGCGTCCGACTATCTGCGCTTCTGCAAGTTCATGCTGAACAAGGGCGAGCTCGACGGCGTGCGCTTGCTCGGCCGGAAGACGGTCGAACTGATGACGTCCAACCACCTGAAGGGCGACATGGGCGACATGGGCGCGCCGCGCTTCTCCGAGTCGACCTATCTCGGCATCGGTTTCGGTCTCGGCTTCTCGGTCATGCTCGATCCCGCCAAGGCGCAGATCCTGGGCACGCCGGGCGAATATGCCTGGGGCGGCGCCGCGTCGACGGCGTTCTGGTGCGATCCGGCGGAAGACATGGCGGTCGTGATGCTGACGCAGTTGATGCCGTCGTCGACCTACCCGATCCGCCGCGAGCTGCGCGTTCTCACCTACCAGGCGGTCATCGACTGATGCGCAACACCGGCCCCATCACCGTCACCAAACTTCACCCGCTGTTCGGCGCGGAAGTCTCCGGCATCGACATCACGCGCCCGCTCAGCGCGCGCGAATTCGGGCCGATCCGCGCCGCTTTCGAGGAGCACTCGGTGCTGGTGTTCCGCGACCAGCCGATGGACGACGACAAGCAGGTCGCCTTCTCCGAACTGTGGGGCAACTGCGAGACCACGCTCAGCGCCAATCCGGCCGCCGGCACCAAGTTCGCGCGCCAGTCCAACCTCGACATCGAGACCGGCCAGCCGATCCCGAACGACGACATGCGCATGATCTACCAGAAGGCCAACTACTTCTGGCACTCCGACTCCTCGTTCAAGAAGACGCCGTCGCTGTGCTCGATCCTGACCGCGCGCATCTGCCCGCCGGAAGGCGGCAACACCGAGTTCCTGAACATGCGCGCGGCGTGGGACGCGCTGCCGCCCGCGCTGCAGGCCACGATCCATCCGCTGGCCGCCGAGCATGCGCTCGCCTATTCGCGCGACCGCGTGCAGAAGGGCATCCTGAGCGCCAAGGCGTTGGCCGAGCTGCCGCCGGTCAAGCAGCGGCTGTTCCAGGACAATCCGATCAACGGCCGCCGCGCGCTCTACATCGGCGCGCATGCCCATCACATCGTCGACTGGCCCGAGCCGATCGGCAAGGCGCTGCTCTACGAACTCGCCTATCGTGCCGAGCAGCCCCAGTTCATGATGTCCCACGCCTGGCGCGAGGGCGACGTGATCGTCTGGGACAATCGCGCCGTGCTGCACCGCGCCACCTACTACGACGCGACCAAGTACAAGCGCCTGATGCAGCGCACGACCATCGGCGGCGACCGCATGACGGTGCCCCAATAGAAGATGCCCGACTCGAGTAGCGTAACCGAGACAGCGAAAACCGAGACTCCCTGCGACGGCATGCCGCCCGGCCTGCCGCGCCTGTTCGCCGTGGCCACGATCACGATCGGCCTGTCGATGGCGGTGCTGAACAACTCGATCACCAACCTCGCCCTCCCCTACATCGCGCACGACCTCGGCATCACCGCCGCCAACTCGATCTGGATCGTCAACACCTACCAGATCGCCATCATGGTCTGCCTGCTCCCCGTCGCGGCGCTGGCCGACATCGTGGGCTACCGTCATGTCTATCGCGCGGGCCTCGTGCTGTTCTGCATCGCCTCGCTGGGCTGCGTGATGGCGCCCTCGTTCGGCTGGCTGCTGGTGGCGCGCACCGCGCAGGGCCTGGGCGGCGCCGGCATCATGGCGATCCAGCCCGCGCTCGTGCGCGCGATCTATCCGCGCAACATGCTGGGCCGCGGCCTGGGCTTCAACACGACGGTCGTCGCCACCTCGATGGCCGCCGGCCCGTCGATTGGCGCCGCCCTCCTGCAGATCACCTCGTGGCAGTACCTGTTCGCGGTCTATGTCCCGCTGGGCGTGATCTCCTTCCTCCTGGGCGAGCGCTACCTGCCGCGCACCACGCACGTCCATCGCCCGTTCGATTTCCTGTCGGCGATCATGTCGGGCATCACCTTCGGCCTGCTGATCTTCGGCATCGACGGGCTGGCGCACGGCCATTCGCTCACGACCATCGTCTCCGAACTGACGGTCTCGGTGGCGATGGGCACGCTGTTCGTGTGGCGCCAGACCCGCCTCGCCGACCCGATGATGCCGGTGCAGATCTTCAAGCGCCCGATCTTCTCGCTGTCGATGACGACCATGATCTGCACCTTCACGGCGCAGGGCCTGGCCTTCGTGAGCCTGCCGTTCTTCTTCCACACGGTCATGGGCCGCAGCGCCCCGGACACCGGCATCCTGCTGACCGCCTGGCCGCTCGCGCTCGCCGCCGTGGCGCCGATCGCAGGCCGCCTGGCCGACCGCTTCCACGCCGGCGTGCTGGGGGCGATCGGCCTCACCGTCATGACCGCGGGCCTGGCGTTGACGGCGCTCCTGCCGCCGGACCCGTCCAGCGCCAACATCATGTGGCGGCTGATGCTGTGCGGCATGGGCTTCGGCATCTTCGCCTCGCCCAACAACCGGCTGATGATGAACGCCGTGCCGCGCGAGAAGAGCGGCAGCGCAGGCGGCCTTCTCGCCACCGCGCGCACGCTCGGTCAGACCCTGGGCGCCGCGCTGGTCGCCGTCGTGTTCGGTCTCTTCGACTTCGCGGCCGGCGGGGCCAGTTCGAGCGCCGCCGCCCACACCGCGCTCTGGATCGCCGCCGCCTTCTGCGGTACCGCCCTGGTGGTCGGCAGCTTCCGGATGAAATTGCAACGCTAGGAGGCAGCGATGTCCCGCACGCTTGTTCTTGTCGTCATCCTCGCCGCGCTGCTGGGCGGCTGCGTCACCGCGACCGGCGGCGACGATCTGCAGCGCATGCAGCGCAACCAGGACGCCGCCCGCGAGACCGCCGCATGAGACCGTTCGCACTGCTCGCAATCCTGCTCGGCCTCCAGCTCACCGCCTGCGCCGAGACGCCCGAGCACAAAGCCGCGATCGAGGAAATGGAGCGCCGCCATGTCGTCGTGGTCGAGACCATGAGCGGCACCGGCGGCAAGTAGACACCGCGCTCTGGAAAAATGACGCGGTGTGCACCGACTTTCTGGGACACCTCCGATGTCGATGCCATAAGGCTTTCCGGCGATTTGTACCGGATTTCGCCACCCCCTCCGCGCAATTAAAGAATAACGGCGATAACGGCGGTTAACCGCCGGCGTGCATCTCGCGGAACAGCGAGGGGGCCATGCCGAAGCGGCGCTCGAAGGCCTGGCCGAGGCGGCCGGACGACTTCAGCCCGATCCGTCCCGCGATCGCCTTCACCGAGAGCCCCTTGGAAAGCAGCGTGCGCGCCGCATCGAGGCGGAGGTCCTCGACGAAATGCGCCGGCGTCTTGCCGGTGGCCTCAGTGAACTTGCGATAGAAGCTGCGCTCGCTGTAGCCGGCGTGGCGCGCGAGCGTCGGCACATCGAGATCGCGGTCGAGATGATCCTGCATCCAGTCGATCAGCGCGGCGAAAGGCGCGTCGGCCGCGGCCTGCGCCTGCAGCATCGGGCTGAACTGCGACTGGTAGCCCGGACGGCGCTGGTACAGCACGAAGTGACGCGCGATCAGGTTGGCGGTGGCGGCGCCTAGGTCGGCCTCGACCAGCGCCAGCGCCATGTCGATGCCGGTGGTGACGCCCGCCGAGGTCCAGACCTTGCCGTCGACCACGTAGAGCGCTTCGGCATCGACCGACACGGCGGGAAAGAGCGCGGCCAGCCGGTCGCAGTGTGCCCAATGCGTGGCGACACGTTTGCCGTCGAGCAGCCCTGCCGCCGCGAGCACGAAGGCGCCGCTGCACACGGAGCCAAAGCGCATCGCCTTGGGCGCGGCCTTGCGCAGCCAGAGGCGCACGTCCTCGCGCGCCATCGCCGCGCGCAGGCCGGCCGAGCCGCCCGCCACCAGCAGTGTATCCGGCTGGCCCCCGATCTTCTGGCTCTGAAGCGCCACCCCGCTGCTTGTCTTCACCAGACCGCCGTCCGGCGAGACGATCGCGACATCGTAGAACGGCGTCGCGCGACCCTCGTTCGCCGCGCCGAAGACGGCGGCGGGCCCGGAGGCATCGAGGAGCTGGCAGCCTTCGTAGGCGAGGATGCGAACGCGATGGGATTTGGCCATTGGCAGAAAATAGACTGTATTTGTCATTTCTGCCAAGCCTCTCGGCCGCCTAAAGTGGGGCCAACAAGGAGACACCCATGCACATCGGCATCCTCATCTTCCCGAACGTCACCCAGCTCGACGCGACCGGCCCCGCCCAGGTGTTGGCGCGCACGCCGGGCGCCACCCTGCATATGATCTGGAAGACGCTCGATCCGGTGAAGACCGATGCCGGCTTCTCGATCCTGCCGACCACCACCTTCCAGGACTGCCCGCCGCTCGACGTGATCTGCATCCCGGGCGGCGCGGGCCAGATCGACCTGATGAACGATGCCGAAACGCTGTCCTTCGTCGCCAAGCATGGCGCGACCGCCAAGTACGTCACGTCCGTCTGCACCGGCTCGCTGGTGCTGGGCGCCGCGGGCCTGCTCAAGGGCTACAGGTCGGCCTGTCACTGGGCCTCGCGCGATCTGTTGTCGGCGTTCGGTGCGATTCCCGTGGCCGATCGCGTCGTCCATGACCGCAACCGCTTCTCCGGCGGCGGCGTCACGGCCGGCATCGACTTCGGCCTCACGCTGCTTGCCGAGATCGCGGGCGAGGATGTGGCGAAATCCGTCCAGCTCGGCCTCGAATACGACCCGCAGCCCCCCTTCCAGTCGGGCAGCCCGGAAAAGGCCGGCGCCGAGCGCACCGCGCAGGTGCGCACGATGATGGGTCCGATGATCGAGCGCCGTCAGAAAGCGAATGCAACGGCAGCAGCGCGACTTGGTTAGACCGCCAGATCGCAAGCAGGCTTGGACTTAGACAAATTGAACTCGTCTGCTATTGGGTCGAAAGCGGATGTCGATCAGGACGCTTTTGATCTCCGCTCAGGGCCATGAGCAGAACATTGACGCCTATTCGATCACTTCGTCGGCACGAGCCAGGATCGAGGGCGGAACGGTCAGGCCCAGGGCCTTCGCGGTCTTGAGGTTGATAGCTAGTTCGAACATCGTGGGCTGGCGCACCGGCACGTCGGCCGGCTTCGCCCCGTTGAAGATCGCCGCGGCGATCGGCGCCAATTGATCGCGATAGCTCTTGGCAAAGCGCGGGCCATAGGCCGCCAACGCACCTTCGTTCACGTATTCCGGCCATTGATATATAGCGGGCAGACCGAGCGCTGCGGCCCGCTCGAAGATGGTCTTGCGATTGATGAAGAGGATCACGGAGGCCAGCACATTCAGCCCCTGGGCCCCAGCTACCTTTGCCGCGCCGATGGCGGGCGCGATCTCGGCCGGGCCGCCGACCTTGTAGATCACGACATCGACACCCTGCTTGCGGCCCGCGCTTTCCATCTCCTGCAGCATTTTGGGCGACGCCACTGCGGCATCGGCCAGGACAGCGAGTTTCTTGATGCCGGGCAGCAGCTCGATCAGGATTTCCTGGCGCTTGCCATCGAGCTCGGCCGCCAACAACGAGAGGCCCGTGACGTTGCCGCCCGGCCGGGCCATCGACTGCACGATGCCTTCGCCCACCATGTCATCGGCGCTGACGATGATTGGGACCGTCTTGGTGATCTCCCGCACCACAACGGTCGGCACACCGGTGCCAGCGAAGATCAGATCGACCTTGGAGTTGACGAGTTCCTTGGCGTGCGCGGCGTACTGCTCGGGCTTCAGGTTGAAGCCCGAATCGTCGATTTGCAGGTTCTTGCCCTCGACGAACCCCAATCGCGCCAATCCTTCGATCAGCCCGATATACTGCAAGGTGTTGCGTGCTTGCGGTGTCACAAAGCCGAAGCGGTAGGTCCGGCCCAGCTGCTGCGCCCAAGCTGGCAAAGTCGCCGCCATCGTCGTGGCGAACACGCTCATTATCTTGCGGCGCTTCAAGCTCTCTCCCCCCGGAGTCTAGTGAAGCGGACTAGGCAACCGGTTGCAAGCCGGCACATGTCCGCCAAGGCTACGAGCCGACATCGTCAGATCTCTTCAGCCGGATTGCGCCGGAACCAGCAATAAAACGGAGATGACCGCGACGCGTTTTGTTCCATCATTCGCCCTGATGGGATCGGCGAAGATCGCTTTTTCTCATCCATCCCCGATGCCGATCGGACAGTCCTCCTCCCTCGTTTAGAGGGAGAGGTGGGGAGAAGGTGTACGCACACCCTTCAAAGCCCCCTCTCCTAGCCTCTCCCCTAACGGGGGAGAGGAATACGAAAGAGATCAGCTCGCGCTCGCGCTCTCGATGGTGATCGCCTTGCCGGCGGCCATGTCGAACTTGAGCCGCTGCACGTAGTCGAGGTCGCGGCCCGTCACGCGCACGAATCGGCTGCCATCGGGATAGTCGATGGCGTGGATCGCCTTCACGTCGTAGACGCCGGCATGGCCGGGCTCGAGGCGATAGCTCTTGACCTTCTCGAGCCTGGCGTCGCCCGCGCTGTCGCTGCCGTCGATCCGTTTATACTCGCTCATGTCGGTGTAGCGCACCGCCTGGCCGTAGACCGCCCACGAGCTGCCGTGATCGTGCGGCGGGCTCTTGTGTGCCTTGGCGTTGCAGTGCGCGAGCACGACGAAGCCCAGGTCCTTGTCCTCGTAGAGCTTGCGCGTGCCCATCGGTGCAGCGGGACCGACCGCCTCGTCGACGAACGCCTTGTTGGCGAGCAGCTTCTCCAGAAGCACGCGCACCTTCTCGCGGCCTTCCGGGCCGTCGTGCGCCTTGAGCGAGGCTTGTGCGTCTTTCACGAAAGCGTCGAGCGTATAGGTCATGACACCCCTCCCGAGTTCTAGCGTCCGCCCAGGACGCGGCGTGCGATGACCATACGGTGCACCTCCGAGGGGCCTTCGTAAACCCGCATCGTGCGCACTTTCTGTGCAAGCCAGCTGAGCGGCAGTTCCTGGGTCACGCCCATGGCGCCGAACGACTGCTGGGCGTGGTCGATGATCTCGGTCGCCATCTCGGTCGCGAAGACCTTGATCATGGAGGCCTCCATGCGCACGTCGCGGCCGTCGTCCTGCTTCACCGCGGCATCCATGACCATCAGGCGGCAGGCGTGCAGCTTGGTCGCGGCATCGGCGACCCACCACTGGATCGCCTGCCGGTCGGCGAGCTTCTCGCCGAAGGTCACGCGCTGGTTGACGTGCTCGACCATCATGTCGAGCGCGCGCTGCGCCATGCCGATGCACCACGCGCCCATCTGCAGGCGACGGATGGTGAGGCGCAGCTGCATCGGCGCGAAGCCCGCGCCGATCTTGCCCAGCACCTGGCTCTCGTGGACGCGGCAATCCTCGAACACGACCTCGTAGGTGCGCTGGCCCGCCAGCATCGGGATGGCGCGCGCCACCACGAGGCCGGGCGTGCCCTTGTCGACCAGGAAGGCGGTGATGCCGCCGCGCGAGCCCTTCTCCGGGTCCGTGACCGCCATGGCGATGGTGAAATCGGCCTTGGCGATGCGGCTGATCCAGATCTTGCGGCCGTTGATCACCCAATGGTCGCCGTCCTTCACCGCGCGCGTCTTCATGCCGGCGGGATCGCCGCCCGCGCCGGGCTCCGAGATCGCGATCGCCGAGACCGTCTCGCCCGCGGCGTAAGGCTCGAGGTATTTCTTGCGCTGCTCCGGAGTCACCGTCTGCAGCATCATGTGCAGGTTGGGAGAATCCGGCGGAAAGGTGAAGGGCACCGCGGCATAGGCCAGCTCCTCGTTGACCCCGACCAGCGCCACCGCGGGCAGGTTGGCGCCGCCCGCCTCCTCCGGCACGTCGAGCGCCCACAGGCCCAGTTCCTTGCACTGCTTGAAGAGCTTCTGGTTCTCCTCGTCGTTCAGCGCCGCGGGCTGGCCCGACGCAAAGCGGTCGAGGATGTTCTTCTCCAGCGGCATCAGCTCGTTGCGCACGAACTTCTTCACGAGATCGCGCAGCATCTGATGTTCTTCGTTGACCTGGTACATTCCTGCTCTCCAAACAATCCGTCGCCCCGAGCGTAGCCGAGGGGCCTGTTTTGTGCCCGCCGAAAAAGAGATCCCTCCGCTCCGCGCTTCGCGCTGCGGTCGGGATGACGAGGGCTACTTGCCGATACCCTTGTTCACGAAATCCAACGTGTAGGCCTTCGTGACATCGAGTCCCCTGGGCAACACGTCGACATCCGTCATCGAGTCGTAGAACGATTTCCAGCGCTCCGCGCTCATGGCGCCGATGCCGCCGGTGAGCGCGTCGCCCGAGCGCACGATGCCGCGCGCGTTCAGCTCCTTGATCGCGTGCTCTATACGGTCGTCGGTCTGTTCCGGATTGTCGCGCTTGATCAGCGCGTTGGC
>CAIWTJ010000233.1 GCA_903915535.1 Enhydrobacter aerosaccus
ATGTTGAGGGCGGGAACGGTGTGGGCGCCGATATAGACCCAGGCGCCGCAGATCCACATGCCGAGCGCGCCCAGCAGCAGCAGGTCCGGCCATTCCCGGGCGACGGCGTCACGCCGCGCGACCAGCCGCTTCCAGACGAAGGGCAGCAGCATCAGGGCGACGAAGATCCAGCGGCCGAGCGCGAGCGCGTTCGGCGGGAAGGAGACGGCATAGCGCGCCGCCAGCATGTTCACGCTGAACAGGGCGGGTGCGAGCAGCAGCAGGATCCAGGCAAGGGCGCGACGATCGAACGGCATCGCGCCATATTATCGTCAGACGGGGCGCAGTCCCATCTTGGGCACTTCGCCTTCGGCTTCCTTGATGGCCGCGCGATACGATTTTTCCGAGTCGAAGGGAGCGACCTTGGGGAAGTCCTTCTTCTTGCCGGGGCGGATCTCGCCGCTCGACGGCTCGACGATCATCAGCTCGCCCTTTCGGCTGAGCAGCGGGATCTCGCGCTTCCAGCGCGAGTAAACGCGGCGCGCGGAGGCCGAGAAATCGACGTAGGTGGTGAACTCGCTGTGGTCCTTGACGAACAGCGCCTCGTAGGTCGCGACGAACTCCGCGACGAACTTGGCGTCGACGATCTCGAGGTTGGACATCATCCAGCAGCGGTCCTCGAAGACCCAGTAGGTGCCGATGCCGACGAACTCGCGCTGGCGCGTGATGTACGGATAGAAGGGAAAGCCGCGGCAGGCGATGGTGCGGTTGTCGCGCTCGCAGAAGCGCGCGCCCTTGCAATGGATCGCCATGCACTCGGGCGTCAGCTCTTCCACGATCTGCTTGGTCGCATAGTCGTAGGGCTTGAACTTGCTCCACAGGTCGGTGCGGGTCTTGAGCAGGTCGAACTCGACCCGGTGCACCACCGGCACGGCGTTCTCGGTCGAGCAGCAGACCGGGGAGCCGCCGTTCAGCGGAGCGCACTTCTGGCCGCAGTCGAAGCGCGACACCGGTGCGTTGAAATTCTTGTAGAGGCTCTCGAAATCGGAGGGCTTGAGATTGAATTTGGGGGTCTTTGCCATGTGCCCCAGCGTTTAGCCGATCCGAATGTGAATGAACAGTTAAGGAATTATAAAGGTGCCGCCCGTGTGCCTAGGGAAGAGGCAAAACACGCCACACCACCGTCTCGCGCATGCCGCGGTTCTCGAGCTGAAGCGATGTCGGGATTTCATAGCGGGCGAGTTCCTCGAGGCCCTGCGCACTGAAATAGTTGCGGCCGGGGTCGCCCAGCAGCACCAGCCGGCCGGCGTTCGCGTGGCCGCGCAGCCAGGCGAGCGCGCGCACCGACATCTCCTTCTCGTAACAGACATCGCCTGCGATCACGACGTCGGCCTCGGGCATCGCGTCGGCGCCCGCCAGCCAGTCGTCGGCGCTGGTGGCGACGATGAGGCCGTTGGCCTCGGCATTGAGGCGGGCTGCGATCAGCGACAGCAGGTCGATGTCGTTGGCGATCACCGACGCGGCGCCCGCCCGGGCCGCCGCCATCGACGACACGCCCGAGCCCGCGGCGAAATCGATCACGGCCTTACCGCGCACGCGCGCGGGATTGTCGAGCAGGAAGCGCGCGATCGCCTGGCCGCCCGGCCAGCAGAAGGCCCAGTAGGGGGGATCGACGTTCTGCTCCTCCAGCCAGGTCTCCGTCGCCAGCCAGATCGGCACGTATTCGGTCGCGAGCCAGAGCTTGAACTCCGGCACCATGGCGGGCGTCTCGAGGGCGGTGTTCTTGCGAATGAAGTTTTCGGGATCGAGGGGGAGGCGGCTCATCGGCTGGCGCGCCATCAACGTATTGCCGCGAAGAGCGGCGTCATTTGATCGCCGCGATCAGCGGCGAAGCGAGGATGGCGAGCAGGATCAGCCATCCCACCTGGGCGTTGGCCTTGAACTTGGCGAGGCAGTCGGCCTGGTCGTGTGGCTTCAGCGTTGCGAGCTGCCAGCCGAAGTGCGCGGCGGCCAGCAACAGCACGGCGAAGTAGGGGAACTTGAGATGCGCGAGCACGCCGCACAGCGTCCAGAGCACTAGCGCCAGCGCCACGAACAGGGTGAGCCAGCGCCGCGGCGCGTTGGCGAAACGCCGCGCCGTCGAACGCACGCCCACGATCGCGTCGTCGCGCTGGTCCTGCATGGCGTAGATCGTGTCGTAGACCATCGTCCAGGCGACGCCGCCGGCATAGAGCGCGACGGTCGCCCACGAGAGCGTATTGGTCACCGCGGCATAGCCCACCAGCGCACCCCAGTTGAAGGCGAGGCCGAGGACGACCTGCGGCCACGAGGTGAGACGCTTCATCGTGGGATAGATCGCGACCAGGAGCAGCGAGAGCAGTGCCGTGCCGCCCGCGAACTTGTCGAGCTTGAACAGGATCGCCGCGCCCACGGCCATCTGGATCGCGAACCAGGCCAGCGCCTGGGGCAGCTTGAGTTCGCCCGAGGGCAGGGGCCGGCCGCGCGTGCGCTCGACCTGCGCGTCGATCTTGCGGTCGACGATGTCGTTCCAGGTGCAGCCCGCGCCGCGCATGGCGGTTGCCCCCAGCGCGAACAGGGCGAGCCAGCCGGCGAGCGCGCCCCAGCGCGGGGTGCCGCCGTTTTCGCTCATCGCCAGCGCCAGCGACCACCAGCAGGGAAAGAGCAGCAGCCATATGCCGATCGGCCGGTCCCAGCGCGCCAGCCGGCCATAGGGCCGCGCCCAGGGCGGCAGGTAACGCAGGGTCCAATGCCGACGGTCGATGTCTGTGTAGCCGGACGCTGGCGTGTCGGAAGGCATGGCGTCATCATGACGGGATGGCGCCGATAACTCCATGAACACTTCACGTCTCTTTGTCGACGCCGGCCTCGGTGCCGGCGTCGAAGCGCCGCTAGACGAGGCGCAGGCGCACTATCTGCGCCACGTGATGCGCCGCGCCGACGGGGCGCCGCTCAGCCTGTTCAACGGCCGCGACGGCGAATGGGCGGCGACACTCTCTCTGCGTGGCAAGAAGGCCGCCGTGGCGCTGGTCGGCACGCAGACGCGCGCCCAGGCGGCCGAGCCGGATCTCTGGCTCTGCTTCGCGCCCGTGAAACGCGCCCGCATCGACTATATCGCCGAGAAAGCGACCGAGCTTGGCGTCTCCGTGCTGCAGCCGATCGTGACGCAGCACACGGTGGTCGAACGCGTGAACGTCGAGCGGCTGCGTGCGAATGCCGTCGAGGCGGCCGAGCAGACGGAGCGCCTGACGGTGCCTGAGGTACGCACACCGGTAGACCTCACGCGATTGTTAAGGGAGTGGCCGTCGGGTCGTCGCCTGCTGATGTGCGACGAGACGGGCGGCGGTCCACCGATCGCTGACGTGCTGTCCGGGCTCGATGCGACTGCCCGCACGGCGCCGTGGGCCATTATCATCGGACCGGAAGGCGGCTTCGCATCGGCCGAGCTGACCGCTTTGCGTCGCATTAAAGATGTAACGGCAGTCGGACTCGGTCCGCGCATCCTGCGGGCCGACACGGCGGCGCTGGCGGCGCTCGCCGTGTGGCAGAGTTTGATTGGCGATTGGCGACAGGCGACACCACGTTTGTCCGCCGATTATCGATCATCGAAGGATATTCTCTGAGCGCTTGCGCTTGCCCCCACCAGTATGGGACAGGGGGAGTCGAAACATCATGAACCAGTCGCAGGCTCGCGTGAGGATAACTCATGTGAACTGCGCCACCGTCGGCCTCGGCGCCGGGGGTGTCACGGGAGTCTTCAACGCATGTCCGCACCACCGTCGGGCGGCGGCGCGCCGATCGAGAATCGGCGGCAGCTGATCGAGTACTTCATTTCCGGCAACAAGCCCAAGGCCAGATGGCGCATGGGCACCGAGCACGAGAAGTTCGGCTTCGACAAGGCGACGATGAAGCCGCTTCCCTACGAGGGGAAGACCGGCATCCGCGCCATGCTCGAAGGCATGACGCGCTTCGGCTGGGAGCCGGTCACCGAGGGCAACAATCCGATCGCGCTGCTGCGCAACGGGGCGAACATCACCCTCGAGCCGGGCGGCCAGCTCGAGCTCTCGGGCGCGATGCTCGAGACGCTGCACGAAACGTCGGACGAGAACGAGCTGCACATCCGTGAAGTGAAGGCGGTCGCCGGAGAGATGGGTGCGGGCTTCATCGGTCTCGGCTTCGCGCCGCAGTGGAAGCGCGAGGATTTCGACTGGATGCCGAAGGGCCGCTACAAGATCATGCGCGAGTACATGCCCAAGAAGGGTAAGCTCGGCATCGACATGATGCTGCGCACCTGTACCGTGCAGACCAATCTCGACTACGAATCCGAAGCCGACATGGTGAAGAAGTTCCGCGTGTCGCTGGCCTTGCAGCCGCTGGCGACGGCGCTGTTCGCCAATTCGCCGTTCAAGGAAGGCAAGGACACCGGCTACAAGAGCTATCGCAGCAACATCTGGACAGACACCGATCCCGACCGCTGTGGCATGCTGCCCTTCGTGTTCGAGGACGGCTTCGGCTTCGAGCGCTATACCGACTACATGCTGAACGTGCCGATGTACTTCGTCTATCGCGACGGCAAGTACATCGATGCCTCGGGCCAGGACTTCAAGGATTTCCTCAAGGGCAAGCTGGCGGCGCGTCCCGGCGAGTTGCCGACGATCAACGACTGGGCCGATCACGTGACGACGGCATTCCCCGAGGTGCGTCTCAAGAAGTATCTCGAAATGCGCGGCGCCGATTCGGGTCCGCTGCCGATGCTGTCGGCCTTGCCGGCGCTGTGGGTCGGCCTGCTCTACGACCAGGGGGCACTCGATGCGGCGTGGGATCTGGTGAAGGGCTGGAGCGTTGCCGATCACGACTTCCTGCGTCGCGAGACGCCGAAGACCGGCCTCGCCACGAAGTTCAAGGGCCGGCCGTTGTCCGAGCTCGGACGCGAAGTGGTCGAGATCGCCCACGCGGGCCTGCGCGCGCGCAAGCGGCTCGATGCGCAGGGCCGCGACGAGACGATCTATCTCGCGCCGCTCGACCGCGCCGTGGCGAGCGGCCATGCGCTGGCCGACGAGCTGCTGGAGAAGTGGAAGGGCGAGTGGAAGAGCGAGTTCGCGCCGCTGTTCCGCGACTACGCCTACTGATGCGTCGCCGCGTCCTGTTGCTCGCTCCTGTGTTTGTGCCAGCCGTGGCGCGGGCGCAATCGGACGACTGGCAGACGGTCATTGCGCCCGACCTCAAGTGCCGCCTCGAGATGCCGTCGCCCGCCGAGAAGACGGTGGCCGGCGACAAGGAGAAGGGGCATGTCGCGCCGCGCCAGTCCTGGGAGTCCAAGCGCGGCCAGCAGATCTTCGACTTCGACTATGCCGACTACGAGAGCGGCTGGTTCTCCGGCCACGACACCAAGCAGATGGCGCGTGACTTGGGCCGCGGCGACGCGGAGAAGCTTTTCCCGACGTCGACGCACAAGTACGTGCGCGACGAGGCGGTGACGCTGCAGGGCTGGGACGGCTACGCGCTCGACATCCAGGATGCCGCGGGAGCCGGGGTGGTGATGCGCACCTACATCGTGCGCGATCGGCTCTATCGCCTGCTGGCGACGGCGGACGCCGACATGAAGAGCAGGAGCGCGGCATTGCGCTTCGTCGATTCCTTCAAGGTGGCGGAGGTCCGCTCGTGAAGATCTGCGTGTTCGGCGCCGGCGCGATCGGCGGCAATTTCGCGGCCCGCCTGGCCGATGCTGGCAACGAGGTCTCGGTGGTGGCGCGCGGCGCCCATCTCGAGGCGATCAAGGCCAAGGGGCTTACGCTGATCGCAGGCGAAAAGAAGATCGTGGCCAGGGTGAAGGCGAGCGACAAGCCGGCCGATCTCGGCCGGCAGGACGTCGTGATCTCGACGCTGAAGGCCAACGGCCTGCCGGCGCTGGCCGAGAGCGTCGGCCCGCTGCTCGGGCCGGAGACCGGCGTGGTGTTCGCGCAGAACGGCATTCCCTGGTGGTACGGCCGCGGCCTCGACAGCACGCGGCCCGCGGCGCCCGATCTCTCCCGCCTCGATCCGGGCGGCGCGCTCGCCAAGGCCGTCGGTTATGAGCGCACGCTGGGCGGCGCCATCACTTCGCCCAACCACGTGGTCGAGCCCGGCGTCATCGTGAACGAACAGCCCGATCGCAACACGCTCTGGGTCGGCGAGATCGACGATAGCCAAACGCCGCGCATCGAGGCTTTGCGCAAGGCGCTGGTCACAGCGGGCATCGGCTCGCCCGCGAGCAAGGACATCCGCTACGACATCTGGCACAAGCTGATGGCGAACCTCACCGGCTCGACGGTGGCCCTGATCCTGGGCCAGGCCAGCCTCATCCAGAAGACGCCGATCATCAACGCGCTGTGCCGGCGCGCCCATGCCGAAGCGCTGGCCGTCGCCGCCGCGCACGGCGTGACGCTCGACGACAGCCCGGACGTCCGCTACGGACCCAAGCGCGTATACTTCGATCATCGCCCGTCGATCCTGCAGGACTACGATCTCGGCCGGCCGATGGAAGTCGAGGCGATCGTGCGCGCGCCCGTCGCGTTTGCGCGCAGTGCCGGGGTGCCGACGCCCACGCTCGATGCGATCGAGGCGTTCGTCGTCTCCATGGCCGAATCGAAAGGTCTCTACGCGTCGTAACAAGCAAGGAAAGAGGAGGAAGCATCATGAAGCCAAGGATCATGCGCGCGTCGTCGCGGCCCACCTCGAAAGCCGAGGCCAAGAACTTCGTCGGCACTGTGTTGTCGGACCCGGTGTGGGCGCCCGAAGGCCCCTCCAAGCTGCGCGCCTCGCGCGTCTCCTTCATGCCGGGTGGCCGCACCAACTGGCATCAGCATGCCGTGGGCCAGATACTCTACGTGCTGTCCGGCGTCGGCCGCTACCAACTCGAAGGCCAGCAGGTGCAGGAGATCAGGCCCGGCGACACCGTCGTCATTCCGCCCAACACACGGCACTGGCACGGCTCGGCGCCCGACACGATGATGTGCCATCTCGCCATGTCGGAGACCGACGAGAAGGGCAACGCCACCACGTGGCTGGAGCCGGTGAGCGACGCCGACTACACGAAGGCGCCGGCGAAAGACTAATTTCCTCCCCATTCATATGGGGAGGTGTCGCCTCTCAGGCGACGGAGGGGTCATGACCCCATCGCCCTCGTACGACGAGGGCACTTCCCCTTCGCGGATTCCGCGAAGGGAAAGGGTTGACGAAGATTGCTGAAATCGCAATATGCTCATGCATGGGGACCCGGACCCATCTGCCCTGTCGGCGGAAAGCGCGGGGGCCTCGGGAGACGCTGCACGGTGGGGCAGATCGAGCGAGGTGAACGAATGGGGAGTTAGCGCAATTAGCGCTACCCCGCTACCCGGTACGATAGGCGTATTGCGATTAACGCCGCAATATCTGGTAGGTCAGCCCGTCGCGGTGCCGCCCACGGTGAGCGCGTCGATGCGCAAGGTCGGCTGGCCGACGCCAACCGGCACGCCCTGGCCGTCCTTGCCGCAGGTGCCGATCCCGGGATCGAGCGACATGTCGTTGCCGATCATGCCCACCTTCGTGAGGGCCTCCGAGCCGGCGCCGATCAGCGTCGCGCCCTTGACCGGCTGGGTGAGTTTGCCGTTCTCGATCAGGTAGCCCTCGGTCACGCTGAACACGAACTTGCCCGAGACGATGTCGACCTGGCCGCCGCCGAAGTTGGCGCAGTAGAGGCCCTTCTTGACGGAGGCAATGATCTCCTTGGGATCCTTGTCGCCGCCCAGCATGAAGGTGTTGGTCATGCGCGGCATCGGCGCGTAGGCGTGGCTCTGCCGGCGGCCGTTGCCGGTCGGCTTCACGCCCATCAGGCGCGCGTTCATGCGGTCCTGCATCAGGCCGACCAGGCGGCCGTTCTCGATCAGCACGTTGCGCTGCGTCGGCGTGCCCTCGTCGTCGATGGTGAGCGAGCCGCGGCGGTCGCCGAGCGTGCCGTCATCGACCACGGTGACGCCGGGGGACGCGATCATGTCGCCCATCAGCTTGGTGAACATCGACGTCTTCTTGCGGTGGAAGTCGCCCTCGAGGCCATGGCCGACCGCCTCGTGCCACAGCACGCCCGACCAGCCGGAGCCCAGCACGACGGGCATCTCGCCCGCGGGTGCGGCGACCGATTCGAGATTGACCAGCGACTGGCGGATCGCCTCGTCGGCCTCGCGCTGCCAGTAGTCGGCCTTGAAGATGTCGCCGTAGGCGGCTCGGCGGCCGCTGCCGGTCGAGCCCGTCTCCATGCGGCTGCCGTCGGCGCAGACGACCGAGACGTTGAGGCGCACCAGCGGGCGCACATCGGCGGCGCGCCAGCCACCCGCACGGATGATCTCGATCACCTGCCAGGAGGCGGCGAGCGAGATCGAGACCTGCTTCGCCTTGGGCTCCTTGGCCCGCACGTAAGCGTCGATCTCCTCGAGCAGCTTCACCTTCTTCTCGAAGGCCTCGCCGTCGATCGGATTGTCGTCGGCGTACAGGAGCTGGTTGGTGCCGCGCGGCGATTCGTCGGAGGTGCCGCCCTTGCCCGAGCGCACCTGCTTCACCGTCGAGGCGGCGCGCTTCAGCGCCTGCTCGTCGAGGGCCGAGGCGTGGGCAAAGCCCGTGACCTCGCCCGACACGGCGCGCAAGCCGAAGCCCTGCGTCGTGTCGTAGGAAGCGCTCTTCAGCTTGCCGTCGTCGAACGACAAGCCCTCGCTCTGGACGTACTCCAGGTACAGTTCGCCGTCGTCGCAGCCGGCGAGGGCTTCATCGACCATCTTCTTGGTCTTGCGCGGATCGAGCGCGCCCTTGCCGAAGAAGAGACCGTCGGCAGTGGCGAGATGGTTGATATCTTTGCTCATAAGACTGCCTTTCACACTAAGACCTCATCCTGAGGACCGAGCGCAGCGAGCGTCTCGAAGGATGGGCAACAGACAAGGTGCTCGTGCCCACCCTTCGAGACGGCCGCTACGCGGCCTCCTCAGGGTGAGGCGTCTCAAACGACCAGGACGATCTTGCCAAAATGGGCATTGGCCTTCATGTGCGCAAGCGCTTCCGCCGCCTGGGCGAGGGGGAAGGTCTTGTCGATCGGCAGGTGCAGAGTGCCGGCCTCGATCGCGGGCCACAGGTCCTTGCGGGCTGCCTGCACGATGATGCGCACTTCCTCGGCAGAACGTGTCCGGAAGGTGACGCCGATGTAGTCGATGCGCTTCAGCGCGTGCAGGTCGAAGTTGAACTCGCCCTTCATGCCGCCGAGGCGTCCGACATTGACGATGCGGCCGAGGATCGCGGCGGCTTCCATGTTCTGGTCCATGACGCCCGCCGACACCTGGTCGACGATCAGGTCGACACCCTTGCCGCCCGTGGCTTCCTTGACCTTCTCCGGCCACTTGGGATCGCGCGTGTCGATGGCGACGTCGCAGCCGAACTCCTTGAGCCGGGCGCGGCGGCCGTCGTTGGTCGAACTGCCCAATACGACAGAGGCGCCCATGTGCTTGGCGATCTGCATGCCGAGCAGGCCGACGCCCGAGGACGCGCCCTGGATCAGTACGGTCTCGCCCTTCTTGAGGCGGCCGGCGCCCACCAGCGCGTTGTGCATGGTCTGCACGGCGACCGGCATGCAGGCGGCCTGTTCCCAGCTCATGTTGTTGGCGGGCACCTTGTGGGCGCGGCCGTGATCGGCCACGGCATATTCGGCGAAGCCGCCGGCCGTGGAACTCATCACGCGGTCGCCCGGCTTGAAGTCCTTCACCTCGGCGCCGACGGCCTCGATTTCGCCCGCGCATTCGAGTCCGACGATTGTGCCCGGACCGCCGACGGTGCCGTGACGATGGCCTGACGCGACGGCGAGATCGGCGCGATTGAGCGAGGCTGCGCGCACCTTGATGAGGATCTCGTTGGGCTTGGGCGCGGGCTTGGGTGCGTCCTTGTACTGGACGCCCTGTTCGGTGACGACGGCGGCTTTCATGGCGGATCTCCCTGAGGCAGGAGCCACCCATAGCACGAACCGCTAGAGCTGTTTTTGGCCCTTCACGTATTTCTGAACGATGGTTTCGTCGGGCGGGTAGTTGGCC
>CAIWTJ010000234.1 GCA_903915535.1 Enhydrobacter aerosaccus
ATGTTGAGCTTGCCCGGCATCTCTCCCACGAGCTCGACCGTCAAATCTGCAACGAGCGGCCCGCCGTTCCAGGTGACGTCGATCGTGGCCGGGCACAGCACGTCCCAGCCGTGCGCATTGGCGATCGACAGCGGCAGGCAGCGGTAGGGGTGCCGGTCGGGAAAGGCGTCCATCCAGTCGCGCAGCGGTGCGCTCGGCACGAGCTCGTAGCCGTAAGGATCGATCTTGAACGCTTCTATGCGGGGGCGGGAGGTCATTCAGGGCATCCTTCCGCCGGAGAATAGTCCGCGCCGTCGCCGGCCGCCGCTGCAATTTCTCCCTTTCAGCGGATGAATTTGGCCAGGCGCGCCAGCATCACCATCGTGACCAGCGAGATCGTGCCGAACACGAGATTGAGCGACAGCACGCCCGTGGCGCCGAAGCGGTCGAGCACGGTCGCGAGCACCACCGGCGCCGCCGCGGACACGATGCCCTGCGGCAGCGCGAGCCGGCCGACATAGGCGCCGAATTGGCCGCGACCGAAGAGGGCCAGGGGCAGGGTGGAGCGCTGGACGGCCTTCAGTCCGTTCGACATGCCGTAGGCGATCATGCAGGCGAGGGCCACGCCGACATTGCCCCCGGCCGCCAGGGCGCCGGCCAGGCAGAGCGGCAGCAGCGCCGAGCCGAAGACGGCGGAGTTCATGATCGAATAGCGATGGCCGAACAGCAGCTCGAAGGCGCGGATGCCGACCTGCGCCGGGCCGACCATCGAGCCCAGGAAGACGGCGGACGCTGCCGAGTGGCCGAGCGCGCGCAGCACCTCGATCATGTAGACGATCATGCCGGTGAAGACGAAGGCGCCGAAGCAGAGCGAGATCGAGAGCAGCCGGTAGACCTGCGGCCGGATCTCGGGCGGCCCGCCGCCGCCCGTCGCGGCGCTGCCCGTGCCATGCGCCAGGACGGGCGCGGATTTCGGCAGCATGAAGAAATGGATCGGCGCGCAGGCGAAGAGATGCACGGCGGCATAGATCGCAACCGTGCCGCGCCAGCCGACCAGCGTTTCAAGCGCCCCGGAGAGCGGCCAGAACGCCGTCGAGGCAAAGCCGCCGATGATCGTCAGCATCGAGATCGCCTGCCGCACGCGCGGTCCCGCGATCTGGGCCAGGGCAATGGAGGACGGCACGCTGAGCGCCAGGGTCGAGGCCACGCCCATGCCGGCCCAGCTCAGGAGATAGACGACCGGCCCCTGGCTGAGCGACGTGGCGAGCAGGGACAGCCCGTAGACGACCGAGCCCGCCGTCATGATGAGGCGCGGGCCGGTGCGGTCGATGCGGCGGCCGACCCTGGGCGCCAGCAACGCGCCCACCGCGAAGAGGATGGTGATGCCGGCGAACACCAGTTCGGTCGGCATGTGGAGATCGTCCTGGATGTGGCGGCCCAGCACCGAGGGCATCAGGAAGGTGGTGCCCCAGCCGACGATCTGGGTGAAGCCGAGACCCGCGACGGCGCGCGTCGTGGGCGTGAGGGTCACGCCGCCTGTGCCTGCTCGGGATACAAGGACAGGAGGCCGGCTTCGCTCGCCGGGCAGACGCCGCGCTCGGTGACCAGCGCCGTCACCAGCCGCGCTGGCGTCACGTCGAAGGCGGGATTGGCGGCCGGGCTGCCCTCGGGAAGGATGTCGACAGCGACGACCTCGCCGGTGGGCGTGCGGCCCGCCATGCGCGAGACCTCGAGCGCGCTGCGCTCCTCGATCGGGATCTCGCGATGACCGTCCGAGATCGTCCAGTCGATGGTCGGATACGGCAGGCCGACATAGAAGGGCACGCCGTTGTCGTGCGCCGCCAGCGCCTTGAGATAGGTGCCGATCTTGTTGCAGACGTCGCCGCGCCGGGTCGTGCGGTCGGTGCCGACGATGCAGAAATCGACCTTGCCGTGTTGCATCAGGTGGCCGCCGGCGTTGTCGGCGATCACGGTGTGCGGCACGCCGTGCTTGCTGAGCTCCCACGCCGTCAGGCTGGCGCCCTGGTTGCGCGGCCGCGTTTCGTCCACCCAGACATGGATGGGAATGCCGGCATCGTGCGCCTGGTACACCGGCGACAGGGCCGTGCCCCAGTCGACGGTCGCGAGCCAGCCCGCGTTGCAATGGGTGAGGGCATTGATGCGTTCGCCCGAGCGCGGCTTCAGCTTGCGGATCAGGCCGAGGCCGTTCTCGCCGATGCGGCGGCAGATGTCGGCATCCTCGTCGCAGATCTCGGCGGCGCGCTTGTAGGCGGCATCGCGGCGCTTCGCCGGAGCGAGGGGGGACAGGAGGGCGCGCAAGTCGTCGAGCGCCCAGCGCAGGTTCACCGCCGTGGGGCGCGACGCCATCAGCACGTCATAGCCGCGCTTGAGGCCCGCGTCGGACGGATCGGTGGCCATGGCGAGCGCCATGCCGTAGGCGGCCGCCGCGCCGATCAGCGGCGCGCCGCGCACGATCATGGTGCGGATCGCCTTTTCGGCATCCTCCATGGTCCGGAAGTCCCGGACGACGAACTTGTGCGGCAAAAGGGTCTGGTCGATTGCCTGCACGGTCGTGCCGTCGGCGCCGAGCCAGATGGTGCGGTAGGGCTTGCCGTCTACTTTCATGCTGCCAGTTTAGACGGCGCGCGCCACCGCGTCGATGATCGCCGCCGCATCGAGCTTGTAGGTGCGATAGAGGTCGGCGATGTCGCCGGACTGGCCGAACGTCTCGATGCCGAGCGGGACGACCCTTTGGCCGCGCACCGATCCCAGCCAGGACAGCGCCAGCGGATGGCCGTCCATCACCGTGACAATGCGGGCGTCGCGCGACAGGCTGCCGAGCAGCCGCTCGATGGGGCTTGGCGCGCGGTCGACGAGGCCCGCGGTGCGGCCGCGATTGCGCTGGGCCGCCAGCCAGTCGGCATGGAGCCTGTCGGGCGAGGTCAGCACCAGCAGACCCGCCCCCGCGAAATCGCGTGCGATGCTTTCGTGTGCAGCGATTGCCTCGGGCGTCACCGCACCCATGCAGACGAGGGCGATGTCGGCGTCCGGCTCCGGGGCTGCGTACCAGTAGCCGCCCGAAATGATGTCAGCCTGCTGCGCTGCCGTCAGCGTGCGCTCGGGCTGCGCCAGCGACCGCGTCGAGAGGCGGAGATAGATCGAAGACCCTTTCGGCTGCTGCATGTGCTCGAGGCCGAAGCGCATCAGCACGGCCAGCTCGTCGACATAGGCCGGCTCGTACGACAAGAGTCCGGGCTGGCCGATGCCGATCAGCGGCGTATGGATGCTCTGGTGGGCGCCGCCTTCGGGGGCGAGCGTCACGCCCGACGGCGTCGCAACCAGCATGAAGCGTGCATCCTGGTAGCAGGCATAGTTCAGCGCATCGAGGCCGCGGGCGATGAAGGGATCGTAGAGCGTGCCGATCGGCAGCAGACGCGTGCCGAAGATCTCGTGGCTGAGACCGAGGGCCGCCAGCTGGATGAACAGATTGTTCTCGGCGATGCCGAGTTCGATATGCTGGCCACGCGGCGTCTTGCGCCAGAGCTGGGCCGACACGACCTTGAGCTCGCGGAACACGTCCTCGGCCTCGGTGTGGCCGAACAGGCCGCGCCGATTGATCCACGCGCCGAGGTTGGTCGACACCGAGACGTCGGGCGACGTCGTGACGATGCGCCTGGCAAGCTCGCTGTCTTCGCCGGCGATGGCGTTCAGGATCTTGCCGAAGCCCGCCTGCGTGCTCGACTCCTTGTCGGTGGGCCTGGGCAGCGCTGCCGGGATCGTGACTGCGGGCGCCTCGGTCCGGCGGCGGCCCTTCGCGTTGAACGGGGCCGCATCGACGAAGCCCTGCAGCTCGGCGGGCGCGGCCTTGAGGCCCGCGTATTTGTCCCACTCCGCGCCGTCGGGGATCGCCATGCCCTTCTTGAAGCTCGCCATCTGGTCGAGCGTCATCAGTCCCGAGTGATTGTCCTTGTGGCCGGCGAAGGGCAGGCCCTGGCCCTTGATCGTGTAGGCGATGAAGCAGGTGGGCGTGTCGTCCTCGATGCCCTCGAAGGCGTCGAGCACGGCCTGCATGTCGTTGCCGGCCAGGTTGGTCATCAGCCGGTGCAACGCTTCGTCGTCGTGCTGCTCGAGGATGCGGCGGATGCCGGGATACTGGTTCAAGTCGCGGTTCAGGGCCTCGCGCCAGCCGGCGCCGCCTTTGAACACCAGCGCCGAATAGAGCGAGTTGGGGCAGGCGTCGATCCAGTCGCGCAGATGATCGCCGTCGGGCTGGTTGAACGCGGTCTCGAGCAGCTTGCCGTACTTCAACGTGACCACGCGCCAGCCGACCAGCTCGAACATCTCGCCGATGCGGCCGAACAGGCGGTCGTTCACGACGCCGTCGAGGCTCTGGCGATTGTAGTCGATCACCCACCAGAGATTGCGGACGTCGTGCTTCCAGCCTTCGAGCAGCGCCTCGAAGATATTGCCCTCGTCGAGCTCGGCGTCGCCGACCAGCGCCACCATGCGGCCCGTCTTGAGCTCGGCCGGCGCCAGCTGCTTCAGCCGCACATAGTCCTGCACGATCGAGGAGAACAGCGTCATCGCCACGCCAAGGCCGACCGAGCCGGTCGAGAAATCGACGTCGTCGATGTCCTTGGTGCGCGAGGGATAGGATTGCGCGCCGCCCAGCTTGCGGAAGTCCTCGAGCTTCTGCTGCGTCTGGTGGCCGAACAGGTACTGGATGGCGTGGAACACCGGCGAGGCGTGCGGCTTCACCGCGATGCGATCCTCGGGCTTCAGCACGGCGAAGTAGAGCGCGGTCATCACCGTCGCGAGCGACGCGCAGGAGGCCTGGTGACCGCCGACCTTCAGCCCGTCGCGGTTGGGACGGATGTGGTTGGCGTGATGGATCGTCCAGGCGCTGAGCCACAGGACCTTGCGCTCCAACTCGCGGAGCAGCTTCAGGCGCTGGATGGGGGCGAGGGTGGTCATATGTCCGGGATACGCCCTGCGGAGGGGAATATCCTTGCGTTTGGCCCGCTTTGGCGGCTGTATAGGGTAGAATTCCTCGAAAAAAAGACGATTTGAGCAATGATCTCCCTGGATGCCATCGATCGGCGCATACTCGACCGGCTGCAACAGGACGGCCGCCTCAGTAACGCGGACCTCGCCGGCAAGGTGGGGCTTTCGTCGTCGCCCTGCTGGCGGCGGGTCAAGGCGCTGGAGGAGGCAGGCGTCATCACCGGCTACGCCGCCATGCTCGACGCCAAGGCGGTCGGCCTGTCGGTCAACGTCTTCGTGAGCGTGTCGCTGTCGACGCAGAACGAGAAGTCGCTCAAGGATTTCGAGCGCGCCGCGGCGCAGCGGCCCGAGGTCATGGAGTGCTATCTGATGACCGGCGACAGCGACTACCTGTTGCGCGTCGTGGTGCCCGACCTCGAGGCCTACGAGCGCTTCGTCATGGACTTCACCAAGATCGCGGGCATCGCGCAGATCCGGAGTTCATTTGCGCTGAGGCCAGTGAAGCAGGGCACGGCGTTGCCGTTGGCCACCACCGCCCGCTAGGCTGGGGAAGACGGGAGGAACAAGAATGCCGACACCGGTCGTCTTCGATCCAGACATCGGCCGCCAGTTCGTGAAGTACGCCCGCCTCGTCGCGGCGCGCGGCTACGTCCACAATACGCTGGGCAACATCGTGATGCGCGCGCCGCATCCGGATTTCCCGCACGGCGTCGCCTACACCAAGCATGCCGAAATCTCGCTCGAGGAGATGGAAGCGGCGAACATCGTCATCACCGACGTGCCCACGAGCCGCATCCTGTGGGGCGAGCGCATGACGTCGGTCGGCCACAATCTCAGCCGCGAGATCCTGCGCCTCAGGCCCGACATCAACGCGACCGTGCATGTGCACGACGATGCGACACTCACCCTGTTCAGCTCCGGCGCGGCGCCGGAGTTCAAGGTGCTCTCGCTCGATCCGCCCTTCGTGCTGGGCAGGCCGGTGCATTTCGTGCCGGCGCATGTCGACGTCGAGGCCGACGTGAGTTCGGTTGCGGGCTTCATCGCGCACACCAATCTCGTGGTGCTGGTGGGCCATGGCTTGACCGCGCTCGGCCGCAACGTCTCGGAAGCCTATCACCGCCTCAACACCTTCACCGCGGAAGTGCGCCGCTGCATCGAGGCCGAGCAGCTTGCGGCGCTGCAGGGCACACAGCCGGCCTATCGCTCGCAGGCGGAGATGGAAGAGATGTACCGCTTCGCCGAGCGCATCATCTATCCGACGCGCGCCGACCACGTGATGCGCGAAGAGGCGGCGGAGTAGTGTCCAAAGCCCCGCCCAAGGCGCCGATTGGGACGTTCGTCCTGCTGGCCGTCGCGGGCGTCTTCTATCTTGGCATGCTGGGCAGCCTGTCGGGACTGAACGAGACCGACGCCATGGGACATGGGCTGGCGCTGGGCTTCGGCGCGATCTTCGGCGTGGCTCTGTGGCTCGTGCTCGCGGTGCTGCTGCTGGTCGCGGCGATCAATGGCCGGATGCCTGCCGCAGACAAGGTCGGCGCGGCGATCCTGCTGCCCCTGTCGGCGATCGCGGCATCGGTGGCGATCGATCTCTACGGCGATCGTGCCGACTGGGCCTTCGCGGTGCCGCTGCTGTTGCCGCTTCTCATCATGTTTTACGCCCTGTGGATGCGGATGCCGTCGCTGCAGTCAAAACTGCCGCCCGTGCCCACGACGGCGATCGTCGGCGGCCTTGTGGCGACCCTCACCCTGACCCCGCTCCTCGTGTCGGTCGCAGCGCTCCTGCCCAACCCGGCCCGTGACGCACGGCAGGCGGCCGTGGAGAAGGCGCGCGAGGAGAAGCTGCGCCAGGAAGAGCAGGTGGCGCTGCAGCGCGAGGCCGAGGTGTTCTCGCGACTGGGCCCCGAGTCGTCGCTGCGCGACTACCTGCAATATTTGCCGGGCGGCGATTCCCGATCGCACGAGGCGCTGGAGGGCGCGCGCCTGGTCAAGAGCCGGCAGAGCGACGCCGTCGACCTGTTGAAGGCCGGACGGCTCGCGGCGTTGACCGACCTGTTCCGCCTCGATCTCAAGGTCACGCCCGATCTCTGCAAGGCCTACGACAATGCGCTGTCCTCGGCGTCGAACGAAGTCAGCAAGGCGCGCTCGGACTACCTCAGCGTGGCGATCAATCTCGAACAGCAGATGCCGAATATCGACTGGCTGGTCGAGCGCGGCTGCAACCTCAACGCCTCGCTCACCCTCCTGGCCGACCATGTGCACACGGTCTCCGACTCCCCGCGCATGGACAAGTTCGCCGCGCGCCTCGAAGGCTATCGCCGCTAGTCGATTTCGAGCGTGCCACTCATCATCTGCACGCAGCGGCCGCCGATGTAGGTCTTCGTTACGGTGCCGGCTTTCTTCTCGGCGCTCGCCTCGAGCACGCTGGGGCGGCCCATGTCGAAGCCCTGGCCGATGGTGCGTGCAAGGGTGAGGTCTCTGGCCCCCTCGAAGTGCGCCAGCACGCCGATCAGCGCCACGTTGGCGCCGCCGGTCGCGGGATCTTCCGGAATGCCATGCTCGGGCGCGAACATGCGGCACTGGATGTCGCGCTGTCCTTCCTTCGCCTGCACATAGAGATGAATGCCGACGACACGCTCGCGTGGGAATTCGCGTGCGAACACCTCGGCGCGCGGCTTGGCCTTGGCGAGGGCCGTGCGCGACGTCAGCTCGACGAACAGCAGGCCCGCACCGCACGAGGCCACGATCGGCGGGTGTACGTCGGTCTTGATGTCGGCAACGTCGAGCGAGCAGGCCTCGGCCACCAGCGCCGGCGTCACCTCTTCGCCGAACGTCAGTTGCTGCGGCGCAGCTAGGCGGGTGGCGATCACCGCGCCCTTGTCGCGCACGATGTCCATCGGCACGACGCCCGCGATCTCCTCGAACAGGAATTTGTCGCCCTGCGCGAGGCCTTCGCGCGCGAGGACGAAGGCCGTGCCGACGTTGGGATGGCCGGCAAACGGCATTTCGGCCTTGGGCGTGAAGATGCGGACGTTGGCGGTGTGCGCCGGGTCCTTCGGCGGCAGGACGAAAGTCGACTCGGCGTAATTGAACTCCGCCGTGATCGATTGCATCTGCGACGTGGACAGGCCCTCGGCGTCGAGCACGACGGCCAGGGGATTGCCGCCAAACGGGCGGTCGGTAAAGACATCGACGGTGACATATCTGCGTTTCATGTTTCAAATCTGGCACACCGCGCTAATCTTCCCGCATGACCAATGCTCAGGCTGCCCCAAGAATCTCTTACGATCACGGCGTCTCGGACAGGAAGCTGATCGGCGAGACAATCGGCATGTTCTTCGATCGTCAGGTCGAGAAGTACCGCGACGGCGAAGCGTTGGTCGTGCGGCACCAGAACGTGCGCTGGAGCTGGGGCGAGCTGGCCCGCCGCGTCGACGATCTCGCCGCCGGCCTGATGGCCTTGGGACTGGAGCGCGGCGACCGGGTCGGCATCTGGTCGCCGAACACGTCGGAGTGGACGCTGGCGCAGTTCGCGACGGCCAAGGCCGGGCTGGTGCTGGTCAACGTCAACCCGGCCTACCGGCGCGCCGAGCTCGACTATGCGATGAACAAGGTCGAGTGCAAGGCGCTGATCCTGGCGCCCGCGCTCAAGACCTCGAACTATCTCGAGATCGTCGAAGATCTCGTGAGGGCCAGGAAGCTGCCGCACCTCAAGCACGTGATCCGCCTCGGCACGGAAAAGACGCCGGGCATGCTGAACTTCGACGATGTCGCCAGGGCCGGCGGCAATGCGGAGAAGGTGAAGCTCGCCGAACTGGCCCCGAAGCTTCAGTTCGACGATGCGATCAACATCCAGTTCACGTCGGGCACGACGGGTCACCCCAAGGGCGCGACGCTCAGCCACCACAACATCCTGAACAACGGCTTCTTCGTCGGCGAAGGACTGAAGCTCACCGCGAAGGACCGGCTCTGCATTCCCGTGCCGCTCTATCACTGCTTCGGCATGGTGATGGGCAACCTGGGCTGCCTGACCCATGGCTCGACCATGGTCTATCCGTCGGATGCCTTCGATCCGCTGGCGACGCTGCAGGCCGTTTCGGAGGAGCGCTGCACTGCGCTCTATGGCGTGCCGACCATGTTCATCGCGCAGCTCGATCATCCGCAGTTCGAGGCGTTCGACCTCAGGAGCCTTCGCACCGGCATCATGGCGGGCTCGCCCTGTCCGATCGAAGTGATGAAGCGGGTGCAGTCGAAGATGAACATGCACGAGGTCACCATCGCCTACGGCATGACCGAGACCTCGCCGGTGTCGACGCAGTGCGCGACCGACGATCCGGTCGAGCGCCGCGTCTCGACCGTGGGCCAGGTGCTGCCGCACATCGAGATCAAGATCATCGACACCAATGGCCTGACCGTTCCAAGAGGCGCGACCGGCGAGTTCTGCACGCGTGGCTATTCGGTGATGAAGGGCTACTGGAACGATCCGGAGAAAACGAGGGAAGCCGTCGACGACGGCGGCTGGATGCACACCGGCGATCTCGCGATCATGGACGAGCAGGGCTATGTCAACATCGTGGGCCGCCTGAAGGACCTGGTGATCCGCGGCGGCGAGAACGTCTATCCGCGCGAGGTCGAGGAGTTCCTCTACAGCCACCCCAAGATCCAGGACGTGCAGGTGATCGGCGTACCCGACCAGAATTACGGCGAAGAGATCTGCGCCTGGATCAAGCTGCGCGAGGGCCAGAGCGCCACCGCCGACGAGATCCGCGAGTTCTGCAAGGGCCAGATCGCCCACTACAAGATCCCGCGCTACATCGAGTTCGTAGCGGAGTTCCCGATGACCATCACCGGCAAGATCCAGAAATTCGTGATGCGCGAGCAGACCATCGGCAAGCTTGGGCTGAAGGCGCAGAAGACGGCGTGAGGGAGAAGAGAATGCGTCTGCACATCGCGCTTCTGGTATTTGCCGGGGCTGTCTGCCCGTTCGTTGCCAATGCCCAGGTATCGGGGGCGGATATTGCAACGACCGGCTATCGCGGTCTCACGCCCGATGACATGAAGTCGTACTGTTTCTGGAACGGCCAGCTCTTTTCGCTGGGCGCCTCCTTCTGTATTCGCCCGAGCGCCGTCACGATCTGTACCGAGAATCGCGGGGGCCGCCCGATCTGGGTGAACAAGGACAACGAGAAATCCTGCGAGAAAGCGACCACCAACCCACCGCAATAGCGGGCACCGGCCGTGACGCCGACGCGGTGCTCGCTGAGCTTCTTGAGGTAATCTCGTGAAAGCAACCGACGCCGACCGTCTGCGCCGCCTGCTGGCCGAGCCGGGATTGCTCGTGCCGCCCGTCGTCTGGGACGGGCTGGGCGCGCGGCTTGCGGAGGCGGCGGGCTTCCCGATGATCTTCCAGTCGGGCGCCTGCGTTGCGGCCGGGCGGCTCGGCGGGCCGGACCTCGACTACATCTCCTTGAGCGAGATGGCGCAGTCGCTGGAGATGATCCACGCCGCCGCGCCCAACACCTTGCTGCTGGCCGACGGCGACCACGGCTTCGGCAATGCGATGAACGTGCAGCGCGCAGTCCGCATGTTCGCCCAGGCCGGTGCCTGCGCGGTCCTGATCGAGGACAAGGAAACACCGCGTCCGCTGGTGACGCCCTTCAAGACCTGCGTGCCGCGCGAGGAAGCGCGCATGCGCATCCGGGCGGCGATTGCGGCCGCGAAAGAATGCGGCACCCTGATTCTGGCGCGCACCGATGCGCGGCGCGGCTATGGGCTCGACGAGGCGCTGGCGCGGATCGCGATCTTCGTCGAGGAGGGCGCCGACATCGTCTTTCTCGATTCGCCCGCCGATCGCGACGAGATGCGGCAGGCGATCGCCGCCGCGCGCGGCACGCCGTCGTTTGTCGTGCTGTCGCCGGCGCCGGTCGAGCTGTCGCAGAAAGAGGCCGCCGAGATCGGCTTCAAGATGGGCGTCCATCCCTTCGGCCTGCTGGAGGGTGTGGTGTCGGCGATGAACACTGGGCTCGCGGCGCTGAAGGAAGACGGCAAGCGTGTCGGCGCTCTCTCGTTCGCCGATCTGCAGAAGATCCTGGGCTACCCGGATTACGAACGCCAGGCCGCCCGCTTTTCAGGGTAAGGGGGTGGCTGCCTCTGCGCTTCTGGAACCCGCTCTGGGACGAAAAATGACACGGAATTCACCGAAATCCTGGGACACCTCGGAGGCCGATGGCATAAGGCTTTTAGGGCAATTGTCCCGGATTCCGCCACACCCCCCGGTCACACGGCGGGTGAATTGCAGTGAAACCTCACTCCACCTTCGTTTTCTGGCGCATGTTCCGCTTCGGTGGTGACTGGTTCTACGTTCCCCGAACCTGCTCTAACCCTCGAAGATCAAGCACGTCGTCGTGCCATGCGCGAGCAGGCGGCCCTTGCCATCCGTGATCCGTCCTTCTGCGGTGCCGACGCGGCGGCCACAGTTCAGGACGGTGCCTTCCGCCCTGATGGCCCCCGTCTCTGGCGTGATCGGTCGGATCAGCGAGATCTTGAACTCGACGGTGGTCTGGGCGACGCCCTTCGCGAGCGTCGACTGGATGGCGAGGCCCATGCAGCTGTCGAGCAGGGTGGCCGCCAGGCCGCCATGCACCGTGCCGGCGGGATTGAGATGGGTGTCGTTGGGCTCGATCGTGACCACGACCCGGCCGTTCGCCGCCTCGCTCACGTCGTAACCCAGGGTGCCGGCGATCGTGTTGAGCGGAAGCGTGCCGTCGGCCAGCCCCTGCACGAACTGCAGGCCGCTCATTTCCCGGCGCTTCTCGGCGCTCACGGTGCCGTAAGTCTTCATCGTCGTGCTCCTCGTTCCATGGGTCGCGCGTACGATGAGCTAAAGCCAGCAGACGCCGGTGGCTCGCGATATTCGGACTCCACTGAAACGGCGGATGTCCGCCTCAGGAGTGCAGCGGCCCGCCGGTGCCGAGGCCGACGCGCTGGGCCTCTGTGTCGTAGATCGTCGTCACCGCGACGTTGGCGATGTTCACGTCGGGACCGAACTCGGCGAACAGGATCTTCTTCATCTCCTCGATGTCGCAGCTCTTGACGCCGGAGATCCAGGGACCGGGCAGCTCGATCATGACCTTGTCGGCGGGAATGCCGCGCTTGATCACGTCGAGGCTGTCCTTGCGCACGCGGCCATCCTCGACCAACTCGGCGGCCTCGACGAGCACGAGCTTGGAGCCGGCCTCCAGGCATATTTCGGCCTGCTGGATCAGGAGGCCGGGATTGCTAAGGGTTTCCTTCGAGCCCACCTCGCCGAACACGTCGAGCCCGCTCTTGATCGCAGCCTTGATCTGGTCGCGTCGCTGGGCATCCGTGAGCGGCACCGTGTTGTCGGATATCTCGATGGTGCGGAAGCCCAGCGCGCGCGACTCGGCGTAGAACTTGGGCAAGGCCGCTTCGCCCATGGTGGCGAAGACATATTCGTGGAACTGGCCGCCCAGGAACGGCTGGATGCCGAAGCTCTCGTACAGCGCGAGCTTCTCCATGAGCTTGTCGCGGGGATAGAGGCGCGCGGTGCCGGTCTTGATCTTCATCAAGTCGATGTAGGGCGCGGCGAGATCGAGGACGCCGCGCATGTAAGGCAGCGGCAGCCCGTCGTCGATCACCATGGTGAGGCCGGTGGTGCGCGGCTTCGCCAGGCTGCGGCGCGGTTCGATCGGCACGAACTCGAACGGAAGGGCGTTGGACATTGTCTTTTCCTATTCCGGCTGGAGGCCCGTGTAGGTGAACATCTTGGCGAAGCGGTCGCGGTCGGCGGCGAGGAAGGCGGTGAACTCGGCAGTGCTGTTGCCCACCGGATCGACGCCCAGCTCCTGGAGCTGCGCGCGCACGTCGGGCTTCTGGAGCACGGCAGAGAAAGCGGCCTGCAGCTTCTGCACGATCTCCGGCGGCGTGCCCTTGGGCACCATCACGCCTTCCCAGTGCCAGGCTTCGAAACCCGCCATGCCGGGCTGCTCGGCGACGGTCGGCACGTCCTTCGCCCACATCACCCGCTCGTGCGAGGTGACGGCGACGGCGATCAGCTTGCCGCTCCTGATGAACGGCAGCACAGGCGCCATGCCGACGATGGCGAGCGGGGTGTGGCCGGCCACGACGTCGTTGGTCGCGGGACCGGCGCCTTTGTAGGGCACGTGCACGAACTTCGCACCGGTGAGCTGCGACAGCCACGCGCCCGCGAGATGCTGGGAGCTGCCTTCGCCGGGCGTGCCGTAGGCGAGGCCGTCCTTCTCGCTCTTGGCCTTGGCGATCAGCTCGGCGAACGTGTGCACGCCCAGCGCCGGATTGGCTACGATCGCGATCGGCGTGGTGCCCGCGAGTGTCACAGGCATGAGGTCCTTGAATGGATCGTAGCGCATCGTCTTGTAGACAGTCGGCGCGATCACGATCTCGGCGGGCGAGGCGAAGAGGATGGTCATGCCGTCTGGCTTGGCGCGCACGGTGTAGTCGGCGCCGACCATGCCGTTGGCGCCGGGCTTGTTGTCGACGATGACCGTCTGCCCAAGTTCGGCAGATAGGGGGCCACTGAGGATTCGAGCCATGCTGTCGTGGCCGCCGCCCGGGGCAAAGGGCACGACCAGCGAGACGTTCTTCTGCTGGCCGGCGGCGTTCGATCCCGCGAGCGAGAGAGCCGCCAGAAGGATCGCGAAAAGTTTCATTCGGCGCATTGCTGTCTCTCCTCAGGCCGCCACGGCCCGCACCATCGCCGCCGCGGGCACGTCGCCTCGGGCGGAGAATGTGAACTCATAGGCCGACGGATCGACCGTGAAGCGATTGTGCTCGCGCACCCGGCCCTGCGCGTCGAAGCGCGTGCGCGACAGCACCAGCACGGCGCTGCGGGCACCGATGCCGAGGCGGCGGGCGACGGTGGCGCCGGCGAGCCCGGCGCCGATCGCATTGGCCGAGGAAGCGATGGGATGACGCAGCAGCACGCTGTGCACGGCCGCCGTCGACATGTTCTCGATGTCGGCGCGTGAGAGTAGCGCGGCATCGGGCGTGAGCCAGCTTTCCGAGAACACGACCGGCCTGCCGGCCGACAAGGAGAGGCGCTCAAGGCGCATCGCCTTCTGGCCGGACGACAGTGCAAAGAGGGAAGCGACTTTGGCCGGCGGCACGGCGGGCCCGAAGGCGAGCAGCCGCACTTCCGCCATTGGGACCTTCGCCAGCACGATGTCGAAGAAGGCCTGGTCGGAGAGGATGTCGTGCTGCACCACCGGCGAGGTGACGAAGCTGCCCTTGCCGTGGGCGCGGGCGACCAGGCCGCGGGCGACCAGCTCGTCGATCGCGAGACGCACCGTCACGCGGCTGACGCCCAGCCGCTCGACCAGCGTCGCCTCCGACGGCAGGCGGTCGCCGGCGCCGAGACGTCCGGCGCCGATCAGCTGCTCGAGCCACTGCGCGATCTGGGCCTGCATTGAGACGGGGCTGTTCCGCTCGGGCCTGATCCATGGCAGCGACTTCTGGGAGCGTGACGCCACGACTTCTCCTTGCCCGCAATAAGACGTCATAATACAACTTGGATGCGCGAGCGCGAGTCCCGATTTCGGAAGGCCAATCACATGCCGCATTCGACCTACCTGCCCGAGCGCATGGGCACCGCCACCCTGTCGCCGACCGATCCGGTCGAGGCCGGCAGCTTCCAGTCTTTCACGCTGGTCTATACGGCGGGATACTTCGGCATCGACGACACCGGCTCGATCAAGATCGTGCAGCGCTTCGCGGGCGACATGGGGCGGCCGCAGTTCACCGATCCCAAGGGCGCCAACTACACGACGGTCGAGGCGTCGAACGGCGCGCTGCTCGAGGTGCGCTTCGAGCCCAAGATGAACATCCGGCCGTGGGACAAGACGCTGTTCATCCGCGTGGTCCGTGGCTTCCTCAACGAAGGCGACACGCTCACGGTGCGCTTCGGCGATCCCCGTCAGGGCTCGCCCGGCATGCGCATGCAGACCTTCGTCGAATCGACCTTCGAATTCCGGGTCCTCGCCGACCCTTTCGCGACCTACAACTACGTGGAGCTGCCGAAGCAGCCGCACTTTCCTGTCGTGGCGGGCCCCGCGGTGCTGTGGAAGGCGCTGCTGCCGACGGCGCGCGCCTGCGGCGAGGCGTTTCGCCTGGGCTTCAAGGGCGAGGACAAGTGGGGTAATCCCAGCGACCAGGTCGAGGGCACGTTCACGCTCAAGGCGAACATGCTGGTCGCCGGACTGCCCGCCGGCTTCACCATGAAGCGCGGCGAACATGCGAAGTCGTTCGAGGGCCTGTCAGTAGCGACCCCGGGCGACCTCCTGATCGAGGTACTGGATGCCGGCGGCAAGATCTTGTGCCGTTCAAATCCGCTCCGTGTTTCCGGGGACACGCCGCTGAAATCCTACTGGTGCGACCTGCACGGCCAGTCGGAGGAGACGATCGGCACCAACTCGGCGCGCGAGCTGATCGAGTTTGCGCGCGACAAGGCCTTCCTCGACGGCATGAGCCACCAAGGCAACGACTTCCAGATCACCACGCCGTTCTGGGAAGAGCTGAACCGGCTCACCGCCGAGTACAACAAGGACGGCAGCTTCATCATCTTCCCGGGCTACGAATGGTCGGGGAATACCGGTCTCGGCGGCGACCGCAACGTCATGTTCATGCACGAGGGGCGGCAGATCCATCGCTCGAGCCACGCGCTGGTCGACGATACGACCGACGTGTGGAGCGACTCCAACAGCGCCGAAGGGCTGTTCAAGGCGCTGAAGGACGAGGATTGCGTGGTGTTTGCCCATATCGGCGGCCGCTACGCCGACATCAAGATGGCGCACGACGCCAGGATCGAGCGCGCGGTCGAGGTCCATTCCGACTGGGGCACCTTCGAGTGGCTGGTCCAGGACGCGCTGGAGCAAGGCTATCGCGTCGGCATCCTGGCCAATTCCGACGGCCACAAGGGCCGCCATGGCGCCAGCCATCCCGGCGCCTCGATGTTCGGCGCCTATGGCGGCCTCTCCTGCCTTCTCGCGCCGGAGCTGACGCGCGCGGGCCTGTTCGACGCGCTGCGCAAGCGCCATCACTATGCCACCACCGGCTGCCGCATGGTGCTCGACACGCGCGCAGCCTTCGCGCACGACGCAAAGCTCTACAGCAGCGACCCCAATGTCGGACCGGCGACGCATACGCCTGCGCGTACGGCGATGATGGGCGACATTCTGCAATCGTCGGACAAGGACTTGGAGTTCACGATGGAGGCTCATGCCTCCGCCCCGATCGAGCGCATCGAGATTCGCGACGGGCTCGACGTGCTCGAGACCTGGCGGCCCTACGACAATGCAGCGCTCGGCCGGCGCATCCGCGTGATCTGGGAGGGTTCGGAATATCGCGGCCGCGGCCGGCAGACGATCTGGGACGGCGGCGCCACGCTCGACGACAACAGCTTCGAGAAGATCACGCCGATCAACATGTGGAACCTCGACAAGAAGATCGAGCAGACGGGTCCCGGGACACTCGCGTGGACCGCGCTCACCACCGGCGGCTTCGGCGGCTTCGACGCCGTGCTCGCCGATCCCAGGTCCGGCCGGCTCAAGATCGATACGGCCCTAGTGAAATGCGACATCGCCGTCGCCGACATCGGACGTAACGATCTTGTGTTCGAGGCCGGCGGCATCAAGCGGCGTATCAGGATCTTCCGCCTGCCGGACGAAAACCCTCATCGCACGGCCAAACTCACGCGCCGCATCACACTCAAGGGCACCGGCGACAGCGCCCTTTACGTCTGCGTGACGCAGGAGGACGGCCACCTGATCTGGTCGAGCCCGATTTACGTCTTTCGCTGAGCCCCAGCCGTTGTAGGCTCGCGGCCTGTTCGACCAAGGCCGCAGGAGCATCCATGCATACGCACGTCACGCCGTCCGCCCCCAAGGCTCCCATGCCCATCGCGTTCACGACCTGCGATCTGCAGACGGCGGCAGCCGCACATGATCACGGCTCGGGGCATGGCCACGCGCATGCCCATCGGCGCCGCGAGGTCGTGGTCAACGGCAAGCGGGTCAAGACGATCGACGTGCACGCGCACTGCTGCGTGCCCAAGGCGATGGCGGTGATCGGCCATCCGCTCGAGGCGCCGGGACTGCTGATGGAGGACACGTCCGTGCGCCTCGCGGCCATGGACGCGCAGGGTATCGATGTCGAGGCGCTCAGCATCAACCCCTATTGGTACAAGGCCTCCAAGGACCAGGCCGCCGAGCTGATCCGCATCCAGAACGAGACGCTGGTCGAATTCTGCGCTGCCAATCCCGAGCGCTTCGTGGGCTACGCCACGGCGGCGCTGCAGCATCCGGAACTGGCGGCCGAGCAGGTCGAGCATGCGGTGAAGAAGCTCGGCTTCCGCGGCGTCAGCGTGGGCGGCAGCGTCGCGGGCGAGGAACTCGCCAACCCACGCTTCCATCCGTTCTGGAAGAAGTGCGAGGAGCTGGGCGTGCTGGTGTTCATGCATCCCACCGGCGTGCGCGAGCTCGAGCCCAGCGGGCGCCTGGGGGGCAACGGCCTGCTCACCAACACGATCGGCAATCCGCTCGAGACCACGATTGCGCTGTCGCACATGATCTTCGAAGGCACGCTCGATCACTTCCCGGGCCTCAAGATTTGCGCCGCGCACGGCGGCGGCTACCTGCCGTCCTACGCCAACCGATCGGACGCGGTGCAGCGCACCTTCCCCGACCGCGTCGGCCCGTTCCCCAAGAAGAAGCCGACGCAGTACCTGCGCGATGGCCAGCTTTTCTTCGACACGATCGTGTTCACGCCGGAGGCGCTGCGCCACCTGATCGCCGAGGTCGGCTCCGACAAGATCATGATCGGCACGGACTATCCGTTCCCGTGGACCAGCACCGAGGTCGATCTCGTCCTGAATACGCCTGGCCTGAGCGACGACGAGCGGGTCGCCATCCTGGGCGGCACGGCGGCACGGCTGCTCGGCATCAAGCCCTGAGCGGAGGACGGAGATGGCGAATTCGAAATGCGGTCATTGCGGCCACGGCACCTTCGAACTGGAAGCGATCGAAGCGGGCAAGGCGAAGACGCGTGTCACTGTGCTTCAGTGCGCCGGGTGCGGCGCGGTCGCGGGCGCGGCCGACGCGCTTGGCATCGGCGCCCTGCTGAAGCTTCAGGAGGCCAGGATCGAGGCGATTGCCCAGCAGGTGCATCGCATCGACGCCGGCCTGCGCGCGATCGTGGAAGCCCTCAACCAGCGCTAGCCCACGCGGGCGATCTCGAGGCGCAGCCGTTCCATTTCACGGAAGGTCGTGTCGCGGGTGCGCATGCCCTCGGCCTCTAGCTCTTTACAGGCGCGCGCGCAGAGCGCGAGCAGCGCCTTGCCGTGCATCGAGAGCTCTCCCCGGCCCGAGTGCATCGCGCCCGACCCGAGATCGGCCTCGCAGACTTCCTTGATGGTTTTGTAGAGCATGCCGCGCGGGCTGGCGGCGGCGTTGCGGATCTTGTCGGTGATCTCGGCGGACTGGGCGACGACCGCGTCGCGCACGTGGCGCTTGGCGAGGCGGTAACCGAACAGCAGCTCCGGTCCGACGGTCTTCTGAAGCGCCTCTTCTTCGCTGGCGATGCAGGCTAGGACCTTCTGGACCTCCTTGGTACGGAACAGTCCGCCCAAGACGCCCATCGACGCCAATACACCCGCCGGCGCACCCTCGGCCGCCGACAGCGTTAGGCCCAAAACGCTGGAAATCAGACCCATTCTGGAATTCCCCTTTGCCCCCGGGCCCTGTCGAGCCCGTTCCCATGGGGCAAACGGTAACAAATCGCACCGACGCTCACATCAACTATTTTTGCGCATTCGGTGCAATAACGCGCGACGGACCGTCTCAGGGGCGAAGCGCTATTGCGCTTCAGTCGATGGCGTCGGCCGTCTTGTCGAGGGGATAGGCCACGACATCGCCCGCCACAGGAACGATTTTCACCGCGGCGCTGGTGGTGCGGACGGGAAAGGCGGCGACGCCACACCCGTTGAGACCGGCGGCGGCGACCGCGATCAGGATCAACGAAACGACACGTTCCACGGTGCTGCTCCTCCTTGCGCTCAGCTTACTCCGGAAGAACGGCCTCCGCCGCCGCTAGTTGCCGGGATTGCGGCCGCCGTCCCGCGCAAGGGCAGATGCCTCACCGAATACGACGTGCTGGGCGACGACGGCGACGACGACGACGACAGCTAGGGCCGCGCGGCGTCCGGGCCGATCAGGCGCGCGCGTACCCACGGCTGGAAGCGGTAGTCGAGAAAGTGCGCCAGCGCGAAGCTGAGCGCGGTGATGATCGCGACGTTCACGATGCCCGGCAGCGGCGAGAGGATATTGAACGTCTGGACCAGCGGGTAATGCACGAGATAGAGGGCATAGCTGAGGCCGCCGACATAGACCATGAACGGCAGGACCGGCCGCGCCAGCCGCGCGATCGCGGCACACATCGCCTGCGGGGCGAGGGTGAACACCACGAGGACGGCGCTGGCCGCAGCCTTCATCGGAAGATGGGCCGTCGACAGTTCCCAAACGTAGGGGAGCACCAGCGCCGCCACGCCCACACGTCCCCCCAGGCCGAGGTCGAACCGGCGCACCGTGTCGCCCTTTCGGTCGGACAGGAGGGACCAGATGAAGAGCGCGAAGCCAAGGCTGAAGCCCAGCAGGCGAATGAAGTCGAACTTGGAAGGCTCGGAGAAGGGCACCCGCGAGAGGCAGAGGCCGACGGTGAGCGCCCAGGCACCGGTGGCGATCGACACGGTATGGTTCCGGCCGACCAGGCGGGTCACCAGGACGCCGCAGAGCCACATGCAGAAGAACGAGAAGGCGTGCTCGGCCGCGTTCTCGATCTCGGAATGCGGCGTGATGAAGTACGTCGCCAGCCCCGCCGCGACGCTGAGGCCAAACAGCGGCAGCACGAGGCGTGGCCAGGCCATGATCGCGACGAAGGCGATGTAGTAGTAGAGCTCGTAGGCGAGGCTCCAGGAGGGGATGAAGAAGCGCAGCGGAAAGGCCGCCTCGGAATAGAGGCTGTCGGCGAAGAGCGCGGTCGCCGCGAAGTGCCAGAAGCCCACGGGCACGCCGCAGGCGAGCATCGCCAGCGCACTGGCGATCAGCAGGGTGAAGTAGATCGGCATCAGACGCACCAGCCGCGCCTGCAGGTAGCGGCGCTTGTCGCGATACTGCTGCATCGAGATCACGCAGCCCGACAGCACGAAGAAGCCGATCACCGCTTCCTCGCCGAAGGAGGCGATGGCGACCAGCGGCGCCCAATGCGTGATGCGCACGCTTTCGCCATAGACGTGGTCGAACAGGACCACCAGCGCGCAGGCCGCGCGTACGAATTCGAGGCTGTCGAGACGGCGATGACGTGCCGGAGCGATCACGCAGCAACCATCCCGCGGCGGCGCCGCCATTCGCCGCGCAGGAAGAAGGTGAGGAAAAGCGCGAGCAGCCCCATTGCGGCACAGCGCACGAAAAGGAGGAGTTGGAGCGCGTGTTCGACAACGCTGACCGTGGCTCCGGGGGCGAGCGGGCCCAGCACGAGAGTGTCGCCGCAGGAGGAGGGCTGGACGCTTTGGCCGTCGACGCGATAGCCGACCATGCCGACCGGCGCGTGATCGACAGCGACGTAGGGCCTGGTGACGGCAAGGCCCGCGCGCAGCTCGGCGAAGCGCGTCGGACGCACGTCTTCGGGCGTGATGGCGAAGCAGGCCTGCTTCAGGGGTTCGTAGTTGGGGATGTATTCACGGATGCCCCAGATCGAGGCTTCCTTGTCGATGTCGTAGGCGACCAGCGCCGCGCGGTCGGTCTTGGCGGCAGCGAGGTGGGGGAAGTAGTCGGCCGACTCCAGCACGGTGAAGCCCGCCATGAAGATCGCCGAGATGCCGGCCAGCCATGCCAGCAAAGTCGTGTTGCGCTTGCAGGCCGGGCCGGGCGCTGCCTCGCGCCAGCCGGCGAGGAGGGCGGCGAAGGCCAGCATCGCGGCGGGCAACATGAGGCGCCACACGAAGAGCGAGAGCTCTAGCGTCGGGATGCGCTGGGTGATGCTGCGTAGGTAGATCGACTGGAGGCCCATCAGCATGGCACAGCAGACGATCAACAATCCGGTACGGAGGCTCAGTCGCAGGCGGCCGAGCACGACCAGGAGCAAGACGGCGAGCGGCAGCCAGGTGCCGATGTTGCGGTTGTTCTTGGGATCCAGCAGCTCGGCCGCGGTCTGGAAGGAGTCGCGGAAATCGACCGGGAGCGCGGCCGGGCCGAGGATGTGCGACTGCCACAGCACCTGCGGCAGCCAGAACGGGGTGGCGAGGACGAGCGCCAGGGTGAAAGGCACGAGCCAGCGCCGCGCCAGCTCGAGCGGGCTCTGGCGCGAGAGGGCCATCACGACGGGCACTTCGCAGATCAGGCTGTGCGCCAGCACGATCGGGTGTGCCACGGCCTGCAGGAAGAAGACGAGGGTGAGCGAGATGGTGGCGTTGCGCGCCGGTGTCCGGGTGGGCGTCCGGGAGGGCAGCGAGTTGCTGATCACCCACGGCACCAGGGAATAGACCCAGAGCTCGGCGAAGGCCGCGCGCGAGACCCAGACCTCGTAGGTGTAGTTGGCGCTGACGAACAGCACGGCGGCGAGGAAGCCCGCCGTCGTCGGGTGGGTTTTCTCGACGATGCGCTGGACGCCGAGACCCATGACGACGAGCTGCACGCAGAGCGCGATCTTGAAGGCCGCAAGCGCCGGCAGGCCGATGAGGTTCAGCACGACCGGGAGGATGTAGGGCAGCGGGCTGTAGTAGACGAAGGTCGGCACCACGACGCCGGTCTGCGAGTTGGTCAGCAGCAGGCTGCCCTCGAGGCTGCGGATCTGCTCGGCGACCGCGACGATGCGATAGACGTGAGTGTAGGTGTCGTCGCCCCACGAGAAGACGACCAACACGAGGATGATGGTGATCGTCGACCACAGCGCCTGCACGTTTCGGCCGCGCCTGAGGCTTGTGACGCACCAGATCGACGGGGGCAAAATGCAGAGGATGAGCAACGTGGCCAGCAGCGGGTGCTGCGCGGCAATCACGGCGAACCGCTCGAAATACCCAAAAGCCTTGGCCGCCGCAGAACCCACCCGATCTCACCCCCACTGAAGGGAAAGTATAGATCAAATGCACTGCAACTGATTCACACAGAGTGTTGAACAACAAATTGCAGTGAAATGCGTCGATGCTAGGACAGAGACATTTCCCGGTAGTGGTGGGCGGCGACCTCGTCGCAGCGGGCGCGATAGGCGGGCGCACTGCCGCTGTAGCGAGCCACTGTGCGGACGGTCTTGCCTTCGACATTGCGGTTGATGCCGGTCATCCACGAGTCGACTTCATTCGACAGCAGACTTTCGCCGAGTGCGACCACGTGATCGGTCCACGCCTTTACGCCCTCGGGCCGCGCATCGACGCGCGTGAGACCGTGGTCGCGCATGTATTTGATGAGGCCGGTCACCCACTCGACGTTGTATTCGATCGAGCGCGGGATGTTGCCCAGGGCCGTGTGCGGGCCCATCAGCATCAGCATGTTCGGGAAGCCCTCGACCTCGACGCCGAGATAGGTCTTGGGACCGCCCTTCCACTTGTCCTTCAGCCGCTGCCCATCGGTGCCGCGGATGTCGATCCGGTCGAAGCTGCCGGTGATGGCGTCGAAGCCGGTGGCGTAGACGATGATGTCGAATTCGTAGTCCCTGGCGCTGGTCTTGAGACCGGCCGGCGTGATGCGCTCGATCGGCGTCTCGTTGATGTCGACGAGGGTGACGTTGGTCTGATTGTAGACTTCGTAGTACCTGGTCTCGAGCGGGACGCGGCGGGTGCCGAAGCCGTGGTTCTTCGGGATCAGTTTCTCGGCAACGGCCTGGTCCTTCACCCGCCCGCGAATCTTGCGCGCGACGAATTCCGACAGCGTGGCGTTGGCTTCCTTGTTCATGAGAATGTCGCGGAAGTTGCCCTGCCAGATGCCGAAGCCTTTGTCGGCATAGAGCTTTTCGAAGAAGGCCTCGCGCTCCTCGGGCGTCACCTCGAAGGTGCCGCGCGGATCGGCCGTGTGCAGGAAGCAGGCGAAGGTCTCGCGACAGCGCGCGAACAGCTCCGGGTAGCCCTTGCGGATCTCCGCCATTTCCTGCTTCGAGATCGGCCCGTTGTGCAGCGGCGCGCACCAGTTGGGCGTGCGCTGGAACACGGTGAGATGCCCCGCGGTCTTGGCCACTTCCTGGATCGTCTGCACGCCCGTGGCGCCAGTGCCGATCACCGCCACGCGCTTGCCGTCGAAGCTCACCGGCTCCTTGGGCCAGCGCGCCGTATGGCAGGACTGGCCGGTGAAGCTCTCGACGCCCGGGATGTTGGGCATGGTCGGCGCCGACAGCGGACCCACGGCGGTGATCAGGAAGCGCGCGTCGTGCGTGCTGCCGTCTTTCAGAGTGACGTGCCAGTCGCGCGTCGCCTCGCGCCAGTGCGCGGCGGTCACGCGTGCGTTGAACTGGATGTCGCGGCGCAGGTCGAACTTGTCGGCGACGAAGTTCAGGTATTCGAGCGTCTTGGGCTGCGGCGAGAAGTGCTCTGTCCAGTCCCACTCGTCGAGCAGCTCCTGCGAGAAGGAGTAGCCGTAGGAATAGCTCTCCGAATCGAAGCGCGCGCCGGGATAGCGGTTCCAGTACCAGGTGCCGCCCACGCCCGTGCCGGTCTCGAACACGCGCACGGTGAGGCCGAGCTCGCGCAGCTTGTGGAGCTGGTAGAGGCCGGAGATGCCCGCGCCGATGACGATCGCGTCGTACCGCATGCCTTCAGTCTAGCAGAGGAGGCGCTGCACGACCTCCAATTGGATCTTGGCCGCTTCGACCATTTCGGCGACCGGAACGCTCTCGTTGGCGGCATGGCCCTGTGCGCCTGAGCCGGGGCCGAAGTTGATGATCTCGATCTTGTCGTCGGCGTAGTAGCGGCCGTCGCTGACACCCGTGGCATTCAGGAACTTCACCTTGCGGCCGAGTTGCTTCTTCACGACCGCCTCGAACGCGGCGACCGTCTGGCCATTGGCGGGGGCGGTGAAGCCGTTGGTGCCGGTCAGGAATGCGACGTCGTACATGCCCTTCGGCTCACCCACGCCATCGATCACCTTCTTCAGTTCCTTGAACGCGTCCATCACCTTCTCGTTGGGCAGCAGGCGGCGGTCGATCTCGACCGTGCAGGCCGACGGCACGACGTTGGTGTTGTGGCCGCCGTGGAACATGCCGATGTTGACCGTCGACTTCATCGCGCCCGACACGCGCGTCTTCAGAGCCTTGTCGTAGTATGACGACAGCGCGCCGATCAGACGCATCATGCGCAGGATAGCGTTGTCGCCGGCGCCGGGATTGCCCGCGTGCGCCGCCTTGCCTTTGGTCGTGACCTTGGCCCACATCACACCGCGCTCGGCCACGATCAGGTTGTTCTCGGTCTGCGCGCCCAGGATCAATGCGTCGGGCCGCACCTTGCCGCTCTTGCGCAGGTATTCCATGCCCTCGGGCCCGAGGTTCTCCTCGTCGGCGACAAAGGTAAAGATGAGCTCACCCTTGGCGGGACCGCCGCGGCGCGCGATCTCCTCGGCGAGCCAGATCTGCACCGCCATGCTGCCCTTGCAGTTGCCGGCGCCGAGCCCGTAGACGAGGCCGCCTTTGACGAGGGCCTTGTACGGATCGCTCTTCCAGTTCGCGCGTTCGCCAACGCCCACCGTGTCGACGTGGGCATTGAACGCGATGACCGGACCTTTGGATTTTCCCTTCAGTCGCGCCACTACGTTGTCGACGCCCTTCTTGTGTGTGGCGATCTCAACCTTGTAACCGGCCTTCTTCAGCCGCTTGGCTGCATAGGCACAGATGTCGACCGAGGTGCCGGGGGGATAGGGGCTGGGCAGCGCGATCAGGTCGGAGAGGATGGAGACGAGTTCGTTCTTCATTTCGATGTCCTATCTGTTCGCCAGTTTCTCAAGCACCTCGACCAGCACCTTTGTGCCGGCGGCGAGGTCGGAGGGCTTGGCATTCTCGATTTCGTTGTGACTGATGCCGCGCTCGCAGGGCACGAAGATCATGCCGGCGGGGCAGAGCGTGGCGATGTGCATCGCGTCGTGACCCGCGCCCGAAGGCATGTCCATGTTGCTGAGCTTGAGGGCCTGCGCTGCTTCGCGCACCATGTCGATCACGGCTTTGTCGAAATTGGTCGGCGGCACGTTTGTCACGCGCTCGATGGCGGCGGGGCAGGGCGCCGCCTTGCTCTTCACGATCTCGCAGATCTTCGCCTCGTATGTGGCGAGCACGTCGTCGTCGGGATGGCGCATGTCTATGGTGAATATCGCCTTGCCCGGCACGGTATTGGGCGAGCCCGGCGAGACTTCGACGCGGCCGATGGTGAAGCGCAGGGTGTCGTCCCGGTCGGTCGTGGCGTCATACATCGCGGCTGCGACACGCGTGGCGGCGGCATAGGCGTCCTTGCGCGCGGCACGCGGCGTCGTGCCGGCGTGCGCTTCCTCGCCGTAGATCGTGACGATGTAGCGGCGGCTACCCTGGATCGCGGTGACGACGCCGATCGTCTTCCGCTCGTTCTCGAGACGCGGGCCCTGCTCGATATGGACCTCGACATAGGCATCGACCGCGAAGCCCGGCCGGCCCTCGCGCATCGGCGCGGGGGCGGCTTTCAGCGTCTCGGCCAGCGCGTCTTTCAAGACGACGCCTTTCCAGTCCTTCTGCGCCAGCATCTCCTCGAGTTCGTAGCGGTGCGCGAACACGGCCGAGCCCATGGCGCCCGGCTGGAAGCGCGATCCTTCCTCGTTGGTCCAGGCGACGGCCATCACCGGGCGTTTGGTCTTCACGCCGGCGTCCTCCATGGCTTCGAGCGATTCGAAGGCCGCGAGCACGCCATACATGCCGTCGAAGCGCCCGCCGGTCGGCTGGCTGTCCATGTGCGAGCCGCTCATCACCGGATGCGCCGTGGCATCGGTACCGGGGCGCTGCACGAAAAGATTGCCGATGGCATCGGTGAAGATCGAAAAGCCGCGCGCCCTGGCCCACGAGGCGAGCAGGTTGCGCGCCGCGGCATCCTCGGCCGACAAAGCCTGGCGATTGACGCCGCCCTTTGGCGTGCCGCCCAATTTCGCCATGTCGACGTGGCGCTGCCAGAGCCGGTCTTCTTTGACCGAGTTGGCCCCCGTCATGCATCCTCCAGAAATTGCTGGCGGAGCTATAGTCGGGAGACCTTCAATGCACAATCACCTGGATCGCGACCTCATTGGCTATGGCCCGGAAACCCCTGACCCGCAGTGGCCGGGCGAGGCGAGGATCGCGGTCTCCTTCGTGCTGAACTACGAGGAGGGCGGCGAGAACACGATCCTGAACGGCGATCCCGCCTCGGAGGTGTTCCTGACCGAGACGCCCGGCGGCACGCCGCTGGTGGGCGAGCGCGACTACTCGACGGAGTCGATGTACGAGTACGGCAGCCGCGCGGGCTTCTGGCGCATCCTGCGCCTGTTCAACGAGCGTGGGCTTCACTTTACATCCTGGGCGGTGGGCCGGGCGCTGGAACTCAATCCGGCGGCGGGCAAGGCGATGGCTCAGTCGGGCCACGAGGTTGCGAGCCACGGTTATCGCTGGATCAACTATCGCGACTACACGCTCGAGCAGGAGCTCGACCATGTGAAGAAGGCGGTGAAGGCGATCGCCGATTCGGCCGGCACGCCGCCGGTCGGCTGGTACACCGGCCGCTTCGGCAAGAACTCGCTGAAAGCCGTGATCCAGCATGGCGGCTTCCTCTATTCGAGCGACAGCTACAACGACGACCTGCCCTATTGGGTGAAGGTGGAAGGCACACCGCATCTGATCGTGCCGTACACGCTCGAGGTGAACGACATGAAGTTCGCCGTGGCGCCGGGCTTCGGCATCGCCGACGGCTGGCTGCAGTCGATGAAGGATGCGTTCGACATGCTCTATGCCGAGGGCGCGCGCGCGCCCAAGATGATGTCGATCGGCATCCATTGCCGCCTCGCGGGACGCCCGAGTCGCGCGGCGACGCTCGCGCGCTTCCTCGATTATGTGAAGTCCAAGCCCAAGGTGTGGGTGGCGACGCGCAAGGAGATCGCGCAGCACTGGATGAAGGTGCATCCCGTTTCCTAGGGTCTGTACTTGCGAGGTTGGCGGAATCCGCACGCAAAAGCAGGTTTACGCGCCGCGTCGAGTCGTGTGAACAATGACGGGTTGTGACTTCCTTTCGCCCCACGGCGCTGCTCGCGCTTCTGTTCGCTGCCGCCGTACTCGCGGCTTGCGCGCCGAGGTTGCCGCCGGCCAATCCAAACCAGGCATTGCTGACCGCCGCCGGCGAACGTGCGCGCATGATCGAGGAGCGCAAGGACGAGGTCATCCGCCAGCTCGCGATCTGCGAGAGCGGCGGCTACGGGCCGTCGGAAAGGCCGATCTACGGCGGTCGCGGCGCCTATCTCGGCCGACTGCAGTTTTCGGCGCGCACCGTGATGGCCTACGTGCAGAAGCGCGACGGCATCGGACTCAATCCGAAGGACGCGGCGGCTCTCGCGCATGACTACGACCGCGCCGCCGATCTCGCGAAGTACATGATCTTCGATCTCGAGGAGCCGTGGCACTGGCCGCTGTGCGCCAAGAAGGCCCACGTGCAGTCCGAGATGCAGGCCATCAAGCAGCTCTAGCGGCGTTTTCCGGCGGTCGTTATCGCGATGCCGCCCAGGATCGCGGCCGAGGCGATCAGCAGGCGCGTGGTCAGCGACTCCGATAGCAGCACCACGCCGCCCAGCGCCGCGATCGCGGGCACGCTGAGCTGAATGATGGCGGCCGACGTCGACGTGAGCGCGGGCAGGGCTGCATATGAGCTGCCCCCGGATTTTTTGGACACCGATTTGTCCAACCGGAGGCATTCATGGTGAAGTCGAGCATGAACCAAATCGAAACCAACGATGTGAATGATGATCCTGAGGTCAGCAGGGTCGAGCGCAGTTCGTCCAGGC
>CAIWTJ010000235.1 GCA_903915535.1 Enhydrobacter aerosaccus
AGAAGAGCATCCTCGCCTGGTGCCTATCGTGAGCACGGTGTCGGGGGGCACAAGCACACCCGACGCCGATCACGCCCTGCCCTTTCAACTCGATGCCCTGGGCGTACGCGGACGCCTCATCCGCCTGGGCCCCACCCTCGACGCCATCATCGAACGCCACGGCTATCCGCTTGCCGTGGCGCGGCCGCTCGCCGAGGCGATGGTGCTGTGCGCCTGTCTCGCCACGTCGCTGAAATACGACGGCATCTTCACCCTGCAGATCTCGGGCGACGGCCCCATTCGCCTGCTCGTCACCGACCTCACCACCGACGGCGCGATCCGCGGCTATGCGCAATTCGATTCGTGGAAGCTCGCGGTGGCGCTCGGCACCGGCAATAGCGACGTGCCCGACGGCTATGTGCCCAAGCTGTTCGGCAAGGGCCGGCTCGCCTTCACCGTCGACCAGGGCCGGCACACCGAACGCTACCAGGGCATCGTGCCGCTCGAGGGCCCGACACTCGCCGACTGCGCCCACACTTATTTCCGCCAGTCCGAGCAGTTGCCGACCGGCATCAAGATCGCCGCCAAGCGCTTCGTCGCGGACGGCGTCGCGCACTGGCGCGCCGCGGCGCTGATGGTCCAGCAGATGCCGGAATTCGACGCCGGCCGGATGGAGGTCGATGCCGAGCAGCGCGAGGACGACTGGCGCAAGGCGGTTGTCCTCATGGCGTCGGCCACCGAGACCGAGATGCTCGATCCGGATCTGCCCGACACCACCCTGCTCTATCGTCTGTTCCACGAGGACAAGCCGCGCCAGTTCGAGCGACGCCCGCTCGTCGCGCGCTGCCGCTGCAGCCGCGAGCGCATCGACCGCGTGCTGCGCGGCATCAAGCGCGAAGAGCTCGACGACCTGCGCGACAAGACCGGCCGCGTCGCCGTGAAATGCGAATTCTGCTCGACCGAATACACCTACGACGATAACGACCTGGACAGGGTTTACGCTTCCGCCGCCTGACCTCGAGGACATTCATGAGACTGTTCGTTCGCCGCGTCCTTCTGGCAACCGCCCTCTCGCTCGCCGCCGCGGGCTCGGGACCGGCAGCCTTCGCGCAGAGCCATCTTCGCATCGGCATCGGCGACGATCCCGATGTCCTCGACCCCACCCTCTCGCGCACCTATACCGGCCGCATCGTCTTCGCCTCGATCTGCGACAAGCTGTTCGACATCGACGAGGAGCTGAAGATCGTGCCGCAGCTGGCGCTCGGCCACGAAACCTCGACCGACGGCAAGGCCGTTACGATCAAGCTGCGCCCCGGCGTGAAGTTCCACGACGGCGAGCCGATGGACGCCGCCGCGGCCAAGTATTCGATCGACCGGCACCTCACGATGAAGGGTTCGTACCGCAAGCCCGAGATCGGCGCCGTCGACAGCGTCGAGGTGATCGATCCGCTCACCATCAGGCTCAACCTCAAGCAGCCCTTCTCGCCGCTGATCGCCCAGCTCACCGACCGTAGCGGCATGATCGTCTCGCCCAAGGCGGCCGAAGCTGCCGGCGACAAGTTCGGTCTCAAGCCGGTGTGCGCCGGTCCCTACAAGTTCGTCGAGCGCGTCCAGCAGGACCGCATCGTGGTGGAGAAGTTCGCCGACTACTGGAACAAGGATCACGTCTTCATCGACAAGATCACCTACCTCCCGATCGTGGATACCAGCGTGCGCCTGGCGGCGCTGCGGTCGGGCAGCATCGACATGACCGAGCGGGTGCTGGCCACGGACATCAAGACGGTGCGCAGCGATCCCAAGCTCAGGATGGCCGACTCGGTCTCGCTCGCCTGGTACGGACTGATGGTCAACCAGAACAACGGCCCCAAGTCCGAGAATCCCCTGGGCAAGGACCTGCGCGTGCAGAAGGCCTTCGAACTCTCGCTCGACCGCGAGGCCATCAACCAGGTCGTGTTCAACGGCGAGTTCATCGTCGGCAACCAGTGGGTCAGCCCCCAGAATCCTTACTATCAAAAGGACTTCCCCGTTCCCAAGCGCGACATCGCCAAGGCCAAGGCGCTGATGAAGGAAGCCGGCATCACCAAGCCGCTGGTGCTCGACTTCATGGTGAACAACGCGCCAGAGTCGCGTGCGATTTCCGAAATGGTGCAGTCGATGGCGGCCGAAGCGGGCTTCGACATTCGCCTGCGCATTACCGAGGTCGCGACCGCGCTGAAGGCGGGCGAAGACGGCGACTTCCAGATCTACGCCCTGACCTGGAGCGGCCGCAGCGATCCCGACGGCAATTCGGTGATCTACCAGACCTGCGGCGCGCCGCAGAACATGGCCAAATACTGCGACAAGGAACTCGACGCCTGGCACCAGGAAGCCCGCGCCGCGACAGACCCCGAGGCGCGCAAGGCGATCTACAGGAAGATCACCGAGCGTTTCCTGGACAAGGGATGGATCATGTACATGTACCATCCGAAGAATCTGGTGGCGCACACCGCCCGGCTCGAAGGCCTGCGCAAGGTGCCCGACGGCATCCTGCGCGTGGTCGACCTGAAACTTAAGTAAGCGCCTTCCAGGCCGCGACAATCGTGGCGGCCTTGTTCGCCACCGTCGCCGCATCATCGCCCGGCTTGTAGAGCGAGGAGCCAAGGCCAAAACCAGCCGCGCCCGCGTCACGCCAGGTCTTCATGTTATCGGCGCCGATGCCGCCGACCGGCACGATGGGCGTGCCTTTGGGCAGCACGGCGAGCAGCGCCTTCACCACCGCGGGCGAGGCAATCTCCGACGGGAAAAGTTTTAGTCCATGCGCACCGGCATCGAGGGCTGCGAAGGCCTCGGTCGGCGTCAGGATGCCGGGCAGGCTGGTGAGGCCAAGCTTGACTGTCTCCGCTACGACCTCACGGTTGAAGTTCGGCGCCACGATCAGCTCGCCACCGGCGGCCGCCACGGCGCGCACTTCATCGGCCTTGAGCACGGTGCCCGCACCGATCAGCGCCTGCGGGAACTGCGTCTTCAGGGCGGCGATGCTGTCGAGGGGCTGGGGCGAATTGAGCGGCACTTCGATCAGCCGGAAGCCGGCCTCGACCAGCACCGCGCCGATGTCCAGTGCCTCGGTGGGCTTGAGGCCGCGCAGGATCGCGACCAGCGGCAGCTCGCGCATCGCGCTTTCGAACTTGCTCACACTTTCTCTCCCACGGCCGCAAGGCCGGCCCATGTCGCTTCGGCGCCGAGCGTGCGTGTCGCTACGCCTGCCTGCTTCAGCGCAAGAGCATAACGCGCGGTAAGCGCGGGCGCGCCGATCAGCACGACCTCGCGCGCGGGCGTTTGCGCGCTGAGTTCCTCGCCGATCAGCAGGCCCGAGAGGTAGCTGGCCGAGGGCGCGGGCGCGAGCCGATCGAACAGCGCCAACGCACGGGCACCGAAGGCATTGTGCAGCAGGCCGTCACCGTCGTTCGCGCGCCGCACGCCAGCGAGAAACGCCGCTTCGTCGAGCGGAGCATCGGCTTCAGTGGTGCGCGACAGGATCGAGTGCTGGGTGAGCAGCCCGTAGAACTCGCCGGTCATGTAGGTGCGGAAGCCGATGACGCGGCCGCCCTTCACCGTCACCCATTTGTTGTGTGTACCGGGCAGCACGAACACGCCGTCGGCGATGCCGGTGAGACGAAGCGCGCCGAAGATCTGTACTTCCTCGCCGCGCATCACGTCGGGCACACCATTCTGTTCGACGCTGAGGCCGGGCACGAGGGCGATGCGGCCGGGCTCGACCCAGTGCAGGCGCCGCGTGAGCTCGTCCAGCCCGGCAGGACACGGCGCATAGGGCGCTTCCTGCCAGCCCTGACGGCTGCCGGCCATGCCGGAGATCAGGCAAAGGCTGCCCGGCTCCTTCATCCATTCCGAGAATTGGGCGGCGAAGGTCCCGGCGAAATCGCCGCCGGGCACGCTCAGGATGCCGAGCGGCGCACTCTTTTCGGCAAGCACCTTGCCCGCTTCATCGAGCAGGGCACCCCGAAGCGACGTGGTGCCCCAGTCGACGGCTACTAGTCTCGCGCGGCCCACTCGACCATGCGGTTCATGAAGCCAATGCAGGAGTCGATCTGGCTGGCCAGGATGAACTCGTTGGGCTGATGCGCCTGCGCGATGTCACCCGGACCGCACACGACCGTCGGCACGCCCAGCGTCTTCTTGAAGATGCCGGCCTCGGTGCCGTAGACCACGCTGCCCACGGTATTGGAGCCCGACCAGTTCGCGGCCAGCACCTTGGCGTCCTCGTTGCCTTCCGGCGAGAAGGCGACCGTGGACGAGCGCACGACCGTGTCGATCGCCGCCGACGGATGCTTCGCCTTCATCTTGGGCAGCAGCACGTCGTTCAGCCACTTCAGCGCTTCGTCGCCCAGACCGGCGAGCGGCCGGTCGGGCAGTTCGCGATAGCCCCAGAGCACCTCGCACTCGCGCGCCAGGATATTGCCCGCGGTTCCGCCCACGATCGTGCCGACATTGAAAGTCGGCATCGGCGGCGTGAATTCGCTGGTCGGCGGAAACTCCGTATCGAGCCTGTCCTGGACCGTGTTGAGGTAGTGGACGAATTCGCCCGCGAAATGGATCGCGCTGACGCCGAGATGCGTCATCGACGAATGCGCCTCGAAGCCCGTGAACTTGGTGACGTACATCTGCGCGCCCTTGTGGGCATGCACGACGGTCATCATCGTGGGCTCGCCGATGATGATGGCGCGCGGCTTGGGCACTTCCCTGGCCATGGCGGCAGCCAGCGAATGCGCGCCGATGCAGCCCACTTCCTCGTCGTACGACAACGCGAAGTGGATCGGCCGCTTCAGCTTGGCCTTCTGGAACTGCGGGACCATGGCGAGCGCAATGGCATAGAACGCCTTCATGTCGCAGGTGCCGCGGCCATAGTACTTGCCGTCGTCTTTCAGGGTCAGCGTCCAGGGATCGGTGTCCCAGGGCTGGCCGTCGACCGGCACGACGTCGGTGTGCCCCGACAGGACCACGCCGCCCGCGACATTGGGGCCGACGGTGGCGAACATGTTCGCCTTCTTGCCGTCCTCGCTCGGCACGAGCTTGGACTCGATGCCGTGCCCCTTGAGGTAGTCCTGAACATAGTCGATCAGGGCGAGGTTGGAATTGCGCGAGGTGGTATCGAACGCGATCAGGCGTCGCAGCATTTCGACGGGATCGACGATTTCTCCGGCCATGATGTCCTTAACAAATCAAACGGATGAACGACCTATCATGGTCAGGAATTCGCGTCGCGTCTCCCCATTGTCGCGGAAGGCGCCCAGCATGCGGCTGGTCACCATGGCGACGTCGGACTTGTGCACGCCGCGGGTGGTCATGCACTGGTGGGCCGCCTCGATCACGACGGCGACGCCGCGCGGCTGCAGCACTTCCTGCAGGGTGTTGGCGATCTGCGCCGTCAGCTTCTCCTGGATCTGCAGGCGCTTGGCATAGGAATCGACGACCCGCGCCAGCTTGCTGATGCCCACCACGCGCTTGTCCGGCAGGTAGCCGATGTGGACCTTGCCGATGATCGGCACCATGTGGTGCTCGCAATAGGATTCGAGACGGATGTCGCGCAGCACCACGACCTCGTCGTAGCCCTCGACCTCCTCGAACGTGCGCTTGAGCGTGCCGGCCGGATCCTCGTCGTATCCGGCGAAGAATTCCTCGTAGGAACGGACCACCCGGTCGGGCGTGCCGACAAGGCCTTCGCGATCCGGATTGTCGCCGGCCCAGCGGATCAGGGTGCGCACGGCGGCCTCGGCTTCCTCGCGCGACGGGCGGGCGATGCCGGTCGCCAGGGCGACGACCTCACTCTTCTTCAGCATCTTGTTCATCTCGGTTCTCCGCCTGGATCCGTCTGTACCTAGTTAAGCTGTCGCGCCGCGTTGGGCGTGTCGAGCGAGAAGGTCGGAATTTCGATGTCGAAATTCTCACCCGACTCGCTGACCATTTGATACGTGCCGCCCATGAAGCCAGATGAGGTCGAGAGCGACGTGCCGGAAGTGTACTCGAACATCTCGCCCGGGCGCAGCCTCGGCGTCTTCCCGACGACGCCCGGCCCCTTCACTTCTTGCTGACGACCCAGTGCATCGGTGATCTTCCAGTGCCGACTGCGCAACTGCACGGCGGTATCGCCCTTGTTTTCTATACGGACTTTATAGGCCCACACATGCTGGGCCTTTCCTGGCTCGGACTCGTCGGGCAGATATTGCGGTCTCACCGTGACGCAGATGGCACGGGTTGTGGCGGTATACATGTGCGGAACGTTCCCTCGATCTTCTTCAGATGGGAGTTTCCGCCCAAAACGTCAAATTGGGAAGATCAGGCAGGTTGTCGTGCCATGCGCGAGCAATTTGCCCGACGCGTCGGTGAGGCGGCCTTCCGACGTCGCGATGCGCGAGCCGACATTGATCACCTTGCCCTCGGCCTTTACGGGGCCGGTCTTCTCGGTCATGGCACGGACGTAATTGATCTTGATCTCGACCGTGGTGTAGCCGGTCCCCGCTTTCAGCGTGGTGTGGATGCAGCAGCCCATCACCGAATCGAGCAGGGTCGCCGCGATACCGCCATGCACGCTGCCCAGCGGGTTGTAGTGATCGAACACCGGCTGGTAGTCGAAAACGACGTGCCCATGCTCGACCTTGCTCATCCAGAAGCCCAACGCTTTGGAGATCGGCGGCGCCGGGAACCGGCCGTCCATCACACCGGTCATGAGGGTGAGGCCGTCCATGGTCCGCACCTGCTCGAGCGGTGTCACGCCCACACTCTTTGTCATCGGGGTCTCCGTCGTCATCCGAGATTGGCGTCGAAGAAGCCGTATTCGAGCTCCATCGCGCGGCGATAGTTGGCCCGCACGGTCGGCGTGTCGGCGGCATGCAGATCCAGTAGCCCCTCCAATCGCACGGCCAGCGCCTCGAAGCCCGGATCGGCGTAGGTCTTCACCCAGTCGGCATAGGCCGGCGCCACATCCATCCGCGCGAGCGCCTGGCCGAGAAAGGCGTAGAGCCGCATGCACGGCGTCATGCCGGCGATCGTCTCGCCGAGATTGCCGCGCCCGGCCGTGTCGAGCAGGAAATCGACATAGGCCTGTGTTGCCGCAATCGGCGTCACCCCGTCGAGCGAGACTTTTAAGCGTTCGGTATAGGTTTTGTGCAGCTTCAGCTCGTCGAGCACGCCCGCGATCAGTTCGGAGAAGCCGTACAGGTCGTCGCGCGAGGTGCCGTGCGCCAGGCAGAAGGCATAGGCGCGCGCGAAGGCCTCGAGGAAATAGGCATCCTGCGCCACGTAGCTCTTGAAGCTCGCGACGGGCAACGTGCCGTCACCCAGCCCCTGCACGAAGCGATGGGCGAGGATCCTGCCCGCCCAATCGCCATTGGCTTTCCAGAGCTGTGCCGCGAGCGACATGGCCTACTGGCCGAGCGCCTGTTCCAGATCGTCGATGATGTCCTGCACGTCCTCGAGACCGACCGAGATGCGCACGGTGCCATCGTTGATGCCGAGCTTGGCGCGTTCCTCCGCACCGATGCGCATGTGCGTCGTCGTGGCGGGGTGGGTGACCATGCTCTTGGAGTCGCCCAGGTTGTTGGCGATGTCGACGATGCCGAGCTTGTTCAACGCCGCGAAGCACGCGGCCTTGCCGCCCTTCACGTCGAAGGTGACGACGCCACCGAAGGCCGACATCTGCTTGGCCGCCAGATCGTGCTGCGGATGATCCTTGCGGCCGGGATAGAGCACGCGGCTGATCGCCGGATTCTTGGACAGCGCGTCGGCCACCTTCGCCGCGTTGGCGCAGTGACGCTCGACACGCAGGCTCAGGGTCTCGAGACCCTTCACCAGCACCCAGGCATTGAACGGGCTGAGCGACGGGCCGGTGTTGCGGATGATCGGCTGCAGCTTGTCGATGATGTACGACTTCGAGCCCAGCACCGCGCCGCCCAGGGTGCGGCCCTGGCCGTCGATGTACTTGGTCGCCGAGTGCACGACCACGTCGGCGCCGAACTCGAGCGGCCGCTGCAGGATCGGCGTGGCGAACGCATTGTCGACCACGACAGTCGCGCCGGCCTTGTGCGCGAGATCGCACACCGCCTTCATGTCGACGATGTCGAGCATCGGGTTGCTGGGCGATTCGAACAGCACGGCCTGGGCCGGTGTCGACAAAGCCTTCTCCCATTGCGCGAGATCGCTGCCGTCGACGAACTCGCCCTTGATGCCGTACTTCGGCAGCAGCTCGTTGATGATGTAGTGGCACGATCCGAACAGCTGGCGTGCCGCCACGACGCGGTGGCCGGCCTTGAGCAGCGCAAGCAGCGAAAAGAAGATCGCCGACATGCCGGTCGAGGTGGCGCGGCAGGCTTCCGCGCCCTCCAGCGCAATGAGACGGTTCTCGAACATGGCGACGGTCGGATTGCCGAAGCGCGAGTACTGGAAATGCGTGCTCTCGCCCTTGAATGTCCTCTCCGCCTCCTCGGCGGTCGGGTATACGTAACCCGAGGTCAGGAACAGCGCTTCCGAGGTCTCGTCGAAATTGCTGCGGGTTTGTCCGCTGCGCACGGCCTTGGTCTGCGGCCGCCAATTCTTCGTCGTCATCTTTCTCTCCAATGCGAAAAGCCCCCGACCGTGAAGTCGGAGGCTTTTCGAAGCTCCGACCTTTTAGCGAGGATTAACGTGGCCGCAAGCCGGTCGGCTCAAATTCCACGGTAGTGGCGTTCCTATAGGCTCGACAAATGAGGGGCGCAAGCGCTTTTCCAGCGTGCCGCGCGGCCCTACGATGTCGCCTTCGCGCCGTGGAGTATCCGCATGTCGTCTCCCAGCCTCGTCATCCGCAATGGCACCATCGTCGACGGCACCGGCGGCGATCCCTATGAAGCCGATCTTGCCATCACCGATGGGAAGATCGCCGCGATCGGCGGCAACATTCCCAAGGGAACGGAAGAGATCGACGCGCGCGGCAAGCTCGTGACGCCGGGCTTCGTCGACGTGCACACGCACTACGACGCGCAGGCGACCTGGTCCGACCGGCTGTCGCCGTCGTCGTGGAACGGCGCCACCACCGTGCTGTTCGGCAACTGCGGCGTGGGCTTCGCGCCATGCCACGAAGACCAGCACGCCATGCTGATCAACCTGATGGAAGGCGTCGAGGACATCCCCGAAGTCGTGCTGAGCGAAGGCCTGCCGTGGAACTGGCACAGCTTCCCCGACTTCCTCGATGCGATCGCCGCGCGCCGCTATGACGCCGACGTCGCGGCCCAGGTGCCGCATGCTGCGCTCCGCGTCTACGTGATGGGCCAGCGCGGCGCCGACCGCGAGCCAGCGACCGAACAGGATCGCCGGCGCATGGCCGAGCTCACTGCCGAGGGGTTGCGCGCCGGCGCGCTGGGTTTCTCGACGTCGCGCACGCTCAATCACCGTTCCGCCGACGGCAAGCACATCCCGACCTTGCGCGCCGAGGAAGCGGAGCTGACCGCGATCGCCCACGCCATGCGCGAGACCGGCGCCGGCTGGCTGCAGATCGTCTCCGACTTCAAGACCGGCGAGATCGGCCTCTTTCGCCGGCTCGCCAAGGAGTCCGGCCGGCCCGTCACCATCACGCTGACGCAGTCCGACGCCCGGCCCGACGGCTGGCGCGACCTGATGTCGGAGATCGACGAGGCCAACGCCGAAGGGTTGCGCATCACCGCCCAGGTCCGGCCGCGCCCGACCAGCGTGCTGCTGGGACTGGAGCTCACGAACAATCCCTTCTCCGGGCGGCCGAGCTACAAGCGCATCGCCCATCTGCCGTTCGCCGAGCGCCTGGCGCAGATGCGGCACCCCGAAATGCGCGCCCGCATCCTCTCGGAATCCTTCGAAGGCGACCGGCGCGGCCAGTTGATCGACCGGTGGGATCGCATGTTTCCGTTCGCCGATCCGCCGGACTACGAGCCGCGGGCCGAGGACAGCGTCGCCGGCCGCGCCGCGCGCGACGGCCGCGTGCCGCAGGAGCTCGCCTACGACCTGATGATCGAAGGCGACGGCAAGGGCATGTTGTATCTGCCGGTCACCAACTTCGCCGCCGGCAATCTCGACGTCGTGCGCGACATGCTCGCGGCACCCAATTCCCTGATCGGCCTTGGCGACGGCGGCGCCCATGTCGGCGTGATGTGCGACGCCACCTCCACCAGTTATCTGCTCACGCACTGGACCCGCGACCGCAAGCGCGGTTCGCTGTTTCCGGTGTCGTGGGCGATCAAGCGGCTGGCGGCGGACACGGCCGCCGCGATCGGGCTCGGCGATCGCGGCGTGCTGCGACCGGGAATGAAGGCCGACATCAACATCCTCGACTACGACAGGCTCAGCCTGCGACGTCCGGAGATCGTCTACGACCTGCCGGCCGGCGGCAAACGCCTGGTCCAGCGCACCGATGGCTTTGACGCGACCATCGTGTCCGGCGCTGTCGTCTATCGCCACGGAGAGCCGACCGGAGCGTTGCCCGGCCGGCTCGTTCGTGGCGCGCGCGGCGCCTGACGGCGCCTAGTGCTTCTGCTGGCGCAACCGCTCGAGTGACTGCTCGCGCAATCCCGTGAGCGTGATGCGCGAGGTCAGCGCCTCGGCATCGGTCTTCACGTGGATGATCGCAGGCTTGCCCGAGGCCAGCGCCCGCTCGAAGGCCGGACCGAAGTCGGCCGTCTTCTCGACGGTCTCGCCGTGTCCGCCGAACGCGCGCGCGTAGGCGGCGAAGTCGGGGTTCTTGAGCTCGGTGCCATGGACGCGCGTGGGATACTCGCGCTCCTGGTGCATGCGGATCGTGCCGTACATGCCGTTGTCGATCACCGCGATCACGATGTTCGCGCCGTGCTGCACGGCCGTGGCGAACTCCTGGCCGTTCATCAGGAAGCAGCCGTCGCCCGCCAGCGACACGACCATGCGGCCGGGCTCGGCGATCTTGGCCGCGACCGCCGCCGGCACGCCGTAGCCCATCGCGCCGCTGGTCGGCGCAAGCTGCGTCTTGAACCCGCGATACTGGAAGAAGCGATGCAGGAACGCGGCGTAATTGCCCGCGCCGTTGGTGACGATCGCGTCGTCCGGCAGGCGCTTGTTCAGCCAGGCGATCACCTCGCCCATGTTCACCGAGCCCGGCAGCGGGCCGGGCTTGATGTTGTCGAGATACTCGGCGTGACCGGCCGCGACGCCTGCCTTCCACTTCTTCCCGTCGACCGGCTTCATCGCCTTGGCCGCGGCGGCGAAGTTCGCCATGCCGGAATTGATCGGCAGAGTCGCCTGATAGACGCGACCCAGCTCCTCCGCGCTGGCATGGACATGGACCAGCGTCTGCTTGGGCACCGGAAGGTCGAACAGCGTATAGCCGCCGGTCGTCGCCTCGCCGAGACGGGGGCCGACCGCGATGATGAGGTCGCAATCCTTGATGCGCTTGCCGAGCGCCGGCCCCACACCGACGCCGAGATCGCCGACATAGTTGGGATGGCGATTGTCGAACAGGTCCTGGTTGCGGAACGAGGCGCAGACCGGGAGATCGTTCGCCTCGATGAAGCTCTTGATGTCGGCGCAGGCGTCGGCGGTCCAGCCGCCGCCGCCCACGATGACCATCGGCCGCTCGGCCTTCTCGAGCAGGCCCCGCATCGTCGCCATGTCGTTGGCCGCCGGCGCCCCGCGCGCGATCTTGTAGGGGCCGGCGTCGGCCACCTCGACCTCGTCGACCAGCATGTCTTCCGGCAACGCGATCACCACCGGACCGGGCCGGCCGTTGAGCGCGGTGTGGAACGCCTGGCTGATGAGTTCAGGTATGCGCCGGGCGTCCTCGATCTGGCAGACCCACTTGGCCATCTGGCCGAACATGCGGCGGTAGTCGATCTCCTGGAACGCCTCGCGGTCGGTGGTCTCGCGGGCGACCTGTCCCACCAGCAGGATCATGGGCGTCGAATCCTGGTGTCCGGTATGCAATCCGATACTGGCGTTCGTGGCACCGGGACCGCGGGTCACGAAGGCGATGCCGGGCTTGCCGGTCAGCTTGCCGTAGGCTTCCGCCATGTTGGCGGCGCCGCCTTCCTGGCGGCAGATGACGTAGCGAATCGAGTTACGCTGGGCGTAGAGCGCATCGAGGGCGGCGAGATAGCTCTCGCCCGGCACGCCGAAGATCGTCTCGGTGCCGTGAATGCGCAGCTGGTCGATCAGGACCTGCGCGCCGGAACGGCGCGGGTAAGCGGAGGCCATGTCTGTTCCCTTACTTCGTGGGTGAGAAGGACGTGGGCACCAATATCTTGTTGTTCATGGTCTTCATGAATTCGCGACTCTTCTGCAAATAGGCCTGCCATGCGGGATCGGCGGCCATCGCGGCGCGGCGCTTGGTACGGTCGGCGAGGTCGGCGTAGCCCCACATATGCACGATCTCGTTCACGTTTCCGACTTCGGTGCTGAAATAACCGACGAGATTGCCGAGATGCTTCATCTGCACCGGCAGGCCTTCCTTCTCGTACAGCGCGAGGAAGTCGCGCAGCCGGCCCGGCTGCAGTTCATAGGTGCGATGGTCGACGATCATGATGTCTCCTCCAAATTTCCGTTTCTGATGTGTGACTTCGCGGCCACGATCTTAGCCGTTGCTGCGCCCGCTGTGGACTCAGACGCCGATTCAGCGCATAAGATGCGGCATAGCGACACTGTAGGACGCGCATCATCATGAGGCGTCTGCACGTCGCGGAGCGCGATACCGGTCACCGTCTTCCCGTGAGCTTCTTGGTCATCCGTCATAGGTCTACCAATCGCTTGGACGCAATCGTCCAGCAAGCGCGCGCCGGACTCCGCTCATTTGTTCCTCCAGCCCAGAGCCTTGAATGAGTCGTAAATTGTTTGTGGGCAACCTGCCCTACTCCGTCACGTCCGAGCGTCTGCAAGAAGCGTTCTCCCAGTTCGGGACTGTTGCCTCTTCGAAAGTCATCGTGGATCGCGAGACGGGCCGCAGCCGCGGCTTCGCCTTCCTCGAAATGGAAACCGATGAAATGGGTGCTGCAGCCATGCAGGCCATGAACGGCGCTCTGCTCGACGGCCGTTCGATCGCTGTGCGTGAAGCGGTCGAGCGTCAGCCCGGCGGCGGTGGCGGTGGTGGATTTGGCGGCGGCGGTGGCCGCGGCCCGCGTCCGCCGTACGGCGGCGGTGGCGGCGATCGTGGCGGCGGTGGCGGTGGCTATCGCGGCGGCGGTGGTGGCGGATACGGCGGTGGCGGCGGCGGTGATCGCGGCGGCTACGGTGGCGGTGGCGGTGGCTATCGCGGTGCAGCCCCGGCCGGAGACGGCGGCCCGATGCGTGACCGACGTGCAGATTTCTCGGGCGCTCCGCCGGCTCCCGGCGGCTTCGAGGCGCCGCCGGCCGGCGACAAGAGCCCGCCGCGTCGTGACCGTGGCGGTCCGGCGCGTCGCGAGCGCGACTACGAGCCACGCAAGCGTGGTTTCGACGACGATCAGTAATAGATCGCTGTCCTTCATTTGAACGTGAGCGCCGGGGCATAACCCCGGCGTTTTCATGTCCAGCCTCCCGCCCGGTGCTATTCTTGCTTGGCGGCTCCCCAGGAGGCGGACATGAAAAGACGCACCGCGCTTGTCGGATCTCTGTTCGGATCTTTGACGGCCCTGGCGACGACGCGATCGGCGTACGCCGCAACGGCGGTCGACCTGCAGCTCGTCATGGCGGTCGACGTCTCGCGCTCGATCGACGAGGTCGAGGCCGAATTGCAGCGCCGCGGCTACATCGAGGCCATGACCAACGAGCGCGTGATCGACGCCATCCTGTCGGGCGAGAACAGGTCGATCGGCGTCTGCTATGTCGAATGGGCCGGCACGCACTACCAGCAGACCGTGATCGACTGGATGCTGATCGACAGTCCCCGCACGGCGCGCCGCTTCTCCGAAAAGCTCGCCGAATCCCCGCGCACCTCGCAGAGCTGGACGGCCGTCGGCCAGGCGCTGGCCTACTCGGCCAAGCGCTTCGAGGACTCGCCCTTTACGTCCAAGCGCCGGATCATCGACATCTCGGGCGACGGGCGCACCAACGATGGTCCGCCGGCCGAGCTGGTGCGCGACAAACTGGTGGCGGACGGCATCGTGATCAACGGCCTGCCGGTGATGATGAACCGCACGAGCTTCGGCCGGCCACCCGATACCACCCTCGACAAGTACTACGAGGAGAACGTGATCGGCGGCCCGGGCTCGTTCATGATCGTGGCCGCCAACTTCGACGACTTCAGCCGCGCCGTGCGCACCAAGCTGATCCGCGAGATTTCCTAGGCGATTTCGCTTTCCCGGCTGCGGCCGAGGCAGCATCATCGCCGGATGCTCACCAACGATCCCATTACCCAGGCCCGCCTCGACCTCACCACCGCCCTGCGCGCTGCCGTGCGCCACGGGCTGAACGAAGGCGTCTGCAATCACTTCAGCATGGCGGTGCCAGGCCGCCCCGACCTCTTCCTGGTCAATCCGCAGGGCCTGCACTGGTCGGAGGTCACGCCGTCCGACATCGTGATGGCCGACGGCGACGGCAACATCCTCGAAGGAAAGCATCCGGTCGAGCCGACCGCCTTCTACATCCACGCCCGCATCCATGCCGGCAACCCGAAGGCCACCGTGGTGCTGCACACCCACATGCCCTACGTGACGGCGCTGACCTCGATCCGCGATGGCCGTCTCGAGATGTGCTCGCAGAACGCGCTGCGCTACTGGGACCGCATCGCCTACGACGAGGCCTACGGCGGCGTGGCGCTGAGCAACGACGAGGGCGAGCGCATGTGCCGCGCCATGGCCGGCAAGGAAATCCTGTTCCTGCGCAACCACGGCGTCATCGTGAGCGGCCAGACGGTCGCGCAGGCCTATGACGACCTCTACTACCTCGAGCGCGCCGCGATGGTGCAGGTGCTGGCCATGCAGACCGGCCGGCCGCTGCACAACGTCTCCGACGAGATGGCGGCGCACACCAACCGGCAGATGGCGGGAGAGAGCCAGCAGTCGGTCCTGCATTTCGAGTCGCTGAAGCGCATGCTCGACCGCGACGAACCGGGCTGGCGCAAGCTTACTGCCTGACGAACGACCATGGGGGAAACACCAATGCGTGCCATCACAACACTTGCGGCTGCCGCTTGCCTGCTTGTGGCGCCGCCCGCCTTCGCCCAGCTGCCGCCGCAGCTGCAGATCGGCCAGATGGAGATCAAGGCCTACGCGCCGATCTCCAAGACCAAGATCGCCGTGCAGCTGACGCAGGACACCGCGCTCGGCCGCGAGTTGCGCGGCAAGGTGATGGCCCGCATCGCCAAGCGCGGCAACGAAGTGGGCTTCTCCGGCGGCAACGTGATGCGCATGGACGTGGCCTATTTCGACCTGCTGGGCACTGGTGGCGGCGGCGGCAGCTCGGCCGCCGATACGCCGAGCTCCGCGCAGCCGGGCGACAACCAGCGGCCCACCTTGTTGGGCAACATCTCCGGCCTGCGCGGCAACGACAGCGCGCCGCCGCCGCGTCCGCCCACCCTGCGCATGTCCTTCACGCTCTACGCCGTCGACACCGGCAAGGTCGTGTGGGTCGCCTCGGCCTCGTGCTCGACCACGAGCGGCATGGTCGCGAAAGCGGGCGAGGCCATCATCAACAGCATCTTCGACAATGCCGACAAGAGCATGGTCGGCGATGCCGGCTGCCCGCTCTGAAGAAAAAACAAACGGAGGAACTGCTTTCATGCCGCGTCTTGCCCCGCTCGATCTCGCCAAGCTCACGCCCGAACAGAAGAAGGTGGCCGACGCGATCACTTCAGGCCCGCGCGGCGGATTGCGCGGCCCCTTCGAGCCGTGGCTGCGCAGCCCGGTGCTGGCCGACCGCGCGCAGAAGCTGGGCGAGTACTGCCGCTTCAACAACAGCCTGCCGAACGACCTCTCCGAGCTCGCGATCTGCCTGATCGGCCGTCACTTCAAGGCGCAGTACGAATTCTACGCCCACGCCCGCCTCGCCAAGGAAGCGGGCCTCGCGCCGGAGATCATCGAGGCCGTGCGCACCCGTCAGACGCCGCCCTTCACGCGCGAGGTCGAGCGCATCGTCTACGACTTCGTGACCGAGTACCTCGCCACCAACCGCGTCTCGGCGCCGAACTACAAGCGCGCCATCGATGCCTTCAAGGAGCAGGGCGTCGTCGATCTCGTGGGCGTCTGCGGCTACTACATGCTGGTCTCCATGACGCTCAACGTCTTCGAGATGCCGCTGCCGCCGGGCGAGCCCGACCCGATCGCCTAAGCAACGGACCTTCCCGGATTTCCCGAGGCTTCCCGACCCGTCGGGAAGCCTCCGATGCCGGTGGCGCAAGGCTTCTCCGCGATTCTTCCCGCTTTCCCGCACCCCCTCCCCCCTCTCCCAACTAGAAAAATCGCGGTGAGGCCTTGCTTCACTGGCTGAGTCGTCATTCCGACGAACATAGGCGCGTCGCCGCGAGCCCCCTATTACGGTCGTTACTGACGACTTATCGCAGGCCCGCCTGAACCCAAGCCATGCCGGCCGACAAAACATATGCCGGTCCTATGGGCGCGCGGCTTTGGCCCTCTCGAATTCCTAAAGCCCCCGCCTCCACCTCCTGCAGGGAGAACCAATCGCCAGGAGATCGCCATGAAACGGCACGGGACAACCTTCTTGTGCATCGCCGTGTTCGCTGCGGCGGTGATCGCAGGACGCATCGTGCTGGTCGAAATCTTCCCGGGAGCGCTGCAGCTCCTGGCCTCCACCCTTCCCTGAGGGGCCGGAACTCGCAGGCCCACCAGGCGTTCTCGTGATGAGTTTGCCGGGAGTTTGCGTGGATACGATCGTTGCACGAGCTGCGGAGAACGCCGAGCCGGGACTGGTTGCAGCCGGCGTCTACGCGCGCGGGCGGCGGGTGCAGGACATCCGCATCGAGGAAGCCGGCGCCTGGTCCCGCAAGGAAGGCCATGTCGTCTGGATCGGGCTCTATGAACCCTCCGCCGAGCTGCTGGGCCGCGTCCAGGCCCAGCTCGGCCTGCATCCGCTCGCGATCGAGGACGCCGCCAACGCCCATCAATATCCCAAGCTCGAACGCTACGGCGACGCGCTGTTCGTCGTCGCGCGCACCGCGCAGGTCGTGGGCGGCAAGATCGACTTCGGCGAGACCCACATCTTCGTGGGCCAAGGCTATGTGGTGTCCGTCCGTCACGGGCCGTCGACCTCCTACGCCGCCGTGCGGCAACGCAACGAGTCCTGCCCGGTCAGCCTGGCGCGGGGCGAAGACTACATCCTCTATTCGATCCTCGACTTCATCGTCGACAACTACGTCCCCGTCGTGGAGTCCGTGCAGGGCGAGGTCGATGCGCTGGAAGACCGCGTGCTCCATCGCACCCTGCCCGAGCCCGAGGTCAACCGCCTCTATATCCTGCGCCGCGAGCTGCTGCGGCTGCGCAAGGCCGTGGTGCCCTTGGTCGACGTCTGCCGCCGGCTGGAACATGCCGACGACGTGCTGATCGAGCCTGCGATGCAGCCGCTGTTCCGCGACGTCAGCGACCATATCCGGCGCGTCCAGGAAGACATCGATTCGCTGCGCGAGGTGCTGGCCTTCGCCTTCGAGGCGAGCCTGATGGCGGGCCAGGCGCAGCAGAACGCGATCACCCGCAAGCTGGCCGCCTGGGCCGCGATCCTGGCGGTGCCAACGGCGATCGCCGGCATCTACGGCATGAATTTCCAGAACATGCCCGAACTGCAGTGGAAGTACGGCTACTACGCCGTGATCGCCGCGATTGTCGCGGTCTGCTGCGGGCTTTACGTGCGTTTCAAGCGCATGGGCTGGCTCTAGCAGCACCCAATTGCCTCATCCCGAGAAGGCGCGCAGCGCCGTCTCGAAGGATGGGAACACGCACCATCGTTGTGTCGCATCCTTCGAGACGCTCACTACGTTCGCTCCTCAGGATGAGGGTGTGCCGTCACTCCTCGAAGATCGCGACGGCCCGCGTCCAGCCGGCACTGGCGCCGCGGATCTTGTGCGGGAAGCAGGAGATGGTGAAGCCGTCCGGCGGCAGCGCCTCGAGATTGTGCAGCTTCTCGATGTGGCAGTAGCCGATGTCGCGGCCGGCCTTGTGGCCCTCCCAGATGATCGAGGGATCGTGGTCCTTCTCCCACTTCTGGGCGGTGAAGTAGAACGGCGCATCCCAGCTCCAGGCGTCGGTGCCGGTGAGGCGCACGCCGCGCTCGAGCAGGTACATGGTGGCGTCGTAGCCCATGCCGCAGCCCGAATTCACGTACGTGTCGGTGCCGTAGGCCGAACCCGCCCGCGTGTTGACCACGACGATCTCGAGCGGCTTCAGCACGTGGCCGATGCGTTTCAGTTCGTCGTCGACTTCCTTGGCGGTGATGACGTGGCCGTCGGCCATGTGCCGGAAGTCGAGCTTCACGCCGGGCTGGAAGCACCATTCGAGCGGCACCTCGTCGATGGTGATGGCGCGCTCGCCCTTGTTCATCGTGGGATGGAAATGATAGGGCGCGTCGAGATGGGTGCCGTTGTGCGTCGAGAGCTGGATGGTCTCGACAGCCCAGCCCTGGCCATCGGGCAGGTCTTTTTTCTCGAGGCCGGGAAAGAACTGCGCGATGCGCTCGACCGACTGGTCGTGCTTCATGTAGGCGATCTTGGGCGCGAACGCCGGCGGATCGGAAATGACGTCGTTTTCCAGATAGATCGACAGGTCGACGAAACGGCGCTTCATGGTGGCTTCCTCCAGCTCTCTGTCGTCCTGAGCGTAGCGAAGGACCTTGCGCCGACCAAGGCATACCCATTGCCGTTGGCGCCAGATCCTTCGCTACGCTCAGGATGACAAGGGTAGGCGAGTGGCGGACAGCCGTGCGGCCAAGGGCAGGAAGCTAGTTTCGGGGTTTTGGCTCGACCGTCAATTGCGGCGGCTTGATCGAATTCAGGATCGACAGCGACAGCAGCCGGCCGATGCACTTCTGGCCGAAATCGTTGAGGTGCAGGCCGTCGCTGGTGACGAACTGCGCGTACGGCATGCCGTCGTTGTACCAGGCGCGCATGATCTCGAAGCGCCGGAACAGGCCCACGTTCTTTTCCTTCGCGACCTCGGCCATCACGCGGGCGTATTCCTCCTCGTCGGGCAGCGCCACGACGGCGGGCACGTACTGCAGG
>CAIWTJ010000236.1 GCA_903915535.1 Enhydrobacter aerosaccus
CGGGCCCCAGGCGGATGAGGCGTCCCCGTACGCCCAGGGCATCGAGTTGAAAAGGCAGGGCGTGGTCGGCGTCGGGTGTGCTTGTGCCCCCCGACACCGTGCTCACGATAGGCACCAGGCGAGGATGCTCTTCTGGGCGTGCAGGCGGTTCTCGGCCTCGTCGAACACGACCGACTGCGGCCCGTCGATCACCTCGGCGGTGACTTCCTCGCCGCGGTGCGCCGGCAGGCAGTGCATGAAGACGGCGTCGGGCTTGGCCGCCTTCATCAGCCGCTGGTCGACCTGGTAGCCGCGCAGCAGGTTGTGGCGTCGCGTGGCGCCGGCGCTCTGCGGATCCTCGTCGCCCATCGACACCCAGGTGTCGGTGACGACGCAGTCGGCGTTGCGCACGATCGCCTCGGGATCGTGGCCGATGGTGATGCGGCCGTTGGACTTCGCGGCCCATTGCAGCACGTCCTTCGGCGGTTCGAGCTCCGTGGGGCAGGCGACGCGCAGCTCGAAGTCGAACTGCACGGCGGCGTGGATCCACGAGGTCGCCATGTTGTTGCCGTCACCCGACCAGGCGACCGACTTGCCCTTGATCGGGCCGCGATGCTCCTCGTAGGTCATGACGTCGGCCATCAACTGGCAGGGATGCGTCTTGTCGGTGAGGCCGTTGATCACCGGCACGGTGGCGTAGCGCGCCATCTCGAGGAGTTTCTCCTCGACGGTGGTGCGCATCATGATGATGTCGACGTAGCGGCTGAGCACGCGCGCGGTGTCGGCGATGGTCTCGCCGCGCCCGAGCTGGGTGTCGCCGCGGCCCAGCATGATCGTCTGGCCGCCGAGTTCGCGCATGCCGACCTCGAACGACACGCGCGTGCGGGTCGAGGGTTTCTCGAAGATCATCGCGAGCGTCTTGCCGGCGAGCGGCTTGTCGTGCCCGCCGTTCGCCCGCGCCTTCTTCATCGCCTTGCCGCTGTCGAGGATCTGGCGAAGCGTCTTGGGATCGACCTGGTCGAGGTCGAGGAAATGTTTCGGCGTCGACATGACCGCTACTCTGCGGCCTTGGTGGCGCCCTGGGCGGACTCGAATTCGACGGCGGCCTTCTCGAGGATGGCGATGCCTTCGTCGAGAGCGGCCTTGTCGGCGATCAGCGCCGGGAAGATCCGGATCACGTTTTCGCCCGCGGGCGGCACGAGCATGCCCAGCGACTGGAGCTTGTTCACCATGTCGCCCGCCGGCACTTCGCAACGGATGCCCTGCAGGAAGCCGGTGCCGCGCTGCTCGGCATAGACCTTCGGGTGCTTCTTGATCAGCTTCTCGATCTCGCCCTTCAGGTACTCGCCCTTCTTGTGCACGTCGTCGATGAAGCCCGGCTTCAGGATGACGTCGAGGACCGCGTTGGCCACGCCCGTGGCCAACGGATTGCCGCCGTAGGTCGAGCCGTGCGTGCCGGGCACCATGCCGACCGCCGCCTTCTCGGTCGCCATGAAGGCGCCGATCGGGAAGCCGCCGCCCATGCCCTTGGCGATCGCCGCGACGTCGGGCTTTACACCCGACCAGTCGTAGCCCCAGAGCTTGCCGGTACGGCCGAAACCGGTGTGGATTTCGTCGTAGAACAAGAGCAGGCCGAACTCGTCGCAGATTGCGCGCAGGTCCTTCAGGAACTGCGTGGTCGTGGCGCGGATGCCGCCTTCGCCCTGGATCGGCTCGACCAGGATGCCGGCGGTCTCGTCGTCGATCATGTCGCGCACGACATTGGTGTTGTTGAGCGGCGCGTGCTTGTAGCCGGGCGCGGGCGGGCCGAAGCCTTCGAGGTACTTCTCGTTGCCCGTGGCCGCGAGCGCGTTCAGCAGCCGGCCGTGGAACGCCGCCTGGAAGCAGATGATCTTGTAGCGCTTGGGCTGGCCGTTCATGAACTGATACTTGCGGATCAGCTTGATGCCGCCCTCGATCGCCTCGGCGCCCGAGTTGCAGAAGAACATCGTGTCGGCGAACGAATTCTCGACCAGCCGCTGGGCCAGCTTCTCGCCGTTGCCGACGCGGAACAGGTTCGAGGTGTGCCAGAGCTTGCTGCCCTGCTCGGTCAGAGCCTTGACCAGATAGGGGTGGCAGTGGCCCAGCGCGTTCACGGCGATGCCGGAGGTAAAGTCCAAGTAACGTCGGCCGTCCGTCGCGTAGAGATAGTTGCCCTCTCCGCGTTCGAACACGACGTCCTTGCGACCGTACGTCGGCATCACAGCCGTAATCACGATAGACCTCCTCAAAAAGTAAAAAGCCCTCGCCGGACCGGTGCTTCCGCGCGGGAAACACCGTGTTTTGGCGAGGGGGCGGCACTATCGGACCGGGGTCGGGGTGTGTCAACTTGGCCCACAGGGGTGGGCACGCGCCTTGAGGGCCGAGGACCCCTCTGCTAGGAGACCCCCCTCGTCAATGCCCACATTTCCCACCCTCAATACCCGGCTTGCCCACCGCCGCGCCGACTTCCGGTCGGTGCCGGAGATGCTGAACTACGCCGCGCAGGGCGAGACCGGCGTCACTTTCTATAATGCCAAGGGCGAGATTCTCTCGGCCCTCTCCTGGCACGACGTCCGCGCGCGTGCCCATGTCGTGGCGCGCAAGCTGATTGGCGCGGGCTTCGAGAAGGGCGAGCGTATCCTCATTACCGCCGATACCTGGCCGGGCTTTTTCGACATCTTCTTCGGTTGCCAATACGCAGGCCTGTTGCCGGTGCCGGTCTCCATTCCCGTCGGCATCGGCGGCAAGGACGCCTATCTCGACCAGCTCCGCCGCCAGATCGCGGCCTCTGGCGCCGTTGCCGCGATCGGCATCGAGGAGCTCGCGGGCTTCATCGCCGAAGCGGCCAAGGAATTCCCGGCGATCCGCCTGCATGGCGGGATGGATGTGATCGACACTCTGCCGGACGCGGCCGTCGACCTCAGGCCCCTCGGACCCGATGACGATTGCTACATCCAGTTTTCGTCGGGCAGCACGCGGCATCCGCACGGCGTGCGCATCGTGCAGCGCGCCCTGATGGCCAACCTCGACGCGATGACCGGTCCGGGCGGCCTCAGCCTCACCGCCGCCGACCGCACGGTGAGCTGGCTGCCGCTCTATCACGACATGGGTCTGGTCGGATTCCTGATGGCCCCGCTGTCGTGCCAGTGCTCGATCGACTATCTGACGCCGCGCGATTTCGCGCGCCGGCCGATGCAGTGGCTGAACCTCATTTCGCGCAATCGCGCGACCGTCGCGTACAGCCCGAGCTTCGGTTACGACCTCGCCACGCGACGTGGCGGCAACCAGATTCCGCCCGACCTCGATCTCAGCTCCTGGCGTCATGCCGGCATCGGCGGCGACATGGTGCGCGCGGACGTGCTCGACCGCTTCGCCGAGACATTCGCGCCGTCGGGCTTCAATCCCAAGATCTTCATCCCGAGCTACGGCATGGCCGAGGTTTGCCTCGCCATCACCTTCGGCCCCGACCTGGGCGGCGTGCGCACCGACACGATCGATCGCGTGATCCTGGCGTCGGAGCAGCGCGCCCAGCCGGCCACGGATCCGACCGATCTCCTGCGCGCGCGCCGCTTCGTGCTGTGCGGGCGGGTGGTGCCTCATCATCGCCTCGAAGTGCGGGGTCCGGACGGCAAGATCCTTCCCGATCGCCGCGTTGGCCGCATTTTCGTCCAGGGCCCCAGCATCATGCCGGGCTATTTCAACGACGAGGCGGCCACGCGCGAGATCCTGTCGGCCGATGGCTGGCTCGATACGGGCGATCTCGGGTACACGCTGGCCGGCGATATCGTCGTGACGGGCCGCGCCAAGGACCTGATCATCGTCAACGGCCGCAATATCTGGCCGCAGGACATCGAGTGGACGATCGAGGCCAAGCGCATCGTCAAGACCGAGGATTGCGCGGCCTTCTCCGTCGATAACGGCGAAGGCGAGCGGGTCGTCGTCGCCGTCCTGGCCCGGGTGGCCGCCGACCATCGCGACGATCTGGTGCGCGACGTCGCGGGCGCTGTACGCGAGGCGATCTCCGTCGATTGCGAAGTCGTTCTCGTGCCGCCGACGATGGGATTGCCCAAGACATCTTCGGGCAAGCTCTCGCGCGCCCGCACGCGGGCCAACTATCTGGCCGGCCTCTACAAGCCCGTCCCCTCCAAGCCGGTCGCGGCCTGATCTTCCGATGCTCGTTGCGGTGACCGGCGCGTCAGGCTTCGTCGGACCGCATCTCGTGGGCGCCCTTTCCCGCCGTGGCTGGAAAGTACGGCTGCTGCTGCGTCGCTGGTCGCCGTTGCCCTCGTTGGCCGGCGTCGAGGCCGAGATCGTCTGGGGCGATCTCGGGGACGGGGCTGCCCTTGGCAAGCTCGTGGCGGGCGCGGACGCGGTCGTCCATGCCGCTGGCCTGATCAAGGCGCGGCACGCTTCCGACTTCTTGACGGTCAATCGCGACGGCACCGCGCGTCTGGCGGCCCTCGCTCCCCACGCCAGGTTCCTGCTCCTTTCGTCGCTGGCGGCGCGCGAACCCGGACTGTCGCCCTACGGCGCCAGCAAGCGGGCGGCAGAGGAAGTCCTCGCCGGCCGGAGCGGACCCTGGCTCGCCATCCGCGCTCCGGCGGTCTACGGCCCAGGCGACCGCGAGACGTTGAGCTACTTCAAGACCGCCGAGCGCGGGCTTGCCCCTGAACCGATGGGGAACGGGGCACGACTGTCCCTGATCCATGTCGCCGATCTCGCCGAGGCGTTGGCGCTCGCCCTTGCCCCATCCGTGCCCGCGGCGGTCTATGAGATCGATGACGGGCGAGCGGGCGGGTACGGTTACGCCGACATGGCCGAGTCCGCGGGCGCGGCCCTTGGCCGGCGGCTCATGCGCCTGCCGGTTCCCCGGCCGGTCATGGCGGCGGTCGCTGGCGTGAACGGTCTCTGGCAATCGCTGGGTGGCGCCACCCGGATCCTGACCGCGGGCAAGGTCGCCGAGATATTTCACGGCGACTGGGTGGCCCATGACCGCCGGCTGGCCGACGCGACGGGATTCGAGGCGCGGTACGACCTGAAAACTGGCTTCGACGACACCGTGCGCTGGTACCGGGCCCACGGATGGCTTCGGCGACGCTGAAACAGTGCGTAACAATTTGTTATTTCACATAGATTCGGGCTTTTGGCACATAGAGGCCGTCAATTTCCCCGGAAGGGAGCTCCCGTGTTGCGTGAAGCCACCAATTCGATCGTCGAGAACGACGACATCTCCGACACCCTCGTGACCATCGACCGTGGCGCGGTCACCCGTGCCGAAGTCATGGGCGAGATCTGCCACCACCTGGCTCCTTTCCAGATCGGCGAAAAGCCGATCAACGGCGCGACCGTCATCACCAAGGACCTGGCCATCGATTCGCTGGCCGTCATGGACATGGTCATGGAGATCGAGGACCGGTTCGACGTGTCCATCCCGATGAACGTCGTGGCCGAGATCTACACCGTCGACGAACTGGCCGACACCGTCCTGAAGCTGCGCGCCAAGCGCTAAAAATCATGGGTCTTTTGGACCGCCACGCCGGCCTGGTCGCGCTTTACGGCGAGGTCAGGGCGACCGGCGCCGATCCGTTCCAGATTCGCATGGAACGGGTTCTGTCGCCCACCGAGGCGATCATCAACGGCAAGAAGACGCTGCTGGTCGGCACGAACAACTATTTCGGCCTGACCTTCGACCCGTCCTGCATGGAAGCCGCCATCGAAGCGATCCGCGCCGAGGGCACCGGCACGACCGGCTCGCGCATCGCCAACGGCAGCTATTCCGAGCACGTGTCGCTCGAGGAAGAGATCGCCGCGTTCTACGGCAAGAAGCACTGCATGGTCTTCACGACCGGCTACCAGGCCAATCTGGGCATCATCTCCAACCTGGTCGCCGCGGAAGATTTCCTGCTGATCGATGCCGACAGCCACGCTTCGATCTACGATGCCTGCAAGCAGACCCAGGCCGAAGTCGTGCGCTTCAAGCACAACGATCCGTCCAGCCTCGATGCCCGTCTGCGCCGCCTGGGCGACAAGCCGGGCAACCGCCTGGTGGTGCTGGAAGGCATCTACTCGATGCTGGGCGATTCGGCGCCGCTCAAGGAATTCATCGAGGTCTGCAAGAAGTACAAGGCCTACGTGCTGGTCGACGAGGCCCATTCGCTGGGTGCGCTCGGTGAGCATGGCCGCGGCCTGTGCGAGGAAGCGGGCGTGCTCGACGACTGCCACTTCATCGTCGGCACTTTCTCCAAGACCCTGGGTGCGATCGGCGGCTACTGCGTCTCGAACGACCCGGATTTCGACGTGCTGCGCGTCACCACGCGCTCCTACATGTTCACGGCGTCGCTGCCGCCCTCGATCGTGGCCTCTGTCCGGCAGGCGCTGCGCGTCGTCATCGCGCATCCCGAACTGCGCACGCACCTCTGGGCCAACGTCCATACGCTCTACGAGGGTCTCAAGGCCCAGGGCTTCGTGCTCGGACCGGAACACGGCCCCGTCGTCGGCGTCCATCTGCCCGACAAGATGCTGGCGATCGGCTTCTGGCGCGCCATGCTCGATGCCGGTGTCTATGTGAACGTCGCCATTCCGCCGGCCACGCCCAACGGCGTGTCGCTGCTGCGGTGCTCGGTATCGGCGGCCCATACCAAGGAACAGCTCCAGCTCATGATCGAGGTCATGACCGGCATCGGACGCCAGATGGGTGTGATCCCCGCAACGCCCCCCATGGAGACCCAGGCTCGCGTCGCCGGGAGCAAGCACTAGCCTTCTCGCCGGCATGTTCACCCTGGCGCATCTCTCCGATCCGCATCTGCCGATGCCGGAGCCGCGCCCATCCATTCAGTTGATCGGCCAGCTCCTGGGCAAACGCGCCACGGGCTATCTCAACTGGTGGCGTCACAGGGTGCATCTCCATCTGCCGGAGGCGCTGGCCGGGGTCGTGGCCGACATCAAGAAGCAGAAGCCCGACCACATCGCGTTGACGGGCGATCTGGTGAACGTGGCGCTGCCGCAGGAATTCCGCCGTGCCGCGGACTGGCTGGCGGCGTTCGACGGGCCCGACCGCATCACCGTCATTCCCGGCAACCACGATGCCTATGTCGACGTCCCCTGGAACAAGGCGATGGGTCTGTGGGGCGCCTACATTGCGGGTGACGGCACGCCGCCCGCCGCAAGCCTAGACGTCTTCCCGACGCTTCGCCGCCGCGGCGAGATCGCCCTGATCGGCCTGTCGACCGGCGTGCCCAAGCCGCCATTGCTGGCGACCGGCACGCTCGGCGACGAACAGATCGCGCGGACGGAGAAGCTGCTGGCCGATCTCGGCCGCGAAGGTCTCTGCCGGGTCGTGCTGATCCATCATCCGCCGCTCGCCGACCAGTCGCGCTGGAAACATCTCACCGATACAGCGGCCTTCCAGGCCATGATCCGCAGGGTCGGCTGTGAGTTGATCCTGCACGGGCACAATCACCGCAGTGAAGCCGCGCGCATCGATGGGCCCTCGGGCCCGGTCCCGGTGCTGGGCGTCACTTCCGCATCGGCCGCACCGGACAGCAAGTACGGGCGCGCCCGCTATCATCTGATTCACATCGAACGCAGCGATGGCGGCTGGACGTTCCGGGTCGAACTGCGAGCTTTGAACGCAGCCTTCGACGGTTGCGAGCCCGACGGGGAACTGGTGTTCCACAGCCCAGCGGCTCATTGAGGTAGTCATGGCTTCTTCAGATATCGTGGTCACGCAGGTCGAGGGCAAATCCGACCTCAAGGCCTTCATCGATTTGCCCAAGCGGTTGTTCAAAGGCCAGCCGGGCTACACCGCGCATCTCAACAGCGAGCGCCAGGAAGCCTATTCACCCAAGAAGAACCCGCTGTTCGAGCACGTCGAGGTCCAGTTCTTCCTCGCCCGCCGCGCCGGCAAGGTCGTCGGCCGCATCTCGGCCCAGATCGATCGCGCCTATCTCGAGCGCTACGCCGACAGCACCGGCCATATCGGTTCGATCGTTGCCGAAGACGACCTCGCGATCTTCCAGGCGCTGTTCAAGGAAGCGGAAGCCTGGCTGCGCGCGCGCGGCATGATCCGCGCGACCGGCCCGTTCAGCCTTTCCGTGAACGAGGAAGTCGGCCTGCTGGTCTGGGGCTTCGAAAGCCGCTCGATCCTGCTGGTGCCCTGGGATCCGCCCTATGCCGGCCCGCGCATCGAGGCCTGCGGCTACAAGAAGATCAAGGACGTCTTTTCCTACGACTACGACGTCCAGAACGCGCCGGAAACCATCGGCAAAAAGCTGCTGGGCCGCGCCGGCATGGCCGACCGGGTCAAGGTCCGCACGCTTAACATGAAGATGTTCGACGCCGAGGTGCGCACCCTGGTCGGCGTCTTCAACGACGCCTGGAGCGACAACTGGGGCTTCGTGCCCTTCACGCAGGCCGAGATCGACCATGCCGGTAAGGCCTTCGGGCCCGTCATCATTCCTGAGCTGGTGGTCTTCATCGACGTCGACGACGAGACCGTGGCCTTCATCGTGGCGCTGGCCAACCTCAACGAGGCGATCGAGGGCTTCAACGGCGCGCTGAACCCGATCAATCTCGTGAAGCTGTTGTGGCGGCTCAAGATCGCGGGCACCGAGAGCATGCGGGTGCCGCTGATGGGCGTGAAGAAGAAGTTCCGCAACCATCCGCTGATGGGGGCGGGTCTGGCCATGATGGCGATCGACGTGCTGCGCGAGAACGGCAAGAAGCTGGGCAAGAAGACCGCCGAGCTGGGCTGGATCCTCGAGGACAACAAGGCCACCAACAACATCATCCGCTCGGTCGGTGGCGTGCACTACAAGACCCACCGCATCTACGAAAAGGCGCTGGTGTGACGGCGACCCCGTCCGCCGCTCCCCGACATCCCTCGGCCTTCGCGCCGCTCGCCATCCGGGCCTTCCTGGCGATCTGGGTCGCCAACATGATGTCGAATGTCGGCGGCTGGATGCAGACCACCGGCGCCGCCTGGGAGATGACCGGTCTCACCAAGGATCCGATCTACGTGGCCGCCCTGTCCGCGGCCAGTACGCTGCCGATGTTCCTGTTCTGCTTCTTCGCCGGCATCCTGGCCGACCGCTTCGACCGCCGGCGCTACATCATCGGGTGCCAGTTCTGGATGATGGCGGTGGCGGCCACCCTGGCGGTGCTGGCCTTCACCGGGAACCTGACCGCCTGGAACCTGCTGGCGCTCAGCTTCTGCATGGGATTGGGCAACGCCATGAATGCCCCGGCCTGGCATGCCGTGGTGCCCGAGATCGTTTCCGGACCGCTGCTGCGGCCGGCCATCGCGCTCAATTCGGCGGGCTTCAACCTCGCCCGGACCGTGGGCCCGGTGATCGGACAGGTCCTGCTGGGCCTGGTCGGCGTCTTCCTGCTCTTCGCCATCAACACCTTCACTTATATAGGCGTCATCCTGGCGATGCGGGCGTGGCGACGCTCGGACGAGGCCAAGGCCTCGCAGCGCCGGGAAGGCTTCGTCGAGGCGGCCCGAACCGGCATCGCCTTCGTGCGGGCGTCCCGTGAGCTTCGGGCAGTGTTTGCCCGCGGTACCTGCTTCTTCGTGCCGGGGATCGCGCTTGGGACCCTGCTGCCGGTGATCGGCCGCTTCGAGCTGAAGCTCGACGAGTTCCACTTCGGCCTGCTCTATGCCTCGTTCGGCGTCGGCGCGGTGTCTGGCGCCTTGGCGCTCATCACCGTCAACCGCTTGTTGGGGCCAGATCGTGCCAATATCTGGGCGATGGGTATCCACGCGGTGGCAACCGCGATCGGCGCGCTCGTGATGCAGCCCGTGGTCTTCGGCATCTGCATCACTTTCTCAGGCGCCTGCTGGATGATGGTCAACGCCAACAACAGCACGGCGGTGCAGATGATCCTGCCCAACTTCATGCGGGCGCGGGGCATGGCGGTACACCAGATGGTGTTTTTCGGCGCCATGGTCACGGGCTCGCTGCTGTGGGGGAAGATCGCCAATCTCACGAACGTCCACGTCTCTCTGATCGCCTCGGCGATCGCGCTGGTGCCGCTCACCGTGCTCGCGGCGTCCATCCGACTCCCCGGCTCCTCAGCACCTCGCCCGTGACCGAGGTGTGTTTTTTGGAACACACTCCACACTAGACCCCCAGAAAATTCGACGGCGGGGGAAGAAACTTCTTGTACCCGCGTACATTAGTTGTAGATACGAAACCTTAAGACGCCCACGCACGTGCCGCTGGCCCATTGTGGTTACGCAACGACGGAAAGTGTTCTTTTTGGCAGTGCCGGCTAACAGCCGGGTCCGGGAAGGAGCTTCTGATGATTGCTTACCGCGCGGGGCGTCGTCCCCGCTATCGTGTCACTCGCCCGGTTCTTCTGGACCGGGCTTCGTTCGATCGGCCGCTCAAGCGGTCGCTTACCCCGTCGAGTATCGGCTGACGCACGCTGCCGTTTTGGCACCGTCGTCACCTACTCACCTCTTCGAACAATCTGACTAGCTAGACGGGGAACCCCCCAGCAATGACCGAGCGTATTTTCCGTTACCTCCGCGAACAGCAGCCCGAGACGCCGTGCCTGGTGATCGATCTCGATGTGGTCGAGCATAATTTCCGCCGCATGCGCGAGCTGCTGCCGACGGCGCACATTTTCTACGCCGTGAAGGCGAACCCGGCCGCACAGGTGTTGGCTCGTCTAGCCACGGCAGGGTCCAAGTTCGACACGGCCAGCCGCGGCGAGATCGAGCTCGTCCAGGCCGCCGGCGTGCCGGCCGACCGCATCTCCTTCGGCAACACCATCACGAAGGAAAAGGACATCGCCTGGGCCTACCAGCAGGGCGTGCGCCTGTTCGCCTTCGACAGCGAGGCGGAGC
>CAIWTJ010000237.1 GCA_903915535.1 Enhydrobacter aerosaccus
CCGCTCACGCGCCGCATCCTGCTGTTGAACATCGTGCCGGTGGCGCTGCTCGCGCTGGGCGCGGTCTATCTCAGCGACTACGAGGACGAGCTGATCGAAACCGAACTCGCCTCGCTCACCGTGCAGGGCGAGATGGTGGCGGCGGGCATCGGCGAGATCGCGGTGATCGGCGGCGAGACGACGGTCAACCGCATGGACGCCGACGCCGCGCGCCAGCTGCTGACCCGCCTGGTGCGGCCGACAGGGGTGCGGGCGCGGCTGTTCGGCGAGACCGGCGAACTGCTGGGCGATTCGGCGCTGCTGAGCGAGGCCGGACGCATTCATGTGGCGCCGTTGCCGCCGCTCGAGATGCCCGCCGAACCGCCACCGCCGCGCCGCCGCATGGGCGAGGAGATCGGCGACTGGATCACGCGCCAGCTCTCGCACACCAATCACTATCCGCAGTATGTCGATCGCCCCGTGCCCACCGTGCGCGACTTTCCCGAGGCCGCGAGCGCGCTGCGCGGCTTCAACGCCTCGGCCGTCCGGTTGATGCCCGACGGGCGGCTGCTGCTCAGCGTCGCCGTGCCGGTGCTGCGCTACAAGCAGGTGCTGGGCGCATTGATCCTGACGCGCGACAATCGCGCGATCTCCGCCTCCTTGCGCGAAGTGCGCTACGACATGCTGACGATCGCGGTGTGTGCGCTCGGCATCACGGTGCTGCTGTCGCTCTATCTCGCCGGCACGATCACCCAGCCGATCGTGCGGCTGGCGCGCGCCGCCGACGAGGTGCGTCTCGCGCGCGAGAACCGGCCGGAAATTCCCGACCTCGGCAAGCGCGGCGACGAGATCGGCGACCTCAACGACGCGCTGCGCTCGATGACCGATGCGCTGTGGCAGCGGCTGAACGCCATCGAGAGCTTTGCCGCCGACGTGGCGCACGAACTCAAGAACCCGCTCACTTCGCTCAGGTCGGCGATCGAGGTCGCAGCCCGCCCCAACCTCGACGCGGAGCGGCGCGAGAAACTCATGGCGATCGTTCTCGACGACATCAACCGCCTGAACCGGTTGATCTCCGACATCTCCGATGCCTCGCGCCTCGATGCCGAATTGATGCGCGGCGAGGTGAAGCCGGTCGATCTCAAGTCGCTGCTCGACGACATGGTGAATCACTACGCCGCGTCGGCCGCGAGCAAGGCGGGCGTCGAGGTCGAGCTGCGCATTTCGGCCAATCCACCCTTCGCCGCGCACGGCCACGACGGCCGCTACGGCCAGGTGGTGCGCAACGTGATCGACAATGCCCTGTCGTTCAGCCCGCGGGGCACCAGGCTCGTGATCGAGCTGACGCGCGAGCCGCGCAACGGACCATTCGTGATCACGATCGACGACGAGGGGCCGGGCATTCCCGAGGACAATCTCGAATCGATCTTCCGGCGCTTCTATTCCGAACGGCCGGCCGAGCATTTCGGGCAGAACTCGGGCCTTGGCCTGTCGATCTGCCGCCAGATCATGGAAACCTATGGCGGCACGATCACGGCCAGCAACCGCCGCTCCGCCGACAATCGCGTCATTGGTGCGCGCTTCACCCTGCGCATCCCGGCGTCGGATCAGAAATAGAGGCCAACATAAAATGTACGTGCACGCGACCTGCGTGGCTTTGAAGCACGGTCGGACGTGGCGCGCGCTGCTGCTGCGCGGCCCTTCGGGTGCGGGCAAGTCGGACGTGGCGCTGCGTCTCCTGGAGGCCGGCGGCCGCCTGGTCGCCGACGACCAAACCCATCTCGCGAAAGTCGGCCGCGCGCTGATCGCCACGCCGCCCCCGTCGTTGGCCGGCCTGATCGAAGTGCGCGGGCTCGGCATCGTGAAGCTCGGCCGCGGCCAGCTGATGGCGCGCGCGCCGCTCTGCCTGCTGGTCGATCTCGTGCGGCCCGACCAGGTCGAGCGCATGCCCGATCCGGCGCGCGAAAAGGTACTCGGTATTGACCTACCAAAGGTAGCGTTGGCGCCGTTCGAGGCTTCAATTGTGACCAAGTTGCGCCTTGCCTTGGGGCGAACTGCCGCCGCATGATTCGCGGTCTGCCATGCCCGACAGTCCCACCTCCGTGCCTTCTTCGGTGACGCCGCAAACGCGCCGGCCGTTCGTGCTGATCACCGGCATGTCCGGTGCCGGCCGCGCGACCGCGCTGCATGCGCTGGAAGACCTGGGCTACGTCGCCGTCGACAACGTGCCGCTGCCGCTGCTCGGCGACCTGGTGCATTCGACGTCCGGCGGCCTGGGCGAAATCGCGGCACCGCTTGCCTTCGGTGTCGACACGCGCACCTACGGCTTCGATCCGCACGACCTTCAACGGCGGCTCCGCGAGCTGCGGCTGCGTGCCGATCTCGCGCCACGCCTGTTGTTCCTCGACTGCGATACCGAGACCCTGCGGCGGCGCTATACCGAGACCCGCCGGCCGCATCCGCTGGCACCTGACCGGCCTGTGACCGACGGCATCGCCGACGAGCGCCGCATGATCATGGGCCTGCGCGATTCCGCCGACGTGTCGATCGACACCTCGGCGCTCACGCCACACCAGTTCAAGCAGTTGCTGGGCGGCCACTTTGCGATCGGCCGCACCGCGGGCATGCGCATCTCGGTGATGTCCTTCTCCTTCCGGCGCGGCCTGCC
>CAIWTJ010000238.1 GCA_903915535.1 Enhydrobacter aerosaccus
CACGACGCGCTTGTCGAGCAGCACGGCAATCCGGTCGCAAACCGCGTACAGGCTGTCGAGATCGTGGGTGACCATCAGGATCGTGAGCCCCAGCGTGTCGCGCAGGCTCTTGACCAGCTCGTCGTAGTGCGCCGCGCCGATGGGATCGAGGCCCGCCGTCGGCTCGTCGAGGAAGAGGATTTCCGGATCGAGCGCCAGCGCCCGGGCAAGGCTGGCGCGCTTGCGCATGCCGCCGGACAGCTCCGATGGCTTCTTGCGGCCGGTGTCGGGCGGCAGGCCGACCAGCGCGATCTTGAGCGCCGCGATCTCGCGCATCAGCCCTTCCTCGAGCTTGGCGTGCTCGCGGATCGGCACGATGATGTTCTCGGCGACGCTGAGCGAGGAGAACAGCGCGCCGTCCTGGAACTGCACGCCGGTCCGGGAATAGAGCCTCCGGCGGTCCTTGCCCCGCGTATCGATGCCCAGGACCTCGATCGTGCCCTTCCGCAGGTCGTTCAGGCCGATGATCGTGCGCAACAGCACCGACTTGCCGGTACCCGAGCCGCCGACCAGGCCCACGATCTCGCCCCTGAAGACGTCGAAGTCGAGCTTGTTGTGCACCACGGTGTCGCCGAACTGCGTGCGCACACCGCGCAGCTTCAGCACGATGTCGCGGCCGTCGCGATGATCGGTGAGCTGGCCGCCTTCCGCCATCATACGCCCGCCAGCAGAAAGACGATCGAGAAGATCGCGTCGAGCACGATCACGCAGAAGATCGATTCGACCACCGAGCGCGTCGTCAGCGCTCCCACGCTCTCGGCGCTGCCGCTCACCTGCAGACCCTCGAAGCAGCCGATGGCCGCGATCATGAAGCCGAACACCGGCGATTTGATCATGCCGGTGTAGAAGTGCCAGGCGCCGACCGTGTCGCGCAGCCGGTCGAAGAATTGCACGAAGGTGAAGTCGAGATAGACCGTGCAGGCGACCGCGCCCCCCAGGAGGCCCGCCATGTCTCCCCAGAAGGCGAGCATCGGCATCGAAATCACCAGCGCGATGATGCGCGGCAGGACCAGCCATTCGATCGGGTTGAGGCCGATCGTGCGCATGGCATCGACCTCCTGGTTGACCTGCATCGTGCCGATCTGCGCCGTGAAGGCGCTGCCCGAGCGGCCGGCGACGATGATCGCCGTGAGCAGCACACCCAGTTCGCGGAACATTCCGATTCCCACCGCTTCGACGGTGAAGGTCTCGGCGCCGAACTGGCGGAGCTGCTGCACGCCCTGGTAGGCGATCACAACGCCGATCAGGAAGCAGAGCACGCCCACGATGGCCAGCGCCTTGACCCAGACCTCGTACATCTGGCGCACGACGGCGTTGAGGCGAAAGCGCCGGGGATGGAGGCAGGCTTCGAAGAAGACCACGATGATCTCGCCGAAGAACTCGCACATGTCGACGATCTGGCGGCCGAAATGGACGAAGCTGAGGCCGACGTCCTCGAGCCAGTGGGCCAGCCAGTTGACGTGCTCCGCCTTGGTCGGCTCCTTGGCGAGGTTCGACTGGACGACCTTGAAAAGATCGGCGTGGTTCTTGTTCGAAGTCTTCACCTCGGTTTCGGAACCGCCGCCCGCGAGGTCGAGAATCTCGATCACGCCAGCGGTGTCGAGCCGCTCGACCTTGCTCGCATCCACAAGCTTGGTGCTGATGCGGACCGGTCGCCGGCCCCCCTTCTTCACCTTGAGGTCGCGGATGCTGAAGACCGTCCAGCTGCCGCCGACCTCGAGCACCTGGCTGCCCGACTGGCTGGTGGTGCGGATCGTGGGTGGGGCGTCGGCCATCACGGGAATTAGTCGTCGCAGGGGCCGATTCTGTCAATCATTCCGTGACGTTGCCTCGCGGTAAAGGGACTGTCACGATCCGTTACGGAGGAATGAATGGGCAAATGGCCGGCACTGGACAAGATCGACATGATCTCGGGTCCGCTCGACAGCCGTTCCTATGAAGAACAGCTCAAGAAGCTGCAGAACACGCTGCTCGACCTGCAGATCGAGGACTTGCGCAGGGGCGGCCGTTGCCTGATGGGCTTCGACGGCTGGGACGCCGCCGGCAAGGGCGGCCTGATCGAACGGGCGATCTACGGGTTGGAGCCCCGCTCAACCCATGTCTGGCGCATCGGGGCCCCCAGCAAGGAAGAGCTGGCACAGCATTATCTCTGGCGCTTCTGGAAGCGCCTGCCGGCGCGCGGCAATTGGGCGATCTTCGACCGGACCTGGTACGGGCGCGTCCTGGTCGAGCGCATCGAGGGCTTGTGCACGAAGGACGAATGGAAGCGCGCCTATCGCGAGATCAACGAATTCGAACGGATGCTCGCCGATGACGGCATGCGCATCGTCAAGCTTCTGGTGCACGTCAGCGCCGAAGAACAGAAGAAGCGGATGATCGATCGGCTCGACGACTCCAGCAAGCACTACAAGGTCGGCCTCGAGGACTTCCGCAACATTTCCAAGCGCAAGCAATATCTCGAGGCCTACGACGAGATGCTCGACAAGACCGACACCGAGTACGCGCCCTGGCATGTGATCGCGAGCGACGACAAGAAGCAGGCGCGACTCGCCGGCCTGAAGGTTCTGGTCAAGGAATTGTCGCGCGGCGTGAAAGTTACCGAGCAGACGCTCGACCCGGCCGTCATCGAGGCCGCCGGAAAAATGTGGGACTGGAAGCCAGGCCGCAAGAAGTGAGCCTCAAGGGCGTTTTCCCCGGCTGGTGGGTCGTTGCCGGCGCGTTCCTGTGCATGCTCACGGGCTTCGCGATGGTCTATTCCTTCGCCGCCTTCTTCAATCCGCTCGAAAAGGAATTCGGTGCCCAGCGCGGCGAGACCGCGCTGGTCTTTTCCATCGCTGCGTTCCTCTATTTCTCCGTCGGAGCGATCGCGGGCTTCATCGCCGACAGGACGGGCCCGCGTCCCGTCGTGATCGGCGGCCTCCTGCTGGTCGCCGCCGGCCTCGTCGTGGCCGCACAGGCCGGCAGTCTGATCGAGCTTTATGTCGGCTACGGCATCGGCGTCGGCGTGGGCGTCGGTCTTTCGTACGTGCCGAGTATCGCGGCCGTCCAGCACTGGTTCCATCGCGGTCGCGGCACCGCGAGCGGGCTCGCCGTTGCGGGCATCGGCGTCGGCACCCTGATCGGCGCTCCGCTGGCGCATGAGCTGATCGCGCGAATTGGCTGGCGTCCGACCTATCTGGTGCTCGCGGCCCTCACGGCCGCAGGGGCGCTGGTGGCGGGCGCGCTGGTGCGCCGCGGGCCCGAGCACTACGGCCTCGGTCCGGACGGCGATGCCCCCTTGGCGCACGGCACGACAGGTGCAATGCCCGGCTACTCGCTCCACGAGGCGATGGGCTCGTGGCCGTTCTGGGCGATCTATACCGGCGCACTCCTCATGTCGTTCGGCCTGTTCGTGCCGTTCGTCCATATCGTGCCGTACGTGCGTGATGCCGGACTGAGCGAAGGCTTCGGTGTCCTGCTGATCATGCTGCTGGGCGTCGGCAGCACCGTCGGCCGCTTCCTGTTCGCGAGCCTCACCACCTGGCTCGGCCGCCGGCGATCGTTCGCCATGATGTACGTCGGCGCGGGTGTCATGATGATCGTGTGGTCGCAATCGACCAGCAAGCCCGCGCTGGTCGCCTTCGCCCTGCTGTTCGGCGCCTTCTACGGCGGTTTCGTCGCGATCGCCCCGTCCCTCGCCGCCGACTACTTCGGCGCGAGGGCGCTGGGCTCGGTGATCGGCACGCTCTACAGCGGGGTCGGAATCGGCGCCCTGTTCGGCTCGCCCGTCGCCGGTTTCGCCTACGACTTCTTCGGCTCCTACAGCGGCGCGATCCTGGCGGGTGCCGCGCTGTGCTTCGTCTCGTTCGTCCTCACGATGCTTGTGCCGGAGCCGGCTCGGTGGCGGGCGATGCGACAAGGCGCGCGCTGACGCCCGGCCCGAGGTGGGCCTCGATCCACGGCAGGGCCTCGACCATCGCCTCCTCGAACTTCCACGGAGGATTGATCACCAGCACGCCGCACGCACCGAGCTTGGTGCCATCGACCGGAACATGCAGTTCCAGCCGCACCGTCTTCAGCCCCGCCTGTGCCGCCAAGAATTCCGCGACGGCGGCCTCGTCCTTGATGGGATACCAGACCGCGTAGCAGCCGGTCGCGAAGCGCCGCAGCCCGTGCCGCAGCGCGCGCGCGAGCTTCTCGAATTCGTCGGTCGCCTCGAACGGCGGATCGAGCAGCACCAGGGCGCGCCGCTCCGGCGGCGGCAGCATCGCCTTCACGGCGTGATAGCCGTCCGCCTGCCTTACCTCGACCGCCAGGTCCCCCGCGAACTCGCGCCTCAAGGAAAGCGCGTCCTGCGGATGAAGCTCGCAGGCCACGAAGCGGTCGGTCGCCCGCATGATGCCGCGAATCAGGCGCGGCGAGCCGGGGTAGCGCCGAAGCGCCGCAGCGGGCGGCCCGAACTTGCGGTCGTAGGCCGAGACGGCGGCGAGATAGCGCGTGACGGCCGCCGGCATGCCGGCCCTCGGCGCGGCCAGCAGACGCGCGATCCCCGCCTCTGCCTCACCGGTGCGGGCCGCCATCTGGCTGCCGAGATCGTAGCTGCCGGCACCCGCATGGGTGTCGAGCACGAACAGCTTCTTGTCCTTCGATGCGAGCAGCCGCAGCAGTTCGCACAGCGCGAGATGCTTCAGGACGTCGGCGAAATTGCCGGCATGGAAGCCGTGACGGTAGTTCATGGCGTTGCCTATAGCATCAAGGGCATGGTTCGTGCTTCAACCGTTCCCGAAATAGGGGGACCGCAATGGCCACGTATGAGCTCAATTCCTCGCCCGAGACCTGCCACTGGGGCTATTTCGACAGCCAGCTGAAGCCGCAGCTCAGGATCAAGTCCGGCGACATCGCGACCATCCATTGCGTGTCCGGCGCCCAGGAGATCCTGCCACAGCCGCCGATGAACGTGCTGCCCGAGCATCGCGAGATCCTGTCCAAGCTGAAGCCGCATATCGGACGTCACATCCTGACCGGCCCCGTGCATGTCGAGGGTGCCGAACGCGGTGACGTGCTGGCGGTCGAAGTGCTCGACATCAAGTTCCGCACCAACTGGGGCTGGAACGTGCAGCGGCCGCTCGCCGGCACCCTGCCCGAGGACTTCCCCTTCTATCGCCTGACGCACATTCCGATCGACTCGAATCGCGGCGTCTGCACGATGCCATGGGGACTCGAAGTACAGCTTCGACCGTTCTTCGGCATCATGGGCGTGGCGCCGCCGCCGGAATGGGGCCAGTGCAGTTCGGTCGAGCCGCGCGCCTTCGGCGGCAACATCGACAACAAGCATTTCCAGGTCGGCACGACAGTCTACTTCCCGGTGTTCGCCGACGGCGGCCTGTTCTCGACCGGCGACGGACACGGCGTGCAGGGCGACGGCGAGGTCAACCTCACCGCGCTCGAGACGAGCCTCAGCGGCACCTTCAAGTTCACGCTGCGCAAGGACATGAAGCTGGTCAATCCGCGCGCCGAGACCGCGACGCACTGGATCACGCACGGCTTCGACCCCGATCTCGACGACGCAGCCAAGGAAGCCCTGCGCGACATGATCCGCCTGATCACGGCCAAGACCGGTCTCAAGCCCGAGGACGCCTACATGCTGTGCAGCCTTCAGGCCGACCTGCACGTGACGCAGACGGTGGATGGCAACAAGGGCATTCATTGCATGATCGAAAAGAAGATCATCGGCGGGTGAGCGCTTCGGCGAAGGATCTGCTCGGCGCCTGGCGTCTCGAAAGCTGGTCGTTCGTCTACGACGATGGCCGGCCGCCCGAGTATCCACTCGGGCCGGATGCGAGAGGCATCATCCTCTACACCGGCGACGGCCACGTGAGCGCCACCCTCATGCGCATGTCCGGTAGAGCCGAGAGCTTCGCCTATGCCGGCCGCTACGACGTGCGCGACGGCGCGGTCTTCCACTCCATCGAGGTCGCCACCAATCCCGCGCTGGTCGGCATCACCTCGACGCGATACATCGCGCTCGGCGGCGACCGGCTGACGCTCTCGGGTCCCGACTTCTCCGCCGGCAGCGGCCGCACCCAGAAGATCGTGTGGCGGCGCAGCGGCTGAGCTGCGTCGCGGCGCTACTTTCCAGGGGGCGGAAGGATCTTCATCACAAAGGACGTCGGCGTCTCGCCCGGACCGAAGGGTCCGGGCACCGTGTTGGCGACCGGCGGCAGGCTGCGCAGGTAGGCGACCACTGCGGCCGCGTCCTGGTCCGTGAGCATCGCGAGCGAGCGCCAGGGCATGATCGGCGCCAGCACGCGCCCATCGGGACGCACACCGGTCCGCAGAGCCGCCATCACCTGCGCGTCGGTCCATTTGCCGAGGCCGGTATCCTTGTCCGGCGTAAGATTGGGCCCGTAGAACGTTCCCAGGCCGGGAATGTCGAAGCCGACCTCGGAGCCTCCCAGCGCGCGCGCCATGTCGGGCTTGCCGAAGAAATGCCCCGGCGTGTGGCAATCCTGGCAACCGCCGAGCGTCACCAGGTATTTGCCACGGGCAACGGCGGTGTCATCGGCGAGCGCTGGCGCAAGCGGCGCGCATGACAAGGCGATGACGGCGACGACAGTCTGAAGTCTCATGAAGCTCTCCCCTTCATCTCGCGCGGAAATGCCCGAGATGCGGGAGGGAGGTCAAGCCGTTTGCACCACGCGGCGCCCGGCCGACGGAAATGGCGGGAAGGCGAGCGCGATCGCGGTGGCTCCCAGGCCGACGGCGAAAGAGCCGATATAAAGCCAGCCATAAGTGCCGAAGTGATCGAACACCCAGCCGCCCAGCGCCGGTCCCAGCGACATGCCGAGGCTCGCGACCAGGCTCGTGGCGCCGGCAATCGTGCCCATGATCCGCATCGGGAAATATTCTCGGGCGATCACGGAGTAGAGCGGCATCACGCCGCCATAGGCCATGCCAAACACGAAGGCGACGCCGTAGAACTCGCCGACCTCGCGCGTGAAGAAGTAGGCACCCGCGGCGAGCGCCTGGATCATCAGGCCGACCACCAGCACCGGCTTGGCGCCGAACCGGTCGCCCGCCAGGCCGAAGCCAACGCGCCCGACCAGGCCCGCAAAGCCTTCGACGCTGTAAATCGTCACTGCCACGATCGGCGGGATGCCGCACGCCATGGCGTAGCTCACCGTATGGAAGATCGGTCCCGAATGCATGGCACAGCAGGCGAAGTAGGTCGCGGCAAGGACGAGGAACTGCGGCGAGCGGAACGCCTGCCCCACCGTGATACCGGAGTCGCCCGCGACGGCGACACCTGGCGCCGCACCGGGCACGACCGGCGCGCGGCGCACGAAGAGCGCCGCCGGCACCACGAGCGCCGCGACCACGGCTGCGATCGTGAGCAGCGCGGTGCGCCAGTCGTAGATGCTGATCAGCCAGCTCGCCAACGGCGACATTGTCATAGGCGCGACACCCATGCCGGCCGACACGAGCGAGACGGCAATGCTGCGGTGCTTGTCGAACCATCCCACCGTCGTGGCCATCATCGGCACGATGATCGCGCCCGCCGCAATGCCGATGATCACGCCATATTCGATCTGGAATTCGAGCAGGCTCGTGGCGCGGCTCGCGAGCACGAGGCCCAGCACCATCAGGATCGAACCGGCGAGCACTACCGGACGCGGGCCGAAGCGATCGGTGAGCGCGCCCCAGCCGAAGGCGGCGAAGCCCATCGCGAGGAAGTCCACCGTCATCGCGCTCGAGATGCCGGTGCGAGACCAGCCGGTGGCCTCGGCCATCGGTTGCAAGAAGACCGCCAACGAGAAGAGAGCGCCCATGGACACGCATCCCATCAGCGCGCCTGCCGCGACGATAACCCAGCCGTAGTTGGTCTTCATCGGATCCTCCGTTGGTCAATAGTTAACCTATCGATTAACTATTGGCAATCCCGCGCCGCAACTCCCCTGCAACCCGCGACACGCCCTGCCGTTAGTTCAGGGCCCATAAACGAGGAGATCATCATGAGCCGCTTTGCCATTCTGGCCGTCGTCGCTTGCGCGCTGACGACCGCCTGCACCGTTCGTAGCGAGCGTACCGTCGTCGAGAAGCCCGTGCCTTCCAGCAGCGCCGCCGTTGTGGTTGCCGATCCGCCGCCGGGCACGACCACCGAGCGCGTTGTCGTCCGCGAGCGTTACTAGCCTGGCCGCCTGACGGCCAGGTCACGCCCACCGCGATCCATGATGTCGGCTCCCCCCTGCGCCATGGATCGCGGTGCTGTGCGCGGTGTATACTCACCCGCGTGATGTTCGATCGATTTTGGAAGAACCCCCCGGCGCCCCTTTCGCCTAACGATGTTGGCGCGCTTTTCGAAGCCCAGACCCGCTTCTTCGATCGCAACAGACCTCTCACCGTTGTCGACGCCGGCGTCCATCTCGGCCACTCCTCCAAGGAATACCTCGACGCCTTTCCGCGCTGCCGTGTTTTCGGCTTCGAGCCGGAGGACAAGAATTTCGCGGCGGCGACGGCGATGCTGGCGCCCTACGGCAGCCGCATGACCTTGCTGAAGAACGCTTTGTCCGAGCTGGATGCCGCCAATCTTCTCCAGGTCAACACGCACGACGGCACGCATTCCCTGCTCGAAATCGGCGACGGCCGATACTGGGAAGGCGCCGCCGAGACGTTGCACCAGCAGCAGGTGCACACCGTCTCGCTCGACAAGTTCTCCGCCGACCGGAGCCTGGAGACCGTGGACATCCTGAAAATGGATATCCAGGGCGGCGAGCTACAGGCGCTCAGGGGCGCCGCCGGACTGCTCGGTCGCGGCGCGATCTCGGTCATCGCCCTCGAAGTGCTGTTCAAGCCGCTCTACAAGGCCCAGCCATTGTTCTGGGATGTGGCCGACCATCTTCGATCCTTCGGCTATGGGCTGCACGGGCTGTTCGAGTGTCATTATCACTCGCGCAATCCGAAGGTGCTCACCTGGGCGGATGCGATTTTTACGGCGCCGCAGTTGCAGGATCTGGAGGCCCCTTAGGGCGCCGGCTCGACCCTGAGTTCGGTGCCCTCGACGGCGGCAACGCGGACCTTTGCGCCCGCCACCATATCGGGACCGGTCACGCTCCAGCTTCCGTCTCCCAGGATCACGCGCCCGCGCCCGCGCAGGATCGGCTGATCGAGCACCAGCACCTTGCCGACCATGCTGTCGCCGCGGGCATTGAGGTTGGGATCGTCGCTGCGCTTCTGCATGCCGCGCAGCAAGGGCCTGAGACCGACCGCCGACGCGACGGACACCACCGCGAAAACCCCGAGCTGCATTTCGAGCGACATCTCGGGCTCGAGGACCAGCAGCATTCCCGCTATCGCAGCGCCGAGGGCCAGGAACAGGAAGACGACGCCGGGAAGCATCATCTCGCACACCAGCAGTGCGGCCGAGAGCGCCCACCAGTACCAGAAGACGATGTGGAAGCTCATGGCCTAACCTGCGTTCGGTACGCTGGGGCGCGGCCGCGCCGCCGTCTCGGCGGCCGCGCCACGGACCTGGGCTTCGCGCGCAAGCTCGCCGATGCCGGCAATCGACGCCATCACGCCCGCGGCCTCGACCGGCAGGAAGAACATCTTGGTGTTGGCGCTCGATCCCATCTTGGCCAGGGCTTCGACGTACTTGGTGCCGAGGAAGTAATTGGTAGCCTGCACGCCGTTGCCGGCGATCGCCTCGGCCACGACCGACGTTGCCTTCGCTTCCGCCTGCGCCATGCGCTCGCGCGCCTCGGCATCGCGGAAGGCCGCCTCGCGGCGCCCCTCGGCGGTCAGGATGGCCGACTGCTTCTCGCCCTCGGCGCGCTGGATCGAGGATTCGCGCACGCCTTCGGCCTCGAGGATGGTGGCGCGCTTCTCGCGCTCGGCCTTCATCTGCCGGCCCATCGCCACGACGATGTCGTCCGGCGGCGCGATGTCCTTCACTTCGATGCGCAAGACCTTGACGCCCCACGGGCCCGTGGCCTGGTCGATCACCGCCAGCAGCGTGTTGTTGATGTCGTTGCGCTTGGATAGCGCCTCGTCGAGCGCCATGTTGCCCATGACGCTGCGGATGTTGGTGAGCGCGAGATTGGTGATCGCGAGATGGAGGTTCTGCACCTCGTAGGCCGCGCGCGCGGCATCGATCACCTGGTAGAAGGCCACGGCATCGACCTGAACAGTGGCATTGTCCTTGGTGATGACCTTTTGCGGCGGGATGTCGAGGACGTTCTCCTGCATGTTCATCTTGCGGCCGACCGTGTCGACGAACGGCACGATGAAATGCAGACCGGGAGAGAGCGTGCGCGTATAGCGGCCGAAGCGCTCGATCGTCCAGTTGGTGCCCTGGTTGACGGTCTTGACGCCCGCGAACACCAGCACAAGTGCGACGACCACGAGGGCCACCACGAAAATCAGAGCGCCACTCATCGTTCAACCTCCCGGATTCCCGGGAAGCCTAGCGCATGGAGAGGCGTTTCGCTATTCGGCCGCCAAGGGGCGGGACAGCGGTTCGGCAACGTCCACGGTGCCGCGCCTGTCGGTCGCGAGCCAGCGGTCGAGGAAGCCGTTGATCCAGCGGTCGACCGGCGGATCGTACAGCGGGTGCATCGACAGGTGCACGCCGCGCGGCTGCGCCCCCGGCCGCTTCAGCGACTCGGTGGCCTTCATCGTCCAGATGCTCTTCATCTCGAGGGTGACCTCGGGATGGAACTGGAATCCGAAGGCATTCGCGCCGTAGCGGAAGGCCTGCACAGGATAGAGATCGTTCGTGGCCAGCAGTTCGCAGCAATCGGGGACCGCCATGCCTTCGCGATGCCACTGGTACACCTTCATCGGCCCCTTGAACCATTCCCGGCCGGCGGCCGTGGGCTCGATATCGACGTAGCCGACCTCGACCTGGCCTTCGGGATGGGGACCGACCTTGCCTCCCACAGCGCGCGTCAGCAGCTGGGCGCCGAGGCAGAGGCCGAGATAGGGAACGCCCGCCTCGACCACCTTGGGAATCCACTCCAGCTCGCACTTGATGCCCGCGAGCGTGCCGCAGTCGTTGGCCGACATCGGCCCGCCGAAGATCAGCACCCCGGCATAATCCGACATGTCCTCGGGCAGGTTGCAGCCGAGATTGGGGCAAAGGCGATGGAGTTCGTAACCGCGCTTTTCCAGGAGGGCGCCGACCCGACCGGGCCGCGAATGCTCCTGATGCACAACGATTGCTACTTTTTTGGGCTTGTTAGCCAGTACCGTCATGGATGTGCAAGATACGCGCAGCTTGTGGCGGCGACAAGGCTAACCAACGGCAAAGGGACGAAATGGCACGCCAACTCGACTTCTACTTCGACTGTTCCAGCCCCTGGACGTATCTCGCCTTCCACGCGGTGCAGCCGCTGGCAGCCGAGTTGGCCGTGGAAATTGCGTGGAAGCCGATTCTGGTCGGCGGCGTCTTCAATGCCGTGAACCAGACGGTCTACGACAGCCGCGCCACGCCCAACCCGCGCAAGCAGTCATACATGCTGAAGGATCTCGCCGCCTGGGCGCGGCTCTACGGCCTCGCGATCAAGTTTCCGCCCACGGTCTTTCCGGTGAACAGCGTGAAATGCATGCGCGGCGCGTTCGTGGCGCTCGACGAGGGCAAGCTCGTGCCCTACGCCACCGCCGCTTTCGAGGCCTACTGGGGCCACGACCGAGACCTTTCCCGGGAGGACGTGCTGGCCGACATCGCGGCCAAGGCCGGCATCGAGCGCCAGCGCTTTTTCGCCGGGATCGAGACCGACGCCTGCAAGACACGCCTGCGCGCCAACACCGACGAGCTGATCGCGCGGGGCGGCTTCGGCAGCCCTACGGCGTTCGTCGGCGACGACATGTTCTTCGGCAACGATCGCCTGCCGCTCGTGCGGGCGGCGTTAATTGCCGCGAAATAGCCCATTTCAGCCATTCTGTCGGAACTGTGAGGTAATTGGGTTTGAATCGGCCCCCTATCTGTTGTACCCGCATGACCCTCCTTTCCGGCCAATGTGTTGGAGTGTTCGGATGATGATGAAGCTTATGCAGGTCGCGCTTTTGTTCGCAGGCGGCCTGTCGATTGCCGGGTGCCAGATGGACGGCGCCAAGACGGCGGCGCCGGTGAAGAAGCCGCCCGCGGCCGACTACCAGTTGGCCTCGACCGCGCCGCCCAGCGCCAACAAGGCGATCTGCTACAACGACGCCGACCTCGCCACCGTGCGCGCCCGCATGCTGCAGCAGGAGCTGAGCGTCGCGACGCTGCAGTGCCAGAGCGCCGGCGGCGGACGCGCCTTCGAGTCGCTCTACTCAAGCTTCCTGGCGAAGTTCACGGGTAACGGCGAGCTGGCGAACAACGCCCGCGCCATCCAGCAGGTCTCCCGCACCAAGCGCTTCAATCTCGACGTGCTGGTCACTGAGTTCGCCAACCGCACGGCCCAGAAGGCGCCGGTCGACACTGCCTTCTGCGCGCGCAACCTGCGCGCTTTCGAGTGGGCGCTCGACCCGCAGGTTACCACGCTGGCGCAGGTGCCGGCGCCGTACGATCTCGGCCCCGACATGAACATCAGCCCCTGCACGCCGAAGTAGGCACCAGCAGGAATCAAAAAAAGGCGGTCCGCAGGGACCGCCTTTTTCTTTGCCCGATCGCAGAGTTCTATTGAACGACGATCTCGACGCGGCGGTTCTGCGGCTCGCGCACGCCATCCTTGGTCGCGACCAGCAGCTGCGTCTCACCCTTGCCCAGGACAGTGATGGTCGTGGCGGAGACACCTTCGCGGATCAGCGCATCCTTTACCGTATTGGCGCGCCGCAGCGACAGCGCGAGGTTGTAGGAGGCAGGGCCCGCGGTGTCGGTATGGCCGGTACAGGTTACCTTGGCGCTCTGGCCGGACTTGGCCACACGGGCGGCCTCCTTGACGATGTCCATCGCGCGCGGCGTCAGGGTCGATTTGTCGAAGTCGAAGAAGACCAGGAAATTGCGCACGGGCGGCGGCGGCGGCGCGGCAGCGGGTGGCGGCTCGTCAGCGCAGGCGCCCACCAGGAATGCGAACGCCACGATCGCCAAGAGTTTCTTCAACATGGTTTCTCTCCCCACTACGACGACACCCATATTACCCCCATGTTACCGCCGATTGGGGCCGCTTCGCCAGCGCAACTCGCATCCTAGATGTGCTGGGGCGCAGCCTTCCCCGCCGGCCGGTGCCCGTCCTCGTTCCGCAGCGACGTGGCCATCCGCAGCACCGCCCGATACCCCGGCTGCACCTCCATCCCCTCGCGGCGACCCGCTGTCAGCAGGGCGCGATGGGCCTGGGGCAGCCGCCAGCATGGGACGAACATGAACAGATGATGTTCGAGGTGATAGTTCACCCAATAGGGTGCGACCAGCAGCCGGATGATCGGGTTGGCGTAGGTCGTGCGGGTGTTGCGCAGGGGGTCGTCGTTGTCGGGCACGACGGCATGTTCGGCGATGTTGCGGATGCGGCTCACCAGTTGATACCAGGTCGCGAGCGGCAGCAGCCACAGCACCGGATAGAGCCACCAGTATCCCGCCGCCGCGAGTGCCGCCCACAGCACGGCATTGACGATCAGCCCCTCGCGCAGGCCGATGCCGCGCTTGAACTGCTCGCGCCGGCGCGTGAAGGCGGTCTGGCCGGTCAGGTCGCGCACGACCTTGCGCCACAGACTCTTGCGCGTGATCGGGAAGGCCGCTGACAGGCCGAGATCGGGGTCCTCCGCCTGCTGCGTGAAGCGGTGATGCTGCAGGTGATACGGCCGGTAGAGCACCAGACTGGTGAACACAGGAAACGCGCAGAGCCATGAACCGACAAGATCGTTGAGCCGGCGATTGGCGAACAGCAACCCGTGCGCCGCATCGTGCATCAAGATCGCAAGACCGAGCTGGCGTCCGCCGATCACCATCACCGCGAGAAGGAAGGTGAACGGGTTCGGCCACCACACGAACAGCGCCATGCTGCCCAGGATCAGCCCCCAGGCATGCAGGACCAGCAAGGCGCCCACGACGTCGGACTTTCCGCGCAGGCGCTGGACCTGCTCGGGCGTCAGCAGCTCGGAAGACTTAAGCGCCATGGCGCAGCAATCGTCCCGAATGGTTGTTGGTCGGCTGGCCGTTGCGCATCGTCACTTCGCCGTTCACCAGAATGTATTTGTAGCCCTCGGACCGCTGGATGCGCCGCCACTCGCCGCCGGGCAGATCGTGCACGATCTCGTCGGGCAGCACGCGCAAGCCGTCGAAATCGTAAATGATAATGTCGGCCGGCGCACCGGGCTTGAGCTGGCCACGGCCGCGGAATCCCGCCACTTCGGCCGGCAACGCGGAAAGACGCCAGTGCGCCTCCTCCAGCGAGATCATCTTGTGCTCGCGCACGACCTTGCACAGCGTCTCGGTCGGATAGCGGCCCGCCGTCAGGAACTTGGTGTGTGCGCCGCCGTCGGAGACGCCGAACAGCACGTAGGGATCGTCGACCAGTTCCTTCAGGTGCTCGATCCTGCCGTTGGGCGGGGCGGCGAAGAATTCCGTCTCGAGGTTCTCCTCGACCGCCATGTCGAGCATGACGTCGACCGGATGCTTGCCCATCTTCTCGGCGGCGTGGGCCAGCGTGTAGTCGAGCCATTGCTTGTTCTTCGCCAGCTTGGGTCCCACGATCGCGATGTCGGGCAGCGGGCCCGTCGCCGTGCTGGGCAGGTTCGCACGCAGCTTCGCGCGGCGCACTGGATCGGCGAGCTTCGCCAGCCGCTCGGCGTGCGTGCCCGTCGTGGCGTCGCACCAGTCCTGCTGGTCGTCGAACAGGTTCCAGTTCTCGAAGGTGAAAGTGAAGCCCGCGTCGGTCGTGAGGCCCTGCCCCACGACGCGGATGCCACGCTCGCGGCAGCTCCTGAGCCACTCCAGCAGCTTGCGATGGATGTGCGGCCGGTCGTCGAACGCCTGCACGACGTTCATGATCATCGGCCGGCCCGACAACGTCGCCATCTCCTCGTAGAACAGCCGGTCGCGCGTGTTGTCGCCCGAAACCAGCAGCATCTGCATGAAGCCGTCGTTGCGCTCGGCCAGCACCTTCGCGAACTCGCGGCAGGTCTCGTCGTGCATCACGTCGGTCGGCATCGGCGTGCCGTCGTAGTCGCGCTGCACGGCCGCCGGCCCCGTGGGCAGCATGCGCTGGGCCGACCAGCCGCAGGCACCCGCATCCATCGCCTCGTTCAGCAGCCGCCGCATCTCGGCGTGCTGCTCCGGCGTCGGCAGCCGCCCGGCCTTTGCCGCTTCGAAGCCCATCACCCAGATCAGGAGCGGCGAGATCGGGACGTACGGCAGGATGTTCACCGCCTTGGGTGCCTTGTCGACGGCGTCGAGGAATTCCGGGAACGTCACCCAGCTCCACGGCATGCCTTCCTTCATGGAGGCCATCGGGATCGCCTCGACCCGGGTCATCGACATCATCGCGCGCTCGCGCTCCGCCGGCCGCACCGGCGCGAAGCCGAAGCCGCAGTTGCCGATCACCACCGAGGTGATGCCGTGCCACGACGAGAGCGTGCAGTACGGATCCCAGAACAGCTGCGCGTCGTAATGCGTGTGCAAATCAACGAAGCCTGGCGCCACGATCAGCCCGTCGGCATCGATCGTCTCGTCGGCGTCGGCCGGATCGAGATGGCCGATCGCCGCGATCACGCCATCCTTGATGCCGATATCGCCGCGGAAGCGCGGCAGACGGCTGCCGTCGACGACCATGCCGCCCCGGATCAGCCTGTCGAAACGCGCCATGTTTCCTCCTGTTTTATTACAGCGTGGGCGCGGTCCCGGAGGCTGTCAACGCGGGCCCGCTCGGCTAAAGTCGCAGCATGGAATCGCTCAAGATCAGGACCGACGTCCTCGAAGTAGCCTACGAAGCGCACGGTCCGGCAGACGGCCCGCCGGTGATCCTGCTGCACGGCTTCCCCTACGATCCGCGCTGCTTCGACGAGGTGGCGCCCACGCTTGCCGCCGACGGCTGCCGCGTGCTGGTGCCGTACCTGCGCGGCTACGGGCCCACGCGCTTCCTGTCGAAGGACACGCCGCGTTCGGGCGAACAGGCGGCACTCGGCCACGATCTGCTGCAATTCATGGACGCGCTGAAAATCCCGCGCGCGCTCTTCATGGGCTACGACTGGGGCGGCCGTGCCGGTTGCGTCGTGGCGGCGCTGTGGCCCGAGCGGGCCCGCGGCCTGGTGAGCTGCACCGGCTACAACATCCAGGATATCGCGGGATCGGTGAAGCCGGTCGCTGCAGCGCAGGAGCACCGCTTCTGGTACCAGTACTATTTCCACACCGAGCGCGGCCGCGCCGGGCTCACCGAGAACCGGCGCGACATCGCCAGGGTCCTGTGGAAACTGTGGTCTCCCAACTGGCATTTCACCGACGCGACCTTCGACAGGACCGCGCCCTCCTTCGACAATCCCGACTATGTCGATGTCGTGATCCAGTCCTATCGCCACCGCTTCGGCTACGCGCCGGGCGATCCCGCGCTGCTGGGCATCGAGGCGAGGATCCAGGCGCAGCCCGAGATCGGCGTGCCCACGATCAATCTCGACGGCGAGGCCGACGGCGTGCGCCCGATCTCGCGCACCATGGATCCCTCGGCGAAGAAGTTCACCGCCTTCTACGAACGCCGCATCCTGCCGACGATCGGCCACAACGTGCCGCAGGAAGCGCCGGCCGAGACGGTCGAAGCGATCCGCGCGCTGCTGAAGAGCACGCCTCGATAGAGGGTAGTTACTAAAAGTAACGTTTTTAAATAAGGAAATATAAAGGGAAGCCCCGCAAGCCCTCACCCTGAGGAGCGCCGCGGAGCGGCGCGTCGCTAAGGATGGGAACGAGCACCTCGTGTCTTGCCTTTCCTTCTGGGCAATTCGAGCTTGGGCTCGAATTGCCTGGACGCGCTGCGCGCGCCTCAGGATGAGGTTCAGGGGCATCAGCATCGCGCGAGTCTAGGCGCGTTGCGGCAGGACACCTATTACGGTCGTTACTGACAAAAAAACGCCCGGTTTTCCTACTCCAGCGTCTCCAGCAACCGCGTGCAGAGATAGGTACGCGGCACTAGTGACGAGTAGTAGATCTGCTCGTAGGCGGCATGCGCACCCTTGCCGTCTGCGCCGAGACCGTCGAGCGTCGGGATGCCCAGGGCCGCGGTGAAGTTGCCGTCGCTGCCGCCGCCCGTCAGCGGCACGTCGTTCAGCTCTTTGCCGATCTCGCGATAGATCGCCTGCGCCTTAGTGAAGAGATCGGTGATGCCCGCGTCCTTGGTATAGGGCGGGCGGTTCATGCCGCCTTCGACCGTGAGTTCGACATCCTTGCCGATCGGCTCGAGCTTCAGGAACCAGTCGACCATTTCTTCGGCCAATTCCGGCGTCGGCACGCGCAGGTCGACGTCGATGCGGCATTCCGACGGCACGACGTTCACGCCGGTGCC
>CAIWTJ010000239.1 GCA_903915535.1 Enhydrobacter aerosaccus
GATGGGCTCGCAGAACGCCCAGCGCGAGGCCGAAGGCTTCGACATCGAACTGGCCGGCATGGTCGCCAAGGCCCTGGGCGTGAAGCTCGAGATGCAGCAGGTCACCGGCGCCAACCGCATTCCGTTCCTGATCACCAACAAAGTCGACATCGTGATCTCGGTGATGGGCCTCACGCCAGAACGCGCCAAGCAGATCATGTTCACCTCGCCCTATGCCGACACCAATCTCGCCGTGTTCGGCCCAAAGAGCGCGAAAGTGACATCGGCCGCCGAGATCGGCAGCCTCAAGGTCGCCGCCGCCAAGGGCACCACCCAGGAGCTGGCGCTGACGGCCATGAACCCCAAGGCCACCATCATGCGCACCGAGGACGATGCGACCGCGGCGGCGGCCTATCTCTCGGGCCAGGCCGAGCTGTTTGCCACGAACAGCCTTCTCATTCCCGACATGCAGAAGAACAACCCGAGCAAGGAATTCGAGCTCAAGTTCGCCATCCGCCGCAGCCCCGCCCACATGGGCGTGCGCATGGGCGAGCACAATCTCGTGCGCTGGCTCGACAGCTTCATCTTCTTCAACACCATGAACGGCGAGCTTGACCGCCTGCACAAGAAGTGGCTCGGCATGCCCATGTCGCCGCTGCCGTCGCTGTAGGGGAGACAATCATGAGACGCATCATTGCGGGCCTGCTGGCCCTGTCGGTTGCTGCCTTCGCCGGTACCGGCGCCAGGGCCGACGCCTTCGAGGACATCCTGAAGAAGGGCGTGGTGCGCGTCGCCACGCCGCTCGACGTGCCGCCGATGGGCTCGCAGAACGACAAGCGCGAGGCCGAGGGCTTCGATGTCGAACTCGCGGGCATGATCGCCAAAGCCCTCGGCGTGAAGCTCGAGATGCAGCAAATCACCGCCGGCAACCGCATTCCCTACCTGATCACCAACAAGGTCGATATCGTGATCTCGGTCATGGGGCTGACGCCCGAGCGCGCCCGGCAGATCATGTTCACCTCGCCCTACGCCGATACGCAGCTTGCCGTCTATGGGCCCAAGTCGCTGGCGGTAGCCTCGGCCGACCAGCTCGGCAATCTCAAGGTCGCGGCCACCAAGGGCTCGACGATGGACACCGGCCTGACGCAGATGAATCCGAAAGCCCAGATCATGCGTACCGAGGACGATGCCACGGCGGCCACCGCCTATGTCGCGGGTCAGACCGAGTTGTTCGCGACCAACTCGCTGCTGATCCCCGACCTGAAGCGGCTCAATCCAAACAAGGAGTTCGAGATGAAATTCCCGATTCGCCGCAGCCCGGCCCACATGGGCGTCCGGATGGGCGAGCACAATCTCGTGCGCTGGCTCGACGAATTCATCTTCTTCAACATGATGAACGGCGAGATCGACCGGCTGCACCAGAAGTGGCTGGGCGTGAAGCTGCAGCCGCTGCCGTCGCTGTAGCGTCATGAGCGAAATCGACTGGTCGAGGCTCAAGGCCTCCGAGATCAAGGCGCTCGCGGCGCGCAACGCCGTGGTGATCGTCCCCATCGGCGCCACCGAGCAGCACGGCCCACACCTGCCGAGCATGGTCGACTGGCGCTGCGTCCACGAGGTGTCGCATCGCGCGGCCCGGATCATGGAGAAGACCACGCCCGTCGTGGTCGCGCCCACGATTCCCTACGGCATGTCCGAGCATCACATGTCGCTCTCCGGCACCATCACGCTCGACTACGCCACGATGTACGCGGTCATCCGCTGCGTCGTGACGTCCGCGATCCGTCACGGTTTCAAGCGCATCTTCGTTCTGAACGGCCACGGCGGAAACACCACCGCACTTCAGAACATGATCGGCGAGCTGACGGTCGAGTACAAACTGCCGCTGGCCACCGGCACCTACTGGGATATCGCGGCCAAATCGATCGCCAAGCTCCTGGAAAAGCAAAAAGCGCTGCTCCATGCGTGCGAAGCCGAGACCTCCATGATCATGGCGATGGCGCCGGAACTGGTGAACCCCGAGGAACTGTCGCAGATGCACGGGCCGTACATTCCCGGCCTGTCGGCGATCCCGGGTGTAAACGAGGGGGTCTATCGCTGGCGGCAGCTCTCGAGCCGCTCGCCGATCGGCGTGATCGGCGACGCCGGCACCGCCAGCGCCGCCAAGGGCGAGAAGCTGATCGCGGCAATCTCGGCCGACGTGGCCGAGGCGCTGTGCAACGAACGTCTGTGGAGTGAGCCGATTTGAGCACGCAAGCGAGCAAGACGGACTTCCAGGCGGTGAGCCGCCTCTCGGCCGACATCGATCTCTTCGCCGAGGGCAAGGCCACCGGCTTCGTGCGCGTGCCGCATTCGGTGCACCGCTCGGCCTACGGCTGGATCCCGATCCCGATCGTCCGCATCAAGAACGGCGACGGTCCCAACGTCATGATGCAGGCCGGCAACCATGGCGACGAATGGGAAGGCCAGATCGGCCTCGGCAACCTGATCCGCGCGATCGAGCCCAAGGACATCAAGGGCCGCCTGGTCATCCTGCCGTCGGCCAACTTCCCGGCGGCGATGGCGGGACAACGCACCTCCCCGATCGACAATGGCAATCTCAACCGCTCGTTTCCCGGCAATGCCGAAGGCACGATCACGGAACAGATCGCCCATTTCATCGAGCACGTCCTGCTGCCCACTTTCGACTACAGCTTCGACTTTCACTCGGGTGGCAGTTCGCTCAGCTATATCCCGAGCGCGCTCGCGCCGCGCCATCCCGATCCCGAGCGCATGAAGAAGGTCGTCGGCATGCTGCAGGCCTTCGGCGCACCCGTGAGCTACCTGGCGGCAGCGCCCCAGGGCGGCGGCCGCACCTTCACATCGGCCTCGGCCCGTCAGGGCGTGATCTCGATGGGCACCGAACTGGGCGGCGGCGGCCTGGTGACGGCCCGTTCCCTCAAGGTCGCGGAAGACGGCATGCGCCGTGTTCTGGCCCATATCGGCCTGCTGCAGGGAGCCGTGCCGCCCCCCTCGCCCACTCGTCTCACCGAGATCGGCGGCGACGATTACTACGTCTATGCCTCAGACGCCGGCCTGTTCGAGCCGCTGGTCGACCTGGGCGACGAGGTGAAATCCGGCCAGCCTGCCGCGCGTATCCATTTCCACGACACGCCCTGGCGCACGCCGGAGGTGCTCACGTTCAAGCGTGAGGGACTGGTGTTGTGCAAACGCATCCCCGCGCGCTGCGAGCGCGGCGATTGCCTCTTCCATCTTGCCACCGATACGACGGGATGATGTTCATGATGCGCCTCATGCTCCTTGCCGTATTGCTTTCAGGTTTGGCCACTCCGGCCGGCGCCGAATGGAATCGCAAGCAACGCGGCGACTTTACGACCGACTGTCTCGACTCCTGCCAGGCGAACCCCAACGTCCACCCGACGCGCCGGGCCGAATGCGGCGCCTATTGCGGGTGCGTATTGGGCGAGGCGGAGAAGTTCATGACCTCCGCGGATTATGAAGTACAGAACAAGCTCGTCGAGGAGGGCAAGAGCAGCCCGACGATCGAACGCTTCAGGAAGCTCTTCCCGATGTGCGGCGCGCGGGTGTTCGGCAACTGATCGGCCGACCGGCCTAGCGATGGACCGCCGCGGCGGCGCTCTGCTGGCAGGGTTGGCAGGAGAGCTTGGGCGCGACGTTGAGACCGTCCTTGCGCGGGCGGGCGACGGCGTGGCCGCAGGCGTTGCAGCCGTCGATTTCGAAATGGACGTAGTGCGTGGGGCCGCCGCACGGCAAGCCGCGCCGCGAATCGATGTGCCCGAAGCCCGGCACGCTGCATTTCGGGCAGAGGTGTGCCAGACGCGTTGCCAGTTTCCAGCCCAGCGCACGCAGCACCTTCATGCGCGTGGGATTCCTGTGCGCGCGCATGTCCGCGATCATCAGTGCGAGCCCGTCGTCTGAACGGCTTGCCTCGCGATCCACGGCCGACACGATTTCGTCGACGGTCTCGAGGCCTTTCACCGGCTGGCTGTAGTCGGAGTTCTTCATCACGAAGACGCCGTACTCGGGAAAGCGCAGCGCTTTGGCCGCCGCCGGCACCAGCGGATCGCCCGCCTTGAAGCGCCACATCCGCCAATTGGTGCGATGGGTCATCAATGTCTCGACGATCTTGACGCCGCGCTTGCGGTCCACGAACGCCATGATCTCGACGCCACCGGCGTTCAGCGGCACCCGGTCGATCGGGCCGTAGCTACCCTCGCTCGCGAGCGCGCAATCGACATCCAGCGTGGCGAAGGCCATCTCGGCCTTGATCACGGCCGTGAATGTCAGCTCGTCGTTGCGCTGGATCTCGCCGGAGAAAGTGCCGAGACTATCGGTGTCGATCTCGGGCGCCACGACGACGTTCGCGGCCAGCAGACGCCGGAACGGCGGCGCGATCGCCTGCTCCTTGGAGTGGATGGTCGCGAGGCCGATACGCGTATTCGCGTAAGGATGCGCCGGATGGGACACGACGAATGTTGCCGACTGAATACCGGACCTACTCTGCGGCCTTGGGCAGGGCCTGACGGCCGAGCTGCTGTTCGACAAGCGTCGCCCAATAGGACGCCCCGATCGGCAGGATCTCGTCGTTGAAGTCGTAGCCCGGGTTATGGACCATGCAGCTGCCTTCACCGTCACCGTTGCCGATCCAGATGTAGCAGCCTGGCTTCTTGAGCAGCATCCAGGCGAAGTCCTCGCTGCCCATGGCGGGCGTCGGGTTGCGGTTGACGTTGTCGAGGCCGACCAGCGCCGAGGCCGCATGGGCCGCGAACTCGGTCTCCTGCACGCTGTTCACCGTCGCGGGATAGCGGCGCTCGTAGCGCCATTTCACGACTTCGGCGCCGAAGCCCGCCGCGACATTGCGCGAGATCTTCTCGATGTTTTTCTCGATCATGTCCTGGACCGGCTTCTTGAAGGTCCGGACGGTGCCGCGCAGCACGCATTCCTGCGGGATCACGTTCCAGGCGTCGCCGGCATGGATCTGCGTGGTCGAGACGACGGCGGTGTCCATCGGATCGACATTGCGCGCGACGATCGACTGCAGCGCCGTCACGATATGCGCGCCCACGACGACCGGATCGATCGTGTGATGCGGCATCGCGCCGTGTCCCCCGACGCCCTTCAGCGCGATCTCGAAGATATCGTAGGCCGCCATCATCGGGCCGGGACGCACGGCGAACTTGCCCACGCCGATGCCGGGGATGTTGTGCATGCCATAGACGCCGTCGACGGGAAACTTCTCGAACAATCCCTCCTCGACCATGACCCGGCCGCCGCCCTCGTTCTCCTCGGCGGGCTGGAAGATGAAGTAGACGGTGCCGTCGAAGTTCTTCGTCTCGGCCAGGTACTTGGCGGCGCCCAGCAACATCACGGTATGGCCGTCGTGACCGCAGGCATGCATCTTCCCGGGGATCGTCGACTTGTGATCGAAGCTGTTGGTCTCATGCACATCCAGTGCATCCATGTCGGCGCGCAGCCCGATGGCACGATTGGAGGTACCGGCCTTCAGGACACCGACGACGCCGGTCTTGGCGAGACCGCGGTGGATCTCGATGCCGAACGACTTGAGCTTTTCCGCGACGACGTCCGCCGTCCGCACTTCCTCGAAGGCTGTCTCCGGATGGCTGTGAATGTCATGGCGCCACGCGGTCATGTCCTTGTGAAACGAGGCAATGCGGTTAATGACCGGCATGGAATCTCTCCAATCGCACAAAATTTAAGCGCCGGATGGTACGGCAGCGGGGCGATGGGTCAAGAGAAGTCAGCCTGCAGCAATGCACACCACGACTTTAACGGGAACTTGCATTACCCGCGCGCGGTATAGCTTCGGTCCTCGATCGGGATGCGGCCCTCCTCGATCCCGTGGCACGCGACGGTCCCGCCCTCGATGGGCAACGCCTTGGGACGCTCGACCTTGCAGCGTTCATTCGCGAACGGGCAGCGCGGGTGGAAACTGCAGCCCGATGGGGGATTGAGCGGGCTGGGCACTTCTCCCGCGACCGGGGCGCGCTGGCGGCCCGTCATGTCGAGGTCGGGGATCGTGTCGAGCAGCATGCGCGTGTACGGGTGCTTCGGCCGACGGAACAGCGTGTCGGTCGGCGCCTGCTCGACCAGGCGGCCGAGGTACATGACGCCCACCCGCGTGGAGATGTGATAGACGACCGCGAGATTGTGGCTGATGAAGAGGTAGGTGAGCTTCAGCCGGCGCTGCAGATCCATCATCAGGTTCAGGATCTGCGCCTGCACCGATACGTCGAGTGCCGACGTCGGCTCGTCGCACACCAGGAACTCCGGCTGGCTCGCCAGCGCCCGGGCGATCGAGATGCGCTGGCGCTGGCCGCCCGAGAATTCGTGCGGATATTTGCGTCCGTCGGCCGGCGTCAGCTTCACCTGCTCCAGAAGGTCGCCGACCTGCTTTTCGAGGTCGGCCTTGTCCTTGGACAGGCCGAAGGCACGGATCGGCTCGGCGATGATGTCGAACACGCGCCAACGCGGATTGAGGCTGGCGAACGGGTCCTGGAAGATCATCTGCATCCGGCGCCGCAGGGTCGAATGCGCGCCCTGCTTGCGCCGCGTGGCCATGTTGTTGCCGTCGAACTCGATGCGGCCATCCGTCGGCGGATAGAGCCCGACCACGAGCCGGGCGACCGTCGACTTGCCGCAACCTGACTCGCCCACCAGCGAGAAGGTCTCGCCCTTGGCGATCTCGATGTCGATACCGTCGACCGCCTGCACGATCTGTCGTGGCCGGCGTTCGAGCTTGCGCACCAGCCACGGCGCCGAGACGTCGAAGTATCGCTTCAGGCCCTCGATATGGACGTAGCTGCCCTCAGGCATTGACTGTCTCCCGCGCGAGAGGGACCGGCGCGCCGACACCGCGCGCGTCGTGCAGCCAGCAGGCCGCGCGACTGGCTCCGGCCGGCATCAGGTCCGGCCGCTCGACCAGGCAGCGTTCGCCGCGCGCCGTGCAGCGCGGATTGAAGGCGCACCCCTTCGGGATCGCGGTGAGCCGCGGCATCGAGCCGTCGATCTGGGTCAGACGTTCCGTCCGCACGCCGAGGCTCGGGATCGAGCCCATCAGGCCCTTCGTGTACGGATGCTGAGCGTGCTTGATCACGTCGCGCACGGGCCCGACCTCGACGATGCGGCCGGCGTACATCACCGCCACGCGATCGGCGGTCTCGGCGATCACACCCATGTCGTGGGTCACCAGCATCACCGCCGTGCCGTGTTCGCGGCAGAGCTTTTTCAAGAGCGCGATGATCTGCGCCTGGATCGAGACGTCGAGCGCGGTGGTGGGCTCGTCGGCCACGATCAGGCGCGGGCCGGCACAGAGCGCCAAGGCGATCACCACCCTCTGGCGCATGCCGCCGGAGAACTGGTGCGGATAATGGTCGATGCGCTCCTCGGCGCCGGGAATGCCGACTTCCTTCAGCAGCTCGAGCGCCCGCGCGCGCGCCGCCGACGCCGACAGCGGCAGATGCGTCTGGATCGTCTCGACGAGCTGATGGCTCACCGAATAGAGCGGATTGAGGCTGGTCAGCGGATCCTGGAAGATCGCGCCGATGCGCGCGCCGCGGATCTTGCGCATTTCCTCGTAGGGCAGATTGTCGATGCGCTTGCCTTCGAGTCGAATCTCGCCGGCCGCGATGCGTCCCGGCGGCTCGAGAAGTCCGATGATGGCATTGCCGGTCAGCGACTTGCCTGCGCCCGACTCGCCCACGACACCCAGCACTTCACCGGGCGCGATGTCGAAAGAGACATCGTCGACCGCGAGCAAGGTGCCGCGCCGCGTCGGGAACTCGACGCGCAGGTTGCGCACTTCGAGGAGGGGTGGATTGTTGGTCGCCATGGTCAGCGCAGCTTCGGATTGAGGGCGTCGCGCAGCCAGTCGCCCAGCAGGTTCACCGCCAGCACGAGGGCCGCGAGCGTGACGCCCGGGAACACGGTGATCCACCACTCGCCCGACTGCAGCAGCTCGTTGCCGAGCCGGATCAGGGTGCC
>CAIWTJ010000240.1 GCA_903915535.1 Enhydrobacter aerosaccus
CGCCGCGCGCATCATCCCGTACCGCGGCTCGTGGCTCGACTTCGAGTTCGACGCCAAGGACCTGATCCACGTCCGCATCGATCGCCGCCGCAAGATCCCGGTGACGACGCTGCTGCTCGCGCTCGACAACGATGCGACCGCCAAGAAGCGCGCCGCCGCCGTCGCCAAGGGTATGCTGCTCGATCCGTCCGAGGCCCAGGGCCTGACGCCGGAAGAAATCCTGGCCGCGTTCTATGGCCAGGTCGTCTACAAGCGCGACAAGGAAGGTTGGGTCACCACCTTCGACGACAGCCAGATGAAGAACGTCAAGCTGACGCACGACCTGGTCAATGCCAAGACGGGCAAGACCGTGGCCGATGCCGGCACCAAGATGACTCCGCGCCTGCTCGCCAAGCTCAAGGAAGCGGGCCTCAAGGAAGTGCGCGTCACGGCCGAGGAGCTGACCGGCCGCTACGCCGCGCTCGACATCATCAACGAGAAGACGGGCGAGATTTACGTCGAGTCCGGCCAGGAGATCACCGAGGCCGTGCTCGAGGTGTTCGAGGAGCAGGGCATCGACCTGTTGCCGACTCTCGCCATCGATCACGCCACGGTCGGTCCCTACATCCGCAACACGCTCGCGGCCGACAAGAACAACAACCGTGAAGAGGCGCTGCTCGACATCTACCGCGTCATGCGCCCCGGCGAGCCGCCGACGATCGATCAGGCCGAGACCCTGTTCCAGGGCCTGCTGTTCGACATCGACCGCTACGACCTCTCGCCGGTCGGCCGCGTGAAGATGAACATGCGCCTGGGCTTCGAAGGCGTGCCCGACAGCCAGCGCACGCTGCGTCGCGCCGACATCCTCGCGGTGGTCAAGGTCTTGCACGATCTCAAGGACGGCCGCGGCGAAATCGACGACATCGATCATCTCGGCAACCGCCGCGTCCGCTCGGTGGGCGAGTTGATGGAAAACCAGTATCGCGTGGGTCTGCTCCGCATGGAGCGCGCCATCCGCGAGCGCATGAGCTCGATCGACATCGACACCGTGATGCCGCACGACCTGATCAACGCCAAGCCGGCGGCGGCCGCCGTGCGCGAGTTCTTCGGCTCCTCGCAGCTGTCGCAGTTCATGGACCAGACCAACCCGTTGTCGGAAGTGACGCACAAGCGTCGCCTCTCGGCGCTGGGACCGGGCGGTCTCACGCGCGAGCGCGCGGGCTTCGAGGTGCGCGACGTGCATCCGACGCATTACGGCCGCATCTGCCCGATCGAGACGCCGGAAGGCCCGAACATCGGCCTGATCAACTCGCTCGCGACCTACGCGCGCGTGAACCAGTACGGATTCATCGAGAGCCCGTACCGCAAGGTGACCTCGGGCCGCGTCAGCGACGACGTGATCTATCTGTCCGCGATGGAGGAAGGCCGCTACACCGTGGCCCAGGCCAACGCCGAGATCGACGCCAAGGGCAAGTTCACCTCCGAGCTGGTGCAGTGCCGCAAGGGCGGTGAGTACATCCTCGCCCGTCCCGAGACGATCGACTTCGTCGACGTCTCGCCCAAGCAGATCGTTTCCGTCGCCGCGGCGCTGATCCCGTTCCTCGAGAACGACGACGCCAACCGCGCGCTGATGGGCTCGAACATGCAGCGTCAGGCCGTGCCGCTCATCCAGGCCGAGGCGCCGCTCGTCGGCACCGGCATGGAAGAGGTCGTGGCCCGCGACTCGGGCGTGGCGATCGCCGCGCGCCGCTCCGGCATCGTCGACCAGGTCGACGCGATGCGTATCGTCGTGCGCGCGACCGACGACGTCGGTCCGAACCGCCCGGCGGTCGACATCTACAACCTGCTGAAGTTCCAGCGCTCCAACCAGAGCACCTGCATCACCCAGAAGCCGCTCGTTCGCGTCGGCGACCAGGTGAAGAAGGGCGACATCGTGGCCGACGGCCCGTCGACGCAGAACGGCGAGCTCGCGCTCGGCCGCAACGTGCTCGTCGCGTTCATGCCCTGGAATGGCTACAACTTCGAGGACTCGATCCTCCTCTCCGAGCGCATCGTGCGCGATGACGTCTTCACCTCGATCCACATCGAGGAGTTCGAGGTCATGGCCCGCGACACCAAGCTCGGCCAGGAAGAAATCAGCCGCGACATCCCGAACGTCGGCGAAGAGGCTCTCAAGAACCTCGACGAAGCCGGCATCGTCTACATCGGCGCCGAAGTGAAGGCGGGCGACATCCTCGTCGGCAAGGTGACGCCGAAGGGCGAGAGCCCGATGACGCCGGAAGAGAAGCTGCTGCGCGCCATCTTCGGCGAAAAGGCCGCCGACGTGCGCGACACCTCGCTGAAGGTGCCGCCGGGCGTCGAAGGCACCGTCGTCGAGGTCCGCGTGTTCAACCGCCGCGGCGTCGACAAGGACGAGCGCGCGCTCGCCATAGAGCGTGACGAAATCGAGCGTCTCGCCAAGGATCGTGACGACGAAAAGGCCATCCTCGAGCGCAGCTACTACGGCCAGCTCCAGGAAATGCTGATGAACCAGACCGTCGCCGGCGGTCTCAAGGGCCTGAAGCCGGGCACCCGTATCGTCGACAAGGTGCTGGGCGAGTTCACGCCCGGCCAGTGGCGCCAGATCACGGTGAAGGTCGACAAGCGCCAGGGCGAACTCGAGGCCTCGCACAAGCAGTTCGACGAATCGATGAAGCGCCTGCAGGACCGCTTCGACAGCAAGGTCGACAAGCTGCAGCGTGGCGACGAGCTGCCGCCGGGCGTGATGAAGATGGTCAAGGTCTTCGTCGCGACCAAGCGCAAGCTGCAGCCGGGCGACAAGATGGCCGGCCGTCACGGCAACAAGGGCGTGATCTCGCGCATCATGCCGCTCGAGGACATGCCGTACCTGGAAGAGGGCGGCCCGGTCGACATCGTGCTGAACCCGCTCGGCGTGCCGTCGCGCATGAACGTCGGTCAGATTCTCGAAACCCACCTCGGGTGGGCGTCGGCGAATCTCGGCAAGAAGATCGGCGACATGCTGGCCAGCGCCCGCGAGTCCTCGGTCGCGCAGATCAAGAAGCAGCTGCGCGAAATCTACGGTGAGAAGTCCTACAAGGCCGACATCGCCGATCTCGAGGACGACCAGGTGATCGAGCTCGCCCGCAACCTCAGCAAGGGCGTGCCGTTCGCGTCGCCCGTGTTCGACGGCGCGCACGAGCCCGACATCGTCGACATGCTGGAGCTTGCCGGCCTCGACAAGTCGGGCCAGGTCACCCTGATCGACGGCCGCACCGGCGAGCCGTTCGATCGCAAGGTGACCGTGGGCTACATCTACATGCTGAAGCTGCACCATCTCGTGGACGACAAGATCCACGCGCGGTCGATCGGCCCGTACTCGCTCGTCACCCAGCAGCCGTTGGGCGGCAAGGCGCAGTTCGGCGGTCAGCGCTTCGGCGAGATGGAGGTGTGGGCGCTCGAAGCGTACGGCGCCGCCTACACGCTGCAGGAGATCCTCACCGTCAAGTCGGACGACGTGGCCGGCCGCACCAAGGTCTACGAGGCCATCGTGCGCGGCGACGACACGTTCGAGGCGGGTATCCCCGAATCCTTCAACGTGCTGGTCAAGGAGCTGCGCTCC
>CAIWTJ010000241.1 GCA_903915535.1 Enhydrobacter aerosaccus
CGGAGGCTCGCTGTCCGGAAGACTAAGCCCAGTTGAGGCGGCTACGCCCGATCGCCATCGAGACGGCGGCCTGGCTGGGTTCGACGACGGGCAGGCCGACGTGGCGCTGCAGGCGGTCGCGGTAGCGGGCCATGCCGGCGCAGCCCATCACGATGACATCGGCGCCATCTTCGTCGCGCAGTTCGACGGCGACCTCGGCCATGCGGATGAAGGTGCGCGCCTCGTCGCTGAGCTCGGTGACGCCGAGGCCGATCGCGCGGTCGCCGGCCATGCGGTCAGTGACGCCCATCTGGCCGACATAGCGCAAGTGGCGCGGAATCGATTTCTTCAGGATCGAGATCACGCCGAAGCGCTGGCCCATGGTCATGGCCGTCATGATCCCGCACTCGGCGATGCCCAGCACCGGCTTGGTGGTCACTTCGCGTGCCGCATGCAGGCCGGGATCGGAGTAGCAGGCGATCACGAAGGCCGAGCAGTCGTTGTCGCGGTTCTTCACCATCTGGCTGAGCGGCAGCACGACGCTTTCGACATGCGCCTGGTTCTCGATGCCCGGCGGGCCTTCCTTCAGGGTCACGCATTCGATGGCGGGGCCACCCGGCAGGCGCAGCGGCTCCATGGCGCGGTCGATGCCGTCGGTGACGGTCTGCGACGAATTGGGATTGATGACGAGGATGCGTTCCATCGGCGAAACATGGCCTCTAAATTGCTATTGAACAACGGCTGATCTACCGTCCCGCTTTGGGGATGATGAGGGAGGAATTCAGATGATTCAACGTTTCGCCGCGGTGGCCGCCGCCATTCTGCTGTGCGCATCGCCGGTTTTCGCTCAAGAGGGCAAGCCGCTGCGCACCGGCGTCGACGGCACCTTTCCGCCGCACGCCTTTCCGAAGCCGGGCGGTGGCATCCAGGGCTTCAATGTCGACGTGTTCACCGAGGTCGCCAAGCGAATGAAGCGTCCGATCACGATCGACGCGGTGAGCTTCTCGACCCTGATCCCCGGCATGTCGTCCGGGCGCTACGACTTCATTGCCGCGCCCACGACCGTCACCAAGGAGCGCGCCGAGAACATGCTCTTCACGGCCGGCTATCTCTGGACCTACTTCCAGTTCGGCATCAAGAAGGGCAGCAAGCCGCTCACCGGCTGGGCCGATCTCAAGGGCAAGGCGGTCGCCGTGAACAAGGGCACGCCGTACGAGACGATCAGCAAGGCCGAGGGGACCAAGAACGGCTTCGAGGTCCAGGCTTATGACAGCCAGGCCGACGCCGTGCAGGCCGTTCTTTCGGGCCGCGCCTACGCAACGTTCGTCGGCAACACCTCGGTACAATACATCGCCAAGCAGACGCCGAATTTCGTGGCCGATCTCGCGCTCAAGGGCGAGAAGCTGCACTGGGCGGCACCCGTGCCGAAGGACAATCCCAAGCTGCGCGCCGAACTGCAGGACGCGCTGGACTGCATGAAGAAGGACGGCACGATGGTGAAGCTCTACGAGAAGTGGATCGGACCGTCCGAGCCCGATGGCCTCGAGCGCACGATCACGCCGGGTTATGGCGTCCCGGGCATGCCGGGCTACGACGCCACGCCGCATGAGTTGCACTGCGGCTGATGACAGCGATCGTCAAAGCGTACGGCGTTCATAAGCATTTCGGTCACCTCCACGTCCTGAAGGGCGTCGATCTGGAGGTGGCCGAACGGGAACTGGTGTTCGTGATCGGCCCGTCGGGGTCGGGCAAGTCGACCCTGCTGCGCTGCCTCAACCGGCTGGAGCAACCCAGCTCCGGCAGCATCGAGGTCGCGGGCATCGACATGCTGAGCCCCAAGACCGACATCAACCATGCGCGCCAGCACATCGGCATGGTCTTCCAGTCGTTCAATCTCTATCCGCACATGACGGCGCTGGGCAACGTGATGCTGGCGCTGCGCAAGGTGGCCGGGAAGGGCAAGGCGGAAGCCGAGACGCTGGCGCAGGCGGCCCTCGATCGTGTGGGCCTGGCCGACCGCGCGCATCACCGTCCGGCCGAACTGTCGGGCGGCCAGCAGCAGCGCGTCGCCATCGCGCGCTCGATCGCGCTCGAGCCGCGGGTCATGCTGTTCGACGAGCCGACCAGCGCGCTCGATCCCGAACTGGTGGGCTCCGTGCTCGCCGTCATGCGCGACCTGCGCGAGAGCGGCATGACCATGATCGTGGTCAGCCACGAGATGGGCTTCGCGAAGAACGCCGCCGACCGCGTGATCTTCATGGACGACGGGCTGATCGTCGAACAGGGCCCGCCCGCCGCGATCTTCGACACCCCCGCCCACGAGCGCACGCGGGCGTTCATCGGGCAGATCCAGCAGCATTGATCATGGCATCGTGCGGGCGCGCACCCTTCGAGACGCTCACTGCGTTCGCTCCTCAGGGTGAGGCCTTGTTCTCGCTCGCACATCCTCATCCTGAGGAGCGGCCCGCAGGGCCGCGTCTCGAAGGATGGGCCGCAAAATGACCGCCTGGGACAAGTTCCTCGACGCGTTCTTCAACGCGAAAGTGATGGCCAAATACCTGCCGGACATCCTGGCGGGCACGCTGCTGACCATCGAACTGGCGATCCTGATCGTCGTGAGCGGCATCCTGGCCGGCCTGTTGCTGGCGCTGGTGCGCTCGCTGTCCTTCCGGCCGCTCAACCTGCTGATCATCTTCGTGGTCGACCTCCTGCGCTCGCTGCCGCCGCTCGTGATCATCGTGCTGCTGTACTTCGGCATGCCGTCGGCCGGCTGGTCGCCGTCGGGCTTCATGTCGACCTGGCTCTCGCTCTCGCTGGTGCTGATGGCCTTCTCCGAGGAGATTTTCTGGGCGGGTATTACTTCGGTGCACAAGGGCCAGTGGGAGGCGTCGCGCTCGACGGGCCTCGGCTTCGGGCAGACCCTGATGAACGTCGTGCTGCCCCAGGCACTGCGGCTCACCATCGCGCCGCTGACCAACCGCACCATCGCCATCACCAAAGGCACGGCACTCGGCACCGTCGTGGCGCTCCACGAGATCCTCGGCATGGCCTCGTCGGCGGTGTCGAACTCCTACAATCCCTCGCCGCTGATCCTGGGGTCGGCCGCCTATCTCATCCTCTTCATCCCGGTGGTCATCGCGGCGCGCTGGATCGAGAAGAAGTACTCATGGAAGAGATAGTCGACAACTTCTTCAACGTCGACATCGCCGTGGGCGCGATGTCGATCGTGATCGACGGGCTGCTGAACACCATCCTGCTGTCGCTGATGGTCGTGCCGCTCGGCTTCCTGAGCGGGCTTGGCCTTGCCGTCATGGCACAGTCGAAGAGCCGCGCCGTGCGCTGGCCGCTGATGGCCTGGGTCGATTTCTTTCGTGCCTTCCCGCCACTGGTGCTGCTGGTGCTGCTGTTCGCCGGGCTGCCGTTCATGGGCCTCGAGCTGGGCGGCTTCGCCTGCGTGGCGGTGGCCTTCATGCTGAACAACAGCGCCTATTACGGCGAGATCCTGCGCGCCGGCATCGACTCGGTGCCGCACGGCCAGATCGAGGCCGCGCGCTCGACCGGCCTGTCGGGCGGACAGGCGATGGTCTACGTCGTGCTGCCGCAGGCGATCCGCAACGTGCTACCCGATCTCTTGAGCAATACGCTCGAAGTGGTGAAGCTCACGTCGCTGGGCAGCGTCGTGGCCGTGCCCGAGCTCCTCTACCAAGCGCGCCAGGCCCAGAGCGCCACGTTCAATCCCACGCCGATCGTGATGGCGGCGGTGATCTATTTCCTGATCCTGTGGCCGCTGGTGCGGCTGCTGAGCCGGCTGGAGAACCGGGCGCTGGCAGGCAGGGGCTAAGTCAGCGCAGCAATTCCTTGCCGGCGAACCAGAGCTGGGGATCGGCCGCGCGAACGCGCGCTTCCGGCAGGCCGAGTTCGCGGCGGACGATGTTGGTGCCTTCGACCAGCGCCACGCATTTGTAGAACGCTATGCGGCGCGACAGGCCTTCGCGGCCGAAGCCGCAGTCGGTGCTGATGACGAGCTGCTCCTTGGGTATGTATTCCAGTGCCTTGCGGATCAGCGCGGCAACATGCTCGGCCGGCTCGACCACCGTGTTGCAGTGGTTGACCACGCCGATGCCGATCTTCTTGTCGGTCTTGATGTGCTTGAACAGCGGCAGGTCCTTGCCGTCCGAGCTGGCGCACTCGATGGTCAGCACATCGCAATTGAGCTGGAGCAGGTGCGGCAGCGCGCGTTCGTAGCTCGGCACGTTCCAGTGAACGCGCTGCTGGTTGGGGTTGCCCCAGCAGGTGTGCACCCAGATCTCGGCGTTGACGTCCTTGAGCTGGCGATTGAAGGCCATGGTCTGGAACTCGAGGTCGGCGTCGGTCGTGTTCTCCTGCAGGGCGCGGCTGTGATGCGGCGGCTCCTCGACCTGGATCAGCGGGCAGCCGGCGGCCGCCACTTCCTTCAGCTCTTCATTCATGATGTCGCAGAGGTCGAGGATCATCTCCTTGTCGTCGGCGTAGTGCTCGTTCCACAGCATCGACGCGATGGCGGGGGCGCAGATGGCGCCGAACTTCACCGGCCTGTTGCTCAGGCGCTGGGCGAGTTGCCAGAGGGCTGCGTATTCGAGGGGCCCGCGCGTGAGCTTCTCGCGTACGACACCGGGTTGATAGGCCTCCTGCACTTCCCAAAGGATCTTGCCCGGGCGAAGGCCGTGGCGGGCCATCCAGCCGCGCGAGAAATCGCGATGGCCCTCGATGCCGCCCATGCGTTCGATCGGATAGAAGAACCACGACTTGCCGCCCACGGTGAGATCGAAGCGGCTGTCGCCATCGGTCACGATGTCGAGCCCGGCCATTTCCTGTTCGGTGATGATGCTGGCGACGGCATCCATGTACTGCTCGCGAAACAACGAATCGCCCAGCGCAGACTTGAATGGCCGGCCATCGAGGCTGCGGTCGAACCACAACGGCCGCGGATAGGAGCCGGTAATGGTCGTTGGCAGAATCATATCGCGGGTAACGGTGAGCATGGTGGTCTCCCTTGATTGTTCCGGAATGATAGGGTGGTGCTCTGCTTGGCGACCACCGGATTGATGCGGGGGACCGCACCGAGCCACCGCATCGCGATGGGACGTGCGGAGCGGAAGAATGACGTTCTTATTGCCGGTAGCCGTACGCCTTGTTCCAGTCGTCGGTCCACGCCTTGAAGACCTTCGCGACCTCGTCGTCGTCGGGATACCAGGCCTTGATGGCTTTCGAATCGACGCCCGGCGGCGTCGGCGCATCCTTCAGCGAAGAGAAGGAACCGAGCTCGACCATCAGCGCCTGTCCCTCTCGCGACAGGGACCAGTCGAGGAACAGCTTGGCCGCGTTGGGATGGGGCGCGGTCTTCGCCAGTCCGGCGGAGAAGACCGTGACGGGAACTCCTTCGGGCGCGAAGAACCATTTGAGCGGCGCACCCTGAACGGCGAGGGGAATGGCAAGGTTTGTGACCAGAGGTGCAACCGCGACCTCGCCTCGGATCATGGCATCGACCATCTGCGCCTGGCTCGGAAACAGCATCGGCTTGAGGGCGGCCTGCTTCGTCCAATAGTCCTCGCCCAGCACCTTGCGTTCGAACATCGCACGGTTGAACGGCCCGCCGCCGGCTCCAATGATGGTCTGCCCGAGGCGCAGCTTCTCGTATTCGGGTTTCAGCAGGTCGGCCCACGATTTCGGCGGGTCAGTCACCACCGCGACGTTGTAAGCGATCGTCCAGGCGTTGCCGGAGCGCGGCCACAGGCGGTCGGCGGTGCGTGACACCTCAGGATAGTCGCCGGTATTCGGCGGGGCATAGGGCGCGAACAGCCCGACCAGGGCCCGAGCTTCGCCGCGATCGGAGATATCGATGACATCGGCGATCAGTTTGTTGGCTGCCGCCTCGGTCTTGATACGCGTTGAGAGTTGGCCGGTTGGTGCACGCACGAGCTCGAGCCTGATGTCGGGGAAGCGCGCGGAAAACCGTTTTGCGACGACCTGCTCGGTATCCAGGAAGTTGGCGGTGTAGAGCGTCACCTTGCCTTCCTTCACGGCCGCCGCCAGGAGGTCCGGCGAGGGTACGAAATCCGGCCCGTCCGCGTGGGCGGCGCCCGCGAAGAAGAGGGCAACGACCGCAGCTCCGCGGCCCACGTGCCGGAAGAATGATTTCATGTGTATGGTCTCCCTGTCCGCATTGTGCCTCGCGAAAATGAATTCGGGCAATGCCGATGGGGTTCGCTCGGCACGTGTCAGGGCCAGCGGCGCCTGCGCGGCCGTCTGGTGCGCACTCGGTGCGCTCTCGCTCAAACAACGCGAGCGAAATGGAAGTCAGAAGCCGCGAAAGTCCGCGCTCGTCACGCCCAGCAGTGCAAACGCCTCGTCCCGCGTTCCCACGATCTGCGGCGTGCGCCAGCCCTTGGCGGCTTGGCCGTCGGCGTAGCGCTGGATGAGGTCGCGCAATTCGGGCCGGTTCACGATGTAGACGCGCTCCCGATCCTTGAACGCCTGCGGGATCTCGGCGCGTTCGGCCGCGAAGCTCCGGGGCAGGTCGACGCGCTGGACATGCGTCAGGTCGAAGATGCAATCGTACAGCGCGATCTCTTTGCGGCTGCGGCCGATTTCGTCGAGCATCGCAAAGTCATCGACTGTCATGTCCTCGTCGAAACGGCAGATGATGACCTTGCGCAGTTCATTGATCGACAGGTCGAACATTCGAAGTCTCTCTCAGCTCTTCTTCCGGAGCGGTGAGGGCAGATTAGCCTGCACGAAAAGCCAGTAAAATCGCGCTTCTAGCGTCAATTACGACCGTAATAGGGGATTCGCTGCGACGCGTGTAGGTACGCGGGATGATCCACGCGAAGATTTCCTCCCCGGACGCAGTCATCCCGAGCGCAGCGAGGGACCCTTCGTCTGCTGCATTACAAACATCCCTCGATGTGCTCGGAATGACATTCTTGGGAAGGCGGGTGTTGTGCGTCACGGCGCACGGCAGTTACCGACAATTGCCGTGCATGCACCCGCTCAGGAATCCCCGGAGGCTCCGGAGGATTGGCCTCGCGTTCAAGCGGGCCGGCTTTCCAGGCGATTCCTCCGGAGGAGCAGTTTTTTGTGGCGCGGAATGCGCGAGGCTCGCGAGTCCTCGCGAGGAATCGGCTTCGATGCAGGCGGGCCGGCGATTTGTGCCAATCCTCGCGAGCCGACGGTTTTTTGGCTCACTCGGCGGCGCGCGCCGGCTGGAAGGCGGGCATGACTTCGCGCGCGAAGGCGCGGAGATTGGCGACGGAGGCGTTGGGATCGACGAGCAGGATATTGGTGGCACCGCCGGCCTCGAGTTCGCGCAGGCGGGCGATCACCTCGTCGGGTGTGCCGAGGAGGGCGGCGGTGTCGTCTTCCACCCGGTCGGCGAGCTTGTCGCGCGCGAGATCGCCGATCGTGCCGATCACGCGCTTGCGGGTCTCGTAAGCCTGCGCGCGCTCGGCCTCGCTATGGATCATCTGCAAGGGGCGCGCGGTCGCCACCATGTTGGCGTCGTAGGGGCGGCCGATATTGGCGCACTCGGCCTTGAACAGCGCGATGCGCTGGATGATCTGGTCGGTCTGCGCCAGCTGGTCGAGCAGGAGGTTGTAGCCCTCGCGCGCGGCGCGCCTGATCGAGTCAGGACTGCCGGCGGCCAGCCACAGCGGCGGGTGCGGGCGCTGCAGCGGCTCGGGCTCCACCAGGATGTTGTCGTAGTGCCAGTGCTTGGAGTGATGGCTGAAGCGGCCGCCATTTACGTCATGGGGCGTCGTCCACGCCTTGCGGATGATTTCCATCGTCTCGTCGAAGCGCTCCGAGGCCTCCTCGATCGGGATGCAGAAGCCGTCGAACTCGGCCTTGCGGTAGCCCTTGCCGACGCCGAAGTCGAAGCGGCCGCCGGTCAGCAGGTCGAGCGTCGCGGCCTGCTCGGCGATCAGCACCGGATTGTGCCACGGCAGCACGACCACGGCGGTGCCGAGGCGGATGGTCTTGGTCTTGGCCGCGAGATAGGCGAGCAGGGTCATCGAGGCCGAGACCTGGCCGTGGCCGGTGAAGTGGTGCTCGACCATGAACATGTGCGCGAAGCCCAGCCGATCGGCCTCGACCACATAGTCGACGAAGGCGTCGTAGCCCTGGCTATCGTCGGGGCCGACCGAGCGCTTGGTGCGCGCGCCGCCGAAGAGGCCGAATTTCACTTTGTCGTCCTGAGCGTCATTGTCATCCTGAGCGAAGCGAAGGATCTCGCGCTCAGTGTAGGCGAACCCCATGACACTGGCGCAAGGTCCTTCGCTTCGCTCAGGACGACAACAGGGTTCAAGACGGCGGAGCTAGGCAACCGCCGCTTCTTTCTCGTAGTTGAGCGCGATCTCGCTCCTGGGATCTCCCGCGAGGCGGGAGTGCCACATGATGCGGCGCTGGGTGTAGTCCCATGGCGTTGCGCGATGCATCAGGCGCCGGTTGTCCCACAGCACCGCGTCGCCCGGCCGCCAATCGTGGTGATAGACCCGCCGCGGATCGCCGGTCGCGAAGTCGGTGAGCTCCTGCAAGAAGCGTTCGGACTCGTCCTTGTCCAGGCCCGGGATGTTGTGGGCATGGCGGCCGATCACCAGGATCTTCTCGCCGGTCTCCGGATGGACCTTGACCAGCGGACGCAGCGGCACCGGCCCGTCGTGGAACCCGTAGCCGTTGTAGCTGCCGTCGGCCTTCTTCTTCGTGTCGTGGCCGGCCTTGGCCTGGCTGTAGTGCAGCGAGTGATAGGCCTGGAGTTTCTCGACCTTGGCCTTGGTGGCGTCGTCGAGGGCAGCGTAGGCCGCGCGCATGTCGCAGAAGCCGGTGTGGCCGCCGATCGTCGGTACTTCCTCGGCGGAGAACACCGCGCCCTTGGCCTGCACGGGCATGTAGGTCGAGTCCATGTGCCAGCCCATGTTGCCCTTCAGCACCTTCATGCGATCGTCGTTGTCCTTCTCGAGGCGGAGCGTGCCGTCTTCCTTGACGTTGCTGAGGGCGGACATCTCGAACTCGAGCGGTCCCAGGCGCTTGGCGAAGGCAATCTGCTCGGCGTTGCTGAAGAACTGGCCGGGGAAGACGAGCAGGCCGTACTGGAGCCAGACCTTGCGGAGTTCGGCCAGGGTGGCGTCGTCGACGGTGGCGAGCTTCACGCCGGTGATCACCGCGCCGAAGGTGGCGTCGATCGGCTGAACAGCGAAATTGGTCGGCATATCGGACCCTCCCATTCTGGGCGTAGTATGCCCGAAAAGAACGGGAGGAATAAATGCGATTGATCGCCTTTGCGCTGGCCGTCCTGCTGGCGGGGTTGCCTGCTGCAGCGCAAACCAAGTGGCCGGAGAAGCCGGTGAAACTGGTCGTGGGCTTCACGGCCGGCAGCGCCACCGATGTGACGGCGCGCATGTTCGCGCAGAAGTTCGGCGAGGCCTGGGGCCAGCCGGTGATCGTCGACAATGTCACCGGCAACTCGGGCGCCATCGGCGTCGACAAGGTCGCGAAGGCCGCACCCGACGGCTACACGCTGATGTGGTCGGGCAATGCCGCGATCACGGTGCTGCCGGCGTTGCAGCCGGTGCCGTTCGATCCGCTGAAGGACTTCGCGCCGATCTCGATCTCGCTCTCGATGCCCAGCGTGATCGCGGTGAACAACGACCTGCCGGTAAAGACGCTCGCCGAGCTGATCGCCTATGCCAAGGCCAATCCCGGCAAGCTCTCCTACGGCACGCCCGGCGTCGGCACGCCGCAGCACGTGGCCGGCGCGCTGTTCTGCCATCTGGCGGGCATCAAGATGGAGCACATCCCGTATCGCGGCGCCAACTTCAACGACACGCTGGGCGGCCAGGTGCCGGTGGCGATCCAGAATGCGGGCGCGATCATGCCGCTGGTGCGCGACGGGCGGCTGCGCGGTCTCGCGGTGACGGCGCTCAAGCGCTCGGAGGACACGTCGAACCTGCCGACGGTCGACGAGTCAGGGTTCAAGGGCTTCGAAGCGGGCTCGTGGTTCGCGCTGCTGGCGCCCGCGGGCACCTCACCCGCGATCGTCGAGAAAGTGCGGGCGGAGTCGCTGAAGGTGCTCGCCGATCCCGAGATGATGAAGAAATTTGCAGCCTTGGGACTGCAGGCTGTTGGCAGTACGCCGGAGCAGACCCATGCGACCATCGCCGCGGATATTCCCAAGTGGGCTCAAGTGGTTAAGGAGGCGCATATCACACTCGGAAACTGAGTTCGCAACCGAACGATGAATGTGGAGTTACGTCCTTACATCCAGTGTGTAGGGAGAAGGGCGTCATGCTTCGGCTACTGACAGTTGCGTTCGTGATTTGTGTGGCTTTCGTGGCCTGCGAGTTCGCCGGTGCCGTCCTCCAGAACCGCGCGGTAGCCCTGCGCGCCGCTCAGCACACGGCCAATCCCGCCGTCGCCACGACCCCTCCGTCGCTGGTGCCGGAGACCAGGAACTAGGGACGCCCGCGCTCGCGTCCGTGCAGATCGTCCCAAAGCCGGAAGCCGCCCAGGATGCCCTCGTCGTTGGAGGCGGTCTTGACGTTGGCGGGAAGCTTGACGGTCAGGTTCGCCGAATTGCCGCCGCCCAGATAGAGCGTGTCGAAGTTCAGCAGCGTGCGGACGATGTCGATCGTCCTCAGCACCCGGTCGGACCACTTCTTCTTGCCCAGCTTCTTGCGGGCGCGGTCGCCGATATAGTCGTCGTAGGTGGCGGACTTGTGGATCGGGTGGTGGGCCAGTTCGAGATGCGGCGTCATGCGGCCGTTGTCGAAGATGGCGCTGCCGATGCCGGTCCCCAGCGTCAGCACGACCTCGAGGCCCTGGCCCGTGATGATGCCGAGGCCCTGCACCTCGGCGTCGTTCTCGACCCGGGCGGGCTTGCCGAACTGCTTGGCGAGCGCGTCCTGCAGGTCGAAGCCCTTCCAGTCCTTGGTGCCGAGATGCGGCGCGGTCACGATCCTGCCGCCGCGGACGACGCCGGGAAAGCCCGCCGAGATGCGGTCGAAGGCGGGGAGCTGTCGAACGAGCGACCCGATCGCCGGCAGGATGTCCTTGGGGCGGCTGGGATGCGGCGTCGGCAGGCGCACGCGATCCACGATCATGTTGCCCTGCTCGTCGAGCACGGACGACTTGAGGCCGGTGCCGCCGATGTCGATGGCGAGTGTCTTCATGAGGTGAGTTCCTCCACGCCGTTTTCTCCCGCAACGATCACGAACGAGGTCATGCCGATGAACAGCCCCGTCTCGACGACGCCCGGCAGCCCATGAAGCGCCGCGTCGAGCTTCTTCGCATCGGCAATGGTGTCGATCGCGCAGTCGGCGATGTGGTTGCCGCCGTCGGTCGTGAAAGGGATGCCGCCTGCCATCCGCAGCACCGGCCGGTGACCGGCGGCCCGCAGCCGGTCGATCGTCGAGGGCCAGCCGAAGGCCGCGATCTCGACCGGCAGCGCGGTCTGCCCGCCGAGCTTCGCCACGAGCTTGCTGTCGTCGACGACGATGACCAGCCGCTGCGCCGAGGCCGCGATGATCTTCTCGCGCATGAGCGCGCCGCCCAGCCCCTTGACGAGGTTGAGCGTGCCGCGCTCGACCTGGTCGGCGCCGTCGATCGCAAGATCGATCCGGGCGTGCGCCTCGAAGCCGGTGAGGGGAACGCCCAGCCGCAGCGCCAGCACGCGGGTGCGTTCGGAGGTCGGGATGCCGACGACGTCGAGACCGGCGGCGACGCGCAGGGCCAGCAGGTCGACGGCAGTCTCCGCCGTCGAGCCAGAGCCCAGGCCCAGCACCATGCCGTCCTCCACCAGGGCCACCGCGCGCTCGGCGGCGGCGCGCTTCAGGGCATCGCGGTCCATGATTCAGTCCGGCGCCGCGGCGCGGTCGACGAAGAAATGCAGCGCCCCCTGCGGCGCGAGGCGCGCGGCGGGAAGCGCACGGTCGCCCGCGAGCAGGCGCTTCAGCATCGGCTTCTTGTCGGCGCCCGCGATCAGGAACACCGTCTCGCGCGCGCTCTCGAGCGCGGGGTAGGTGAGGGTGATGCGCGTGCCGGCCTCGGGATCGGTCATCGTTCCGGTCCACAGCGTGCGCTCGTCGAGCACCGGCATGCCGGGAAACAGCGAGGCGGTATGGCCGTTGGTGCCCAGCCCCAGCAGCACGACGTTGAACAGCGGGCGGGCGGGGTTGAGGATTTCCTCGCCGTGGAAAAGCTGCAGCTCGCGCTCGTAGGCCTTGGCCGCCTGTTCGGGGGTGACGCCCAGTGTCGGGATCGGATGGATGTTGGCGGCGGGCACCGGCACATGGTCGAGCATCGCCTCGCGCACCATGCGGTAGTTGCTCTGCCTGTCGTCGGGCGGCACGAAGCGCTCGTCGCCCCAGAACCAGTGCGCGAGCGCCCACGGGAAGGCGTCGCGCCGCGGCTTGGCGGCGAGCAGTTCGTAGAGCCGCTTCGGCGTCGAGCCGCCGCTCAGGCAGACCGAGAAGCGCTCGCCTTGCTTGGCGGTGGTGGCCGACGCCCAGGCCAGCAGCCAGTCGGCGGCATGCGCCGCCAGCGCCTCGGGATCGGCATAGACCTGCGGTTCATTCATCGCGCCGCTCCCAGCACGTACTTCTCGACGGCGTCGGCGAAGCCGTCCTCGTCGTTGGAGCCGGTCACGAATTGCGCGTGCTTCTTCACCTCGTCGCTGGCGTTGCCCATGGCGATGCTGAGGCCGCACTCCTGGAACATGGCCACGTCGTTGCCGCCGTCCCCGATCACGGCGATCTCGGCCATCGGCACGCCCATCAGCGCCGCCAGCCGGCGCACGCCCACACCCTTGTTGGCCAGCGGATGGGTGACGTCGAGATAGTAGGCCTGCGAACGTGCCGCGGTGGCCGCGGTGCCCAGGGCTGCCTGCATCTCGGTCTCGACGCGGGCGAGAAGGGCGTGATCGTCGCTCACGCCCACGATCTTGTGCGCGGCGAGGAGAGCATTTTCGAAGTCCTTCACGACGATCGGATCGTACTGGATCGTCTCCTTCTCGTGCGCCACGTGTGCGCCGTCGCGATCGCGTACCTTCCAGTCGGATCCGTCGAACACCCAGACATCGACGCCTTTTGCCGCGAGCAGGTCGTGGGCGCGGAGAGCGGTCTCCGGGGCGATGGCGTGATCGGCGATGGGTGTCAGGTCGGGGCTCGTGAACTGGCCGCCGTTGAATCCGGCCAGCGGATAGGTGAGACCGAGCGGCTCGACCATCATGCGCATGCCACGCGGCGGCCGCGCACTGATGACAGCGAAGGGAATGCCGCGCGCCTTGAGCCGGGCCGCGGCCTGGCACGTGCGCGGCGTAAGCTCCTTGGCGTGCGTCATCACCGTGCCGTCGACGTCGGAGATGAAGGCGGAGATGCGAGTCATGGCTTCACGCGCGGCACGAGCGACCGCCACGACCGGCCATCGCGCCCGAGCAGGGCGTCGGCTTCTTCCGGCCCGCTGCTGCCGGCCCGGTACGACGGCATCGGGCTGGTCTTGTCCGCAGCCCAGACATCGAGAATCGGCTGGACGATGCGCCAGCCGGCCTCGATGTTGTCGGCACGCTGGAACAGGGTCGCGTCTCCGGTCATGCAGTCGTAGATCAGCGTTTCGTATCCGGTGCTGGGTGTCACCGTGAAAGCGTCGGCGTAATTGAACTTGAGGTCGACGCCCTCGATCCGCATCTGCGGCTCCGGCACCTTGACGCCGAAGCGGAGCGTCACGCCTTCGTCGGGCTGGATGCGGATGGTGAGATCGTTGGGGGGCAGGGTGTCGACGGGCGTGTCGCGGAACAGGGTGAGCGGCGCCTGCTTGAAGCGGATGTTGATGTCGGTCTTGCGGATGGCCAGCGACTTGCCGGTGCGCACGTAGAACGGCACGCCGGCCCAGCGCCAGTTGTCGATCATCAGCTTCATCGCCACGTAGGTCTCGGTGCGCGAGTCCTGCGGCACATCCGGCGAGTCCCTGTATGCCGCGACCTTCTTGTCGCCCACCGTGCCCTCGGCGTACTGCGCGCGCACCACGCTGCCGCGCGCGGAATAAGGCGTGAAGCGCTGGACGGAGTCGAGCACCTTGGCTTTCTCGGAGCGCAGCGACTCGGCATCGAATCGCGCCGGAGGCTCCATGGCGATCAGCGACACGAGCTGGAAGATGTGGTTGGGCACCATGTCGCGCAGCGCGCCGGTCTTGTCGTAGAACTTGCCGCGCGCTTCGACACCCACGGTCTCGGCCACGGTGATCTGGACATGGTCGATATGATCGCGGCTCCTCAGCGGCTCCACGAAGCCGTTGGCGAAGCGGAACACCATGATGTTCTGCACCGTCTGCTTGCCGAGATAGTGATCGATGCGGAAGACTTGGCTTTCCTGGAGGACGCCCAGAATCTCCTTGTTGAGCGCGATCGCCGACTCCAGATCGTGGCCGAACGGCTTCTCGATGATGACGCGGCGCCAGGCATCGCCCGCTTCCGCGACGAGGCCGGCCTTGCCGAGTTGCTGGACGATAACGGAGAATTCGCTGGGCGGCGTCGCGAGGTAGAACAGGGCGTTGCCCTTAACCTGCTTGGCGAGCGCGGCGTAGGTCGCCGCGTCCTCGAACTTCCCGCTGAGATAGTGTGCGCGCTGCAGGAACCACTCGACGTCCCCGTCGCCGCCGCCGGCCTTGAAGTCGGCCATGGCCTGACGCAGGTGCGTACGCAGTCCCTCGTCACCGATATCGCGAGAGGCGATGCCGACCAGCTTGAAGTCGTCGGGCAGCAGCCCGTCGCGGCGCAAGTTGCGCAGCGCGGGCAGCAGCAGCCGCTTGGTGAGGTCTCCGGTCACGCCGAAGACCACCAGCGTGCAGGGGGGCGGCTTGGCGGTCATTTCGGCTCGACATGACCTCCGAAGGCATGGCGCATGGCCGACAGGAGCTTGTTGGCCGTGCCGTCCTTGTCGCGCGAGCGGAAGCGGGCAAACAGCGCCGCCGACAGTACATCGGCGGGGACGGCTTCCTCGACGGCGGCGTTGATCGTCCAGCGGCCTTCGCCTGAGTCCTCGACGAAGCCCGAGTATTTGGAGAGGGCGGGATCTTCAGCCAGCGCCGAGGAGGTGAGATCGAGCAGCCACGAGCTGATCACGCTGCCGCGGCGCCATACTTCGGCGACGTCGGCCAGGTCGATGTCGTAGCGCCGCTCTTCCGGGATCGCCTTGATGTTGACCTTCTGCAGGATGTCGAAGCCTTCGGCATAGGCCTGCATGATGCCGTACTCGATGCCGTTGTGGACCATCTTCACGAAGTGGCCCGAGCCAACGGGACCGCAATGGAGATATCCCTGCTCGACGCGGGGATCGCGCGTCTCGCGGCGCGGCGTCTTGGGAATGGTGCCGGCGCCCGGCGCGAGCGCGTTGAAGATCGGATCGAGCCGGTCGACGGCTTCCTTGTCGCCACCGATCATCATGCAGTATCCGCGCTCGAGGCCCCACACGCCGCCAGAGGTGCCGCAGTCGATGTAATGGATGCCCTTGGACTTAAGCGCCTTGGCGCGGCGCACGTCGTCCTGGAAGAAGGCGTTGCCGCCGTCGATGATCGTGTCGCCGGCTTCCATCAGGTTGCCTAGTTCGGCCACGGTCTTCTCGGTGATCTCGCCAGCCGGTAGCATCACCCAGATGGCGCGCGGCTTGGCGAGCTTCTTCACCAGGTCGGCAAGTCCGGAAGATCCACCGATCCGGTCCCCCGCCAGTGCCTTGATGGCGTCGACATTCTGGTCGAACACCACGCACTCATGGCCCTTGCTCACGAGCCGGCGGACGATGTTGCCGCCCATGCGTCCGAGACCGATCATTCCAAGCTGCATTATTTCTTCTCCATAGAGGCGGGGCGCAGCCTATGCCGTCACAAACGAGGTGCCAAACGCCGGGTTCCGCCGTTTGGCCGGGTCAGATGATCGCAACCCCGATCAACAGGGGATGCAGCCAGAGCATGGCGAACCACGCCGCCGTGCCGGCCGCAATTGCAATCAGGTCACCCGAGGTGAACGAGGAGGGCGGCGCGCCCATGTCGCCGCGGCGCTTTACGGCGATGCGGTCGTACACTGCCCAGGCGAGGAAGGCGCCGAACAGCAGCAGCGCGCCGAGGTCGCCGTTGGCGAGCAGGTGCGCCAGCGCCCAGGTCTTCACCGCGACCAGCATGGGGTGGCGGAGCATTCCCTTGATCTTGCCGGGTGGGCAATAGGTCGCCGCGAGTGCGATGAAGGCGAACCACATCAGCAGCATGGCGACGTGCCGCATCCCGGCGGGCGGGTACCAGAGCTGGGTCCACCCGGTGGAGCGATACCGGGCGAAGCCCCAGACGATCAGGACCAGTCCGATGGCAGATACCAACGAGAAGAGGCCCTTGTAGGCGCCCGCGCCAATCCGGCCGATCAGGCTCGCCCGCAGACCCCGAAGCGTGGTGAGGGTGTGGATACCCAGGAAGAGAACCAGGCCGGCGACGAGGATGAACATTGTACGCTCCGAAAAGGGGCCAATTGACCCGCAGATTCGCATGCAAATCGCTTCGCTGCTGGGGATATCCGGCAACTAAATCGCCCGTCCGGAGTTGTTCTTTGGAGAGCTGTTGCTCGGGGCGAGGGGAATATGTCGGTTTATCGTTACATTTCAGCGCCGTTGGCGGCGATTGCGCTCCTCTGGAGCCCGCTGGCGAGCGCTCAGCAGATCGCCTCCGCGGCCAGCGCGCCCGACTGCGCCACGGTCGAACCGGACTCCCTCCAGATCAGCTGGGTTCAGCCCTGTGAAGAAGGCGACTGGCTGCTCGACACACAGACCGGCTGCCGGATGTGGGATTGGCACCCCGACCAGCAGGACCGCGCGGCTTGGACGGGCGGTTGCCCGCGCGGGGCCAAGGAGGGGCTGGGTGTGGTCCAGTGGTTCGAACATGGTCAGGCGATCGACCGCTTCGAGGGCACCTATCACGCAGGCAAGCGCGAGGGCTTCGGCCGTTACCAGTGGAACGCTACCGACCGCTATGAGGGCCACTACGCCAACGACGTGCCAGACGGGTTCGGCACGGCGGTGGTACAGGGGCAGACCTTTGCCGGCACGTGGAAGAACGGTTGCTTTTCCACCGGCGATCGCACGGTGGCGATCGGCGTGCCGCGCACTACGTGCAACGGGGCAGCTACCGTTGCCTTGAACCGTCCGCAGGCGGCATCCTTCTAGTCGTCAGCGCGCGGCGCGATCGTCGACCTTGCCGAAAGTGTCGACCTTGCCGCCAGCGTAGCAGACGTAATAGCGATCCGACATGCTCCAAGGCGTGCGGCTCATGAAGTCCTTCATGACAGTGTAGTACGAGCATTCGCGGCCCGGCTCGTTCACCGAGCCTTCGGATGGCCCCATGATGGAGGCAACTTGTTCGCGGCTCATGCCGGCCTGAACACGCTCCAAATTCTCGTTATGGACGCATCCGGCGACGACGAGGGCTCCAAGAACTCCCAGTGCGGCGCGTTTCATCGATCTGCCTCCCATAAGAACAACCACGATAAGCCAGGCTTGGCCTGACCGACAACAATCCTCGAAGGCCTTCCGCGGCCTTGCGCTGGCGTATCTGCGGGCAATGCGCTAGGTGCGTTGCATGCAAAGCGCCAACCGTTTCCAGCCGCCGGGCCTCGCCTCCAGCCTGAGCGGCGCCATCGCCCGGGACCTCGCAGAAACCCCCATTTCCGAAGTGGCGATGACCGTGTTCGGCGAACCCGACATCGTCCCGCTGTGGTTCGGCGAGAGCGACCTCGTCACGCCCGATTTCGTGCGCGATGCCGCGGCCGAAGGGCTGAAGGCCGGGGAGACCTTCTACACCTGGCAGCGCGGCACTCCCGAACTGCGCGCCGCGTTGAGCGCCTACACCGAGCGCCTGTACGGCATCAAGTGCGCCCCCGACCGCGTTTCGTTAACGACCGGCGGCATGCAAGCGATCCTGCTTTGCTGCCAACTTTTGCTCGACCCGGGTGACAACGTCGTGATCGTGTCGCCGATCTGGCCGAATATCACGTCGGCGGCACGGCTCGTGCGCGCGGAACCCAAGTATGTGGCGCTCGAACGAAAGCCCGACGGCGGCTGGAAACTCGACCTTCAGAAGATCTTCGACAGCGTCGACGAGCGCACGCGCGCGATCTTCGTCAATTCGCCGGGTAACCCGACGGGCTGGACGATGACGTCCGACGAGCAGCGCGCCTTGCTCGAATTCGCCAAGAAGCGCGGCATCTGGATCATGGCGGACGAAGTCTATGCGCGGCTGATCTATACCCGCGCCGTTGCGCCGTCGTTCCTTGAAATCGCGGGACCGGACGATCCGGTGCTGGTACTCAACAGCTTCTCCAAGCCCTGGGCCATGACGGGCTGGAGACTGGGCTGGCTCACGCATCCCGCGTCGCTCGGCGATCAGGTCGCCAAGCTGGTGCAGATCAACACCTCGGGAGTGCCGGCGTTCCTGCAGCGCGGCGCCATCGCGGCGCTGGAGAAGGGCGACGACTTCGTGAAGCAGATGGTCGACCGCTGCCGCGCGGGAGGCGAGCTCGTGTTCCAGCGCCTGTCTGGCCTGCCACGAGTCACGATCTCGCGGCCAGAGGCGGCATTCTATTCTTTTTTCTCCGTCGACGGCGTCACCGACACGATGGCCTTCTGCAAGAAGCTGGCGAAGGAATACAAGGTCGGCACGGCGCCAGGCGAAGCCTTCGCCGCGGGTGGGCAGGGCAACATCCGGCTGTGCTTCGCGTCGAGCGCCGAGCGGCTCAGCAAGGGGCTGGATCGCATCGAGAGCGCGATCAAGGCGCTATGATGCGGCCATGGCACAGGACCTTTCCATCGATGTGCAACACCTGCGCAAGGTGTACGGCACGGTCGTCGCCGTTGATGACCTGACCTTCAGTGTCCCGCGCGGGGCGGTGCTCGGCCTGCTGGGCGGCAACGGTGCCGGCAAGACCACGACAATCGCCATGTTGCTCGGCCTGCTCGAGCCCACGGGCGGCGACATCCATGTGCTCGGCATCGACATGAGCAAGAGGCGCTACGCAGCGCTGCCGCGCATGAATTTCTCGTCGCCGTATGTCGACCTGCCGCATCGGCTGACGGTGCGGGAAAACCTGCTGTTCTACGGCCGGCTCTACGGCGTGAAGCAGCTCGCGCGCCGGATCGACGAGATCGCGACCCACATGCAGGTTGCCGAGTTCCTCGACCGACAGGCGGGCAAGCTGTCGGCGGGACAGAAGACCCGCGTGGCACTCGCCAAGGCGCTGATCAACAAGCCGGACGTGCTGTTGCTCGACGAACCCACGGCGTCGCTCGATCCCGATACCGCTGACTGGGTGCGGACCTATCTGAAGGACTATCAGCGCGAGACAGGCGCCACGATCCTGCTCGCCTCGCACAACATGAGTGAAGTCGAGCGCCTTTGCGACGACGTCATCCTGCTCCAGACCGGCCGGGTGTTCGAGCGCGGCAGTCCGCGCGAGTTGATCGAGCGGTTCGGGCGCGAGGACATGGAGGAGGTTTTCCTCGACATGGCGCGTGGCCGTGGCCGTGGGCTCGATACCCTCAAGAAGCCGGAGGCCGCGCGATGAACGCCTCGGCCGAGCGCATCTACGCCCTGGTCCTGCGCCATATCCACATCTGGCGCAGCTCGATCATGCGCATCATCGATTCGATCTACTGGCCAGCCGTGCAGATGATCACCTGGGGGTTCTTCTCCCAGTTCCTGTCGGGTCAGACGTCCTACGTCAGCCAGGCGTTCGGCATCCTGCTCTCCGGCCTGATGCTGTGGGAGGTTGTCGTGCGCGGCAATCTCTCGCTCTCGATCGCCTTCCTCGAGGAGATGTGGTCGCGCAATCTCGGTCATCTGTTCGTGACCCCGATCCGCTCATGGGAGTTCGCGACCGCCATCATCATCGTGGCGCTGCTGCGGACGCTGCTCGGCATGGTGCCGGTGTCGCTGATGGCATGGGCGTTCTTCGGCTACAACGTCTACACCCTCGGCCTGCCGCTTCTCGCATTTTTCCTGATCCTGCAGATGTTCTCCTGGTCGGTCGGGCTGATGATGTCCGGCCTGATCATGCGCGTGGGCCAGAGTGCGGAGACCTTCGCATGGGCCGCCGTGTTCCTGCTGATGCCGCTCAGCGGCGTCTTCTATCCGGTCACGATCCTGCCCTACTGGCTGCAGGTGCTCTCGCGCGGCATTCCGACCTCGTATGTGTTCGACGGCATGCGCGCTATCCTGCGGGACCATACGGTACAGTGGGATGGGCTCGCGATCGCGGCCGGTCTGTCCGTGCTCTACCTCGTCCTTGGCTTCCAGGTTTTCCTGGCCTTCTACCGCTCGGCGCGACGGCACGGATCGCTGCTCACCCAAGGCGAGTGAGCGAGGCGTCGACGGCGTCTAGTAGCCTTGTTTCTTCAGCAGGTCCGCCTTGTCCTGATCGGCTTTCGCCTGCACGACCATTCCTTTTTTCTGGTAGGCGATGCCGCGGTTGGAATACGCGGTGCTGTAGTTCGGATTGAGCTTGATGGCTTGGGTGTAGTCCTGGATTCCGCGATCGATTTGATCGAGATGGACATAGGCGAGGCCACGGTTGTTGTATGCCGTGGAAGAATTGGGATCGAGTTTGAGTGCCTGGTTGTAATCCTGAATCGCGCGTTCGGGCTCACCTTTTGCGTCATAGAGGCTGCCGCGGAGATTGAAATTGTTGGAGTTGGTAGGACTCAGTCGCACCGCTTCGTCGTAGTCTTCCAGGGCCCGGTCGAGCTGGCCCTTGTGCTTGTAGGCAAGGCCTCGATTGCCGATGGCGTCGCCCTTGTTCTTCTGCGGCTCCTGATTCGACAACACGACCGCGTTGCAGCCCTGGATGGTCTGGTCGTCGGTGGAATCGCCGTAGCACCACTCCCGGAGCTGCTTGTAGTCCTGAGCCGATGCGGCGCTCCCGCCTGCCGTCATCACCAGTGCGCCGGCGATACCAATCAAAGATTTACGCATTTTCCTCCCCCCGAAGGTTGCGAGGAGAGCATCCTTTCAGATCACAAATCCAACCGCAAACTAAGACCTGCGCTTGAGCGACGCCCATTCCCAGACGGCGACCGCGACGAGACTGGCCGAGGTGCCCGCAGACAGCACAAGCGGTGAAGCGACCGTTCCAGCGGACGCCACCAGGGCCAGCAGGCCGAGACCGATCAGATGCGAGAGCGGCAGGGTGGGGGCTGTCAGGCTCTTGAATAGCGCGGTGCCCAGCAGATAGAGCGCCGGTGCGCCCACGGTGACGAGCAATGTCTTGAGGTCCGTGTGGCCCAGCGGATGCGACAGCACCAGCTCATCCGCCACGGCCGAGACGATGATGCCGGCCACGATCAGTATGTGAAGGTAGGTGTAGCCGCTGCGCCCGAGTCGGCCAGGATCGTCGGAGCGTACGATCTGCCTGCTGGCGCGCTCGGCGCCGATGTTGAAATACACGGCCCACATGGCAACGGAACCGACGAAGGTCACGGTGAAGGCCGCAATCGTTGGCACGCTCCAGGGCAGCTCCGCGAAGGTGGCACCGGTCACCAGTACGGACTCCCCCAACGCAATTATGATGAAGAGCGCGCAGCGCTCGGCCAGATGACCGCCATCGATGTTCCAGTCGGCCGTGGTCGAGCGACCGAGGCCCGGCACCCACATGCCCGCAGCCGGCATCACATATTCGATGACGATGGCTGTGGCCCACAGGCCGAGGCGCGCATGGCTGCCGGCGAATCCGCCGGCGATCCAGAAGATGCCCGACAACGCCAGCCACAAGGTGATGCGTAGGAAGTTGCGATAGTTCCGCTCGTCGTGCAGCTTCAGCGCCCACAGCATGAAGAGGCTGCGTCCGACCTGCATGAAGACGAAGGCGCCGGCGAAGGCGAGGCCTCGTTCGGCAAAGGCGGTAGGAATCGAGGCGGAAAGAACGAGACCCGCGGCCATCAGCACGAACAGCAGCAGGCGCACCGGCGCACGCTCGGGATCCAGCCAGTTGGTGATCCACGAGGTGTAGATCCACACCCACCACACGGCCATCATCAGCAGTCCGGTTTCGACGGCGCCGGCGAGCGACAGATGATGCAGCAGGCCATGGGAAAGCTGGGTGACGGCAAAGACGAACACCAGGTCGAAGAAAAGCTCGACGTAGGTGACGCGGCCGCTGTCGTGGCCGCCGCGCCGGCGCAGATGACTGGTGCGGGCCGCGATCATGGCGCGTTCAACACCGCCTGGCAGGCCGCCGGCAGCTTGGGCGGCTTGTAGCGTTTGGCCATTTCCTCATCGGACGGAAAGACGGTCGGCGGCTGCTTCAGCCACCAGTCGAGCGCCGCGCCGCAGCCGTCGTCTTGCGGATAATCGGCCTGAGGCTGGCACTGCGGGCTGCCGGGCGGGCAATAGAGTCGGACGTGGAAATGATCGTCGTGGCCGTACCAGGGGACGACCTTGCGCAACCACGCGCGATCGCCGGTGACGGTCTGGCAGAGCCGGGCCTTGATCCAGCGATTGACGAACATGCGGTCGAGGTTCGGCATTTCGGCCGCGGTCTTGATAAGCGCGACGTGCAGCGGGCTGAAGATCTTGTCGTCGATCGTCTGGTCGTCGGCCACAACCGGACGCAGGCGCGGGTTCTCGCGATCGGCGGGCTTGCGCGGCGATCCGGGCTGGCGCTCGTACCAGATGTCGGCGTCGAGGCCGTTCTGGTGGCTGGCGTGGCCGACCGGCGAGGGGCCCCCGCGGGGCTGGCCGATATCGCCGATATAGAGGGGCGCCTGGCCCAGCGCGCGGACCTTCTGGGACAGCGTCTCGATGAAGTGCAGGGTGACGGGCTGGCCCCAGTAGCGGTTGCGGCTGATGCGGATCGCCTCGTAGCCGGGCCCGTCGAGCGGCAGGGCCTGGGCGCCCTGCAGGCAGCCGGCGGAATAGAAGCCGATCGACTGGGTCGGGCCGGGCGAGGGGGTGCTTACCTTCGTCCAGTCTGCGCCGCCGCAGAGGAAGGCCGCGATCAGCGAAACAACGACACGCTTCATCTTGTTGCGAGGATATCCGCTCGCTAAGACTTTGCCCATGGCCGACTACGCCAACATTCTCCTGGCGCGCGAAGGCGCCGTCGCGCGGGTGACGCTCAACCGCCCCGACCGCCGCAATGCGTTGACGCACGCAATGATGCTGGAGCTCGAGGATGCCTTCGGCCGCATCCGCGACGACAGGAGTTGCCGCGTTCTGGTGCTGCGCGGCGCCGGCGGCAACTTTTGCGCCGGGGGCGATCTCGATGCCATGGCCGACATGCCGCCCCCGCCCGCGAACGGGGGCGCCGATCCGCTGGTTCCGGCCTATCGTCAGTTCGGCGACGCCCTGCTGGTGCTGAACACCTTGCCGCAGGCGACGATTGCCGTAGTCGAGGGGGCCGCGGTCGGCGGCGGTTTCGGGATGGCCTGCTGCTCCGACGTGGTGGTCCTGCACGACAGCGCGAAGTTCGGCATGCCGGAGCCCAAGGTCGGCTTTATTCCCTCGCAGATCCTGCCATTCGTGGCGCGCCGCATCGGCCAGGGACCATTGCGTGACATCGCCGTCACCAGCCGGCTGATCGATGCCGACGAGGCCGTTCGCCTCGGCATCGGGCGGCACCGCTGCAGCACGATCGCGGACATGGCCAAGACGCTGCGCGGGCTGATCGAGGACATATTGAAGGGCGAGCCGCAGGCCATCGCCACCGCCAAGCGGCTGGTATTGTCCGCGCCGACAACCGATGATCGGGCGGTGCTCGACGATGCTGCCGAGAGCCTGGTCGGCTTGTTGCGTCAGCCGCAGGCGGCCGAGGGCATCAAGGCGTTCAAGGCGAAGACAAGCCCACCCTGGGCAAAGGGTTAGGAAATGCGCAATTACCGTCACATCGAAGTAAGGCCGATCGCCGGTGCATTGGGCGCGGAGATCCACGGCGTCGACATGTCCCGCGAACTCGACGCCGAGGTCGTGGACGAGGTGCGGCACGCCTTCCTCGAACATCTGGTGATCTTCCTGCGCGACCAGAAGGTGACGCCGCAGCAGCAGGTCGCCTTCGCCAAGCGCTTCGGCCAGCCGGTCGAGTATCCGCAGCTCAAGGGCCTGCCCGAGGCGCCGATGATCACGCCGGTGGTGAAGCTGGAGCATGAGCGCAACAACTTCGGCGGCATCTGGCACTCCGACACGACCTACCTTCAGAGTCCGCCCATGGGCAGCATGCTGCTGGCGCTGGAGATACCGCCCTATGGCGGCGACACGATGTTCGCCAACCAGTATCTCGCCTACGAGTCGCTGTCGGACGGTTTGAAGAAGACCCTCGACGGTCTGACGGGCGTCAGCTCGTCGGCCAAGGCCGACGTGAGTAAGACGCGCGAGGATGCGTTGAAGCGGGCAGGGGGATCGGGGGCGACGCCCAATCACATCGAGGCCGAGCACCCGCTGGTGCGAACGCATCCCGAGACCGGGCGCAAGGCGCTGTACACGTCGGTCGCGCACACCTCGCACATCAAGGGCTGGACCGAGAAGGAGAGCCTGCCTCTGTTGCAGTTCCTGTGGGACCACCAGGTCAAGCCGGAGTTCACCTGCCGCTTCCGCTGGCAGGTGGGATCGCTCGCCTTCTGGGACAATCGTTGCGCCATGCACAATCCAATCAACGACTATCACGGCTTCCGCAGGATCATGCATCGCGTCACCCTGGAAGGCGACAAGCCGAAGTAGCGATCAGCGCGCCGGCGGCGCGAGCGTGATCGTTCCCACCCCGCTCCGCGCGGCCTCCGCGCGCGTGCCGGGGATTTCGAGATAGGTGAGACGCTGCCAGCGATCGACGTAGCTGCGCGCATAGGGCGACAGCATGTTGCCCGACTGGCCGAGGGGAATGGCGAAGCGGCTGTTGTCGAGATCGCTGAAATCGTAGACGCCGCGATAGGTCGCGCCATGCACGGCTTCGAAGGGCCGTGTCCCGTAGTACGCGGGCTCGGCACGGTTGAGCGTGTTGGCGCCGCCGTCGGACGGGAACCGCACCGACGCAAGGTCGCGCAACACGGGGATGGTGTCGAACAGAGGATGGCTGTGGGCGGCGAGATGCTCGCGGCCCCATTGCCAGCTCTCGACCTGCGGTCCCTGCCGGCGCGCGATGCCGTCGAGCGCGCGCTCGAGCGCAGCGGCGATGACATCGTCGCAGGTCTCGGTCGGCTTGGTACCGAGGTCGTCGCACCACTTGGGACGATCGCGCAGCACGCGCAGGATGAACGGAACATCCGGGCGCTCGACGTCGCGGAAGAGATCGGGACCCAGTTCGTCGGCCAGCAGGCCGCGCTGCAGTTCCACGAGCCAGGCGTTGTAGATCAGCGGTTCCGGCCGGCCCGCCAGCATGAAGCGGTTCCAACGGCCCATCAACTCGTAGACCCGCGCGGCGCGTGCGTTGCGCGGCTTGGCGTTGAGCAGGACCGGCAGCATCTCGGCGGCGTCGGGCGAGAGATTGTCGGCCTGGATCTGGATCATGCCGTAGACGGGATGACGTTCGACCTCGCGCAGCATCGCGTTGGCGCGGCGCTGGCGATAGGGCGCGGCCCAGTCGCGGCTGATGAAATAGCGGTAGTCGTCCGGCACCAGCCGCCCGTTGGCGTTGACGATGATGCCGCCCGCGGGATTGTAGAGCCGCGGGAGCTCGTCGAACGGCACGGAGCCCGCCCAGTCGTATTCGCCGGTCCAGCCGGGCTGCGGCATCGAGCCGTCGCCCTTGCGCCGGATCGGCACGCGAGCCGGCGCCATCAGGCCGATGTTCCCGGCTGTGTCGCCATAGACGAGGTTCTGCATCGGCGAAACGACCTTGCGGCCGACGGCCAGGAACTCGTCCCAGTTCTGTGCGAGGCCGAGCCGGATCAGCGCCTCGATCGTCGTGTCGGCACTGTCGAGCGCAGTCGCCTGCAAGGCGAGTACATGACCGGCGGGCACGCGCGGTTCCTTGCGTGTCGCGAAGTCGTCGATCACCGCGCCGTGCCGCGTCTCGCGCAGGTGAAGCTTCACCGGGTCGCCCCATAGCACGTTGATCGTCTCGTCGTAGGTATTGAACGGCCGAGCACCGTCGGGCGTCAGGTAGCGATTGGGATCGGTCGGATCGACGCGTTCGAGAAACAGATCCTGGCTGTCGAGGTTGGTGGTCGTGGCGCCCCAGCCGATGGAGGCGTTGTGGCCCAGCACGATCGCCGGCACGCCGGGCGTGGACGCGCCCGTGATGTCGAAGCCCGGGCCGACGAGATGGGCGAGGTACCAGATACCGGGGAAGGTCAGGCCCAGATGCGGATCGTTGGCGAGGAGGGGCTTGCCCGACACGGTGTGCGCGCCCGAGAGAACCCATTCGTTGGAGGCCTCGCGCTTGCGCGTGTAGTCGTTGTCCGTGTCGCGGTAGAGCTTCTGCAGGTCGAGGCCGTTCAGGGCCTCGTTGACCAGGGTCATCGTCGAGTCGCGGCTCTCGCCCGGCGCCTCGATGAAGAACTTGAGCCCGTCCTCACCCAGCTTGCGCAACAGATCGAGCCGCAGCAGCTCGGCGCGCCAGTTTCCATCGAGCGTCAGCGCCATCAGCTTGGTCCAGACGATCGAGTCGGCGGGCCGCCACGGCTCGGGGCGATAGCTTCCACCTGACAACAGCTTCACCAGCGTGAGCTCGAGGCCGAACTGCTGACCGTGATCGCCCAGCCATGCGTTCACGCCGGCGGCATAGGCTTCCAGGATGCCGCGGGTGGCCGGAGACAGCGCGCCAAAGCTGTCGGACGCGTGACGGTAGACGCCGAGACCGCGCAGGGTTCGGTCGGTTGAGAGCACGCCGTCGCCGACGATCGTCGGCGGCAGGATCTCCGACAACCGGCCCTGGCCCGCGCGGCGCATCAGCTCCATCTGCCAGAAGCGGTCCTGGGCGTGCACGAAGCCCAGGCCGAAGGCCGCATCCTCTATCGAGCCCGCGATGATGTGCGGGATCGCGTTCTTGTCGCGCACGATCTCGACCGGCGCCTTCAGGCCCTTGGCCTCGAAATGTCCCGCATAGGGCGGCAGCGCCCCGCGCACCTGGAAGTAGGTGCCGACGAGAAAGATCGCGAGCCCCAGCGCCACGCCGGCGCACAGCTTCGCCAGCGCTATCCCAAGGCGGCCGAGCGCCTTCACGCTTTTAGCCGCCGATGTACGAGAGGATCGCCGCGCGGTCGGCGTCGAGATCGGGCGCCGGCGCACGCGTCTTGGGGTCGTCGAAGGCCGACATCTTGATCGGGTTGCCGGCGAGCGTCAGCGTGCCGCCGCTGCCGTCGGGCACGGAGACCAGCATGTTGCGGGCGGCGACCTGGGGATGGGCGAGCGCCTGCTCGATGTTGTTGATCGGGCCCGCCGGAATGTCGGCCTTGGCCATGATCGCGAGCCAGTGCGCGGTCGGCTGGGTCTTGAGCAGCGTCTCGAGCGTGTGTTCGAGCTTGCCGTGATGCTTCTGGCGCAGCGCGTTGGTCTTGTAGTCCGGATCGGTGGCGAGAGCGGAGAGGCCGAGCGCGTTGCACATCTTCACGAACAGGCTGTCGTTGCCGGCCGAGATGATGATGGCGCCGTCCTGAGTCTTGAACGCCTGGAAGGGCACGATCGTCGGATGACGTGCACCAAGCGGGCCCGGAATTTCCTTTTCGACCGTGTAGCGCATGACCGCGTTCTCGAGCAGCGCGATCTGGCAGTCGAACATGCCGATGTCGACCTTGGTCGCCTCGCCGGTCTTGAGGCGATGGACCAACGCCGCATTCACCGCGACGGCGGTGTAGAGGCCGGCGCCGATGTCGCCGATCGACATGCCGACGCGGACCGGTTCGCCGCCGATCGGGCCGGTGATGCTCATGACACCGCCCATGCCCTGGACGACCATGTCGTAGGCGGGATCCTTCGAGTTGGGACCGGTGTGGCCGAAGCCCGAGGCCGAGGCGTAGATCAGCTGGGGATATTTGGGGTGCAACTGCTCCCAGCCGTAGCCCAGCTTCTCCATCGTGCCGGGGCGGAAGTTCTCGACGACGACGTCGGCCTTGGCGAGCAGCTTCTCGAAGATCGCGCGGTCGCCGTCGGCCTTCAGGTCGAGCGCGATGCTCTGCTTGCCGCGATTGACGGAAGCGAAATAGGTCGACTTGCCTTTGACGTAGGGCCCATAGGCACGCGCGTCGTCGCCGCCCTTGGGCGACTCGACCTTGATCACCCGGGCGCCCATTTCGGCCATCAGGAGGGTGCAGTAGGGACCGGCGAGGATGCGGGAGAGGTCGACGACGAGGATGCCGGACAGGGGGCCGGCCGCTTTGGTCTGGGTCATGTTCGGTTCTTAAACAGAGGTACGGCGTGAATCCAGCCAGACGTTGGCTGCGGCCGCCCCGATGACGACGATGCCGCCCAGCAATGTGAGGTCGCCGGGCCGCTCGCCGTCGAAAATCCAGACCCAGATCGGGCCCGCCACGAGTTCCAGGAGACCCAAAAGGGCTGCGCGCCCGGCCGGAATGCGCTTCAGGGCGGAGATATAGAGAAGCAGGCCTATGGCCATCTGGCCCGGTCCGAGCGCCAGCAGCCAGGGCAGATGCGCCCAGGATACATTGCCGGGATGCGCGAACGGCAGTGCGATCAGGGCCGAGATCACACCCGCGAGAGCGAGCGCGGGCTCCATGCCGACGTCCCGCCGGTGGCGCACGATCACGTAATTGGCGCTCATGCAGAGCATGACAATGGCCGCCACCGCCATGCCGAGCGCGGCGCCCGCGCGCAGCGAGCTTGCGACGCTCAGCGCCAGCCCGATCAGGGCGGCGATCATGGCGATGATCGTGTGACGGCTTACCGGTTCGTGCAGGAACAGGCGCGCGAGGAGGGCGGTGGCGAAGGGTGTTGCGCCGCAGACGATGAGGACGTTGGCGACCGGCGCCAGTCGGAGCGCGATGATGAAGGCGACGGCACTGCCGGCGAGGACCAGCGCACTCAGGAAAAGCCACAAGCCCGCGCGGCGGACATCGTCGACGACGCGGCGATAGCGAAAGGCGAGAAGCGGCAAGATTGCGGCAACGAGCAGGAGGGACCGCACGAACGTCACGTCCCATGCAGGAAGATCGATGCGGCGGACGATCGCGCCCGCCGTGCTGAAGACCACCGCGGCGCTGACGGCGTATAGCACTCCCAGGGCAGCGGAACTCCCGGCGCGAGTCGGCGTTTTCATGACGTTCCTTGCGTGATTAAGGATCCGTCGTGCCGCCGTCCATCGATTCCCTCGAGTTGCCGCCGTTTCGCCCCCGCTTCCCGTGGTGGGGGGCCGACCTGCAGACCATCGCCGTCCTTCTTGGTGCGAAGGCGGTCGATCTTGCCCCGCACACCAGCGAGCGCCTGTGCTTTCCCATGGCTGATCGCACCGGCGATATCCTGCTCGGTATGCTCGACCAGCCCGCCGAGCCCGTTGCCGGCAGGCCGCTGGTGATTCTTCTTCATGGGCTGACCGGCGATGAAACCAGCCCTTATGTGGTGAAGGCAGCCCGTCATCTGCTCGATCGCGGCTACGCCGTCCTCCGCTTGAACGTGCGGGGCGCCGGTCCTTCGCGTCCGTATTGCAGGGAGCACTACCATGTCGGCCGCACCGCCGATTTCCGGCGTGTGCTCGCTCAGATCCCGGACGACCTGACGCAGAACGGAATGGTGGCGGTCGGCTATTCGCTGGGCGGCGCGGTGCTGCTGAAATATCTGGGCGAGGAAGGATCGTTCTCCTCGCTGCGCGCGGCGGCCACGATCTGTGCGCCAATCGACCTGCTCGGGACCTGCCAGCACATGATGAAGCCGCGCAACTGGCTCTATCACCGCTACATGCTGCGCGCGATCAAGGCGGAGGCGATGGGCGAGGGCGTGCGAATGACCGACGAGGAGCGCGCGATCCTGCGGGCCGCGCGCAGCGTCTGGGAATACGACGACCGCTTCATTGCGCCGCGTTACGGCTTCAACGGAGCGAAGGACTACTACCAGCTCTGCGCGCCCATCGAGTTCATGCCGGAAGTGCGCGTGCCGACAATGGTGCTGGCGGCGGGCGACGACCCGTGGATTCCGGTCGAGCACTATCGCGCTTTCAGCTGGCCGGACAATCCCTGGCTGCTGCCGGTCATTCCGCCGACGGGCGGTCATGTCGGCTTCCACGGCGACGGCAGTGGCCAGGCCTGGTGCGACCTCGCGCTGGAGAAGTTCCTCGACCGCATCGAGCGCCACGGCAAGTAGGCGAAAGTTTTGTTTCCTCGCGAGAAATGGGCTGAACTGCCGGCCACGCTGACTCAAACCCGATTCCTCGCGAGGAGCTCGCGAGCGGGTGCATGCACGTGAATGCACGTGCGTTGCGTGTCCCGTATGTTTAATAAATACCCGGAAAACATAGCGGCACGCGATCTCGCCACGCCAAGGGTGTCATCCCGAGCGTAGCGAGGGACCCCTGGGTTGCGATGGAAAGGTCCCTCGCTACGCTCGGGATGACAGTATGCGTTCATCCCGCACACCTACACGTGACACGGCGAATCGCCTATTACGGTCGTTACTGGCGATTTAAGGCCGGAAAATCAGGTGAGTTCGATCGGCTCAGGCGGCGGCCCGTTCTTGAGAAGGGCCTTCAAGCGAACGCCCAGATCGTGCGGCTCGAAACGCTCTTTCGACGCGATGATCTCGTCGGCGGTCCACCAGCGATGATCGAGCGTCCAGCTCTTCTCTTTTTCGTCGAGGCTGGATGTATCGATGGCGGTCGCCTGGGTCCGCGCGAGGAAGAAGCGTTCGATGTGCAGGCGGTCGTTGCCGCGCCAGATCATGTGGCGCTGGCGTTTCCAGGCCCAGTGTGGCGTGCCGGTGACGATCAGGCCGGTTTCCTCGCGTGCTTCGCGCACGGCTGCCTCGGCAAAATCCTCGCCTGGGTCGACCATGCCGCCCACCATGATCCACATCGGATCTTCATGGCGGTTCCTGGGATCGTAGACGGCGGGCTGGTGGACCTTGAACAGGAATATCCTGTCCTGCCCATCGAGCAGGATCAGGCGCGCCGAAGGTCTCTCGATCATTTCTTGGCGAGCAGGCGCGCCGCGTCGACGGCGCCGTAGGTCAGGATGCCATCGCAGCCCGCGCGCTTGAAGCCGGTGAGCGTCTCGATCAGCACCTTGTCCCAGTCGAGCCAGCCGCGCTCGCAGGCGCCCTTCAGCATCGCGTACTCGCCGCTCACCTGGTAGGCGTAGGTCGGCACGCCGAAGGCGTCCTTCACGCGGCGCACGATGTCGAGATAGGGAAGGCCCGGCTTCACCATCACCATGTCCGCGCCTTCCTCGATGTCGAAGCCCACTTCGCGCAGCGCTTCGTCGGAGTTGGCGTAGTCCATCTGGTAGGTCTTCTTGTCGCCCTTCAACGCGCCCGAGCTGCCGATGGCGTCGCGGAACGGATTGTAGAAGGCCGATGCGTACTTGGCGGCGTACGACATGATCTGCTCGTGCTGGTAACCCTTGTCGTCGAGCGCCTTGCGGATGGCGCCGATGCGGCCGTCCATCATGTCCGACGGCGCCTGGATGTCGGCACCCGCCTCGGTCTGAACGATCGCCTGCTTGACCAGCGCCTCGACCGATTCGTCGTTCAGGATGATGCCGTCCCTCACGATGCCGTCATGGCCGTCGCTGTTGAAGGGATCGAGCGCCACGTCGCACAGGATGCCGAGTCCCGAGACTTCCTTCTTCACCGCGCGGATGGCGCGGCAGACGAGGCCGTCGGGGTTATACGCTTCGCGCGCGTCGGGCGTCTTGGCCTTGGGGTCGGTCTCGGGAAAGATCGCGACGGCGGGAATGCCCAGATCGCGCGCCTGCTTGGCCGCCTCGACGAAGAGATCGACCGACAGGCGGTCGACGCCGGGCATGGAGGCCACGGGCGTGCGGACGTTCTTGCCCTCCTGCACGAACACCGGCCAGATCAGGTCGTTGACGGACAGTCTGTGCTCGGCCACGAGCCGACGCGACCAGTCTTCGCGGCGGTTGCGGCGCAGCCGGGTGGTGGGATAACGGCCCAGGGTCGAAAAGCGTTTCGCCATGCGCGCGTTATGGCGTGAACCGCGAAAAGCCGCAATGTATGATGTGTCGCAATGGACTTTACCCTCACCGAAGACCAGCAGGCGTTTCGCGATACGGCGCGGCAATTCGCGACCGCGCGCATGCTGCCGAATGCCGCCCGATGGGACGCCGAGAAGGTCTTCCCGGAGGAGGTATTGCGCGAAGCGGCGGCCCTCGGGTTTGGCGGCATTTATGTGCGGGAAGATGTGGGCGGTAGCGGCCTGTCGCGGTTCGACGCGGCCCTGATCATGGAGGAGCTGGCGGCAGCGTGCCCCAGCACTGCGGCTTATATCTCGATCCACAACATGGCCGCCTGGATGATCGACGGCTTCGGCGACGACGAGCAGCGCAAGCGCTTCCTGCCGAAGCTCTGCTCGATGGAGCACTTCGCGAGCTATTGCCTGACCGAACCTGGCGCCGGATCGGACGCGGCGGCGCTCGGCACGCGGGCCGAGCTGCACGGCGACCATTACATCGTGAACGGCGCCAAGGCCTTCATCTCGGGCGGCGGCCGCAGCGACATCTATGTCGTGATGCTGCGCACCGGCGGGAAGGGCGCGGGCGGCATCTCGACCCTCGTTGTCGAGGCCGGGACGCCAGGTCTGTCGTTCGGCAAGCAGGAGCAGAAGCTCGGGTGGAACAGCCAGCCGACGGCGGCGGTGATCTTCGAGAACTGCAAGGTGCCGGTCGCCAACCGGCTCGGCCCGGAAGGGCACGGCTTCAAGATCGCGATGATGGGGCTCGACGGCGGCCGCATCAACATCGGCGCCTGTTCGATTGGCGGCGCGCGCGCCTGCCTGGAGACGGCGTCGCGCTATGTCGTCGAGCGCAAGCAGTTCGGCCAGCCGATCGCCGATTTTCAGGCGACGCAGTTCAAGCTTGCGGACATGGCCACGCACCTCGACGCGGCGCGGCTGATGATCTGGCGCGCGGCCTCGCTGCTCGACGCCAAGTCGCCCGAAGCCCCACAGGCCGCCGCGATGGCCAAGCGGTTCTCGACCGATGTTGGCTTCGACGTCGTGAACGACGCTCTGCAATTGCACGGCGGGTACGGTTACCTGAAAGATTTTCCCATCGAGCGTTATCTGCGCGATCTCCGCGTGCATCAGATCCTCGAGGGGACCAACGAAATCATGCGTGTGATCATTTCGCGCCGGCTTTTGATGGGGTGATCGTGGAACGGCACGACACGCACACCCTCATCCTGAGGAGCATCGCGTAGCGATGCGTCTCGAAGGATGGGCTACAGTGCGTGTGCCGCCCCTTCGAGACGGCCGCTCCGCGGCCTCCTCAGGGTGAGGTTTTCTTTGGAGTAGTGATGTCTGAAGCGGAAATTCTGTTCGAAGTGAAAGACGGCCTGGGCATCATGACGCTCAACCGGCCGAAGGTGTTGAACTCGCTGTCCTACAACATCATCCTCGAGATGGAACGGATGATGCCGCAGTGGGAGAAGGATCCCGCGGTCAAGGCGGTAGTGCTGCGCGGCGCGGGCGAGAAGGCGTTTTGCGCCGGCGGGGACGTCGCCGGCCTCTATCGCGAGATGCGCGACGATCCCAACGGCACCCTGCGGCGCGACTTCTTTCGCGACGAGTACATCGTCAACCGGCGCATCTATCGCTACGCCAAGCCGTGGATCTCGCTGATCGACGGCATCGACATGGGCGGCGGTGTCGGCATGTCGGTCCATGGCTCGCATTCGGTGGCGAGCGAGAAGTTCCTCTTCGCGATGCCGGAGACCACGATCGGGCTCTTCCCCGATGTCGGCGGCGGCTACTTCCTGACGCGCCTGCCGGGGGCACTGGGCACCTTCCTGGCGCTGACCAGCCATCGCCTGAGGGCGGCGGACGCGCTCTGGGCCGGAATCGTCGATGCCTACGTGCCGAGCGCTAAGATCAACGACCTGCAGGCGGCGCTGGGCGCGGCCGATCTTTCCGGGCCCAATGCCAACGGCAAGGTTGACGCTGTCATCGCCAAGTTTGCCGAAGATCCGGGAGCGCCGGCCTTGCCGGGGATGATGCATGACATCGATCGCTGCTTCTCGGCGGAGTCGGTGCCCGAGATCGTGGCCAAGCTGAAGAAGCTCGGCGGCGAATGGGCCGACAAGCAGCTCGCATCGCTGATGAAGCTGTCGCCGATCTCGATGGCGATCACGCTTGAGCAGATGAAGCGCTGCGCCAACCGCTCGTTCGAGGACGCGATGACCATCGAATATCGCATGTCGCAGCGCTGCATGCAGAAGGGCCATGACTTCTTCGAGGGCGTGCGCGCGCTGCTGATCGACAAGGACCAGAAACCCAAGTTCAATCCACCGACCATCGAGGGCGTCACGCAGGCGATGGTCGAGGAACATTTCAAGCCGGTGTCGAACGACCTGTTCTTCGACTGAGCGTCATTCAACGGAGGAAACCATGGCGAAAATCGCCTTCATCGGTCTCGGCAACATGGGCGGCCCGATGGCTGCCAATCTCTGCAAGTCCCAGCATCACGTCTCGGCCTTCGATCTCTCCGAAGCGGCCGTCGCCCAGGCGGTCGACAAGGGAGCACACAAGGCCAAGAGCGCAGCCGAGGCCGTCAAGGATGCCGAGATCGTCGTCACCATGCTGCCGGCCGGCAAGCATGTGCGCGAAGTCTACGAGAAGGACGTCCTTCCGAACCTCGCGAAAGGCGCGCTGCTGATCGACTGCTCGACGATCGACGTGGAGAGCGCACGGCATGTCGCGGAGCTGGCCAGCAAGAAGGGCTTCGAGATGATCGACGCGCCCGTGTCGGGCGGCGTCGGCGGCGCCACGGCCGGGACGCTCACCTTCATGGTCGGCGGCCCCGAGGCCTCCTTCGGCAAGGCCCGGCCGATCCTCGAGAAGATGGGCAAGAACATCGTCCATGCCGGCGGCAGCGGCGCGGGGCAGGCGGCCAAGATCTGCAACAACATGATCCTCGGCATCTCGATGATCGCGGTCAGCGAAGGCTTCATGCTGGGCAAGAAGCTGGGTCTCGACGCGCAGAAGCTGTTCAACGTCGTCTCGACGGCGTCGGGCTCGTGCTGGTCGCTGGTGAACTATTGCCCGGTGCCTGGCCCCGTGCCCGCGTCGCCGGCCAATCGCGACTATCAGGCGGGATTCACGGCGGCGATGATGTTGAAGGACCTCTTGCTGGCGCAGCAGGCGGCCTCGGCCGCGGGCGCCTCGACGCCGCTCGGCGCGGAAGCGGCGCAACTCTTCAGCCTGTTCGCCAACAGCGGCAATGCGGGCAAGGACTTCTCGGGCATCGTCAAGATGATCGAGGGAAAGTAGTGCGATGATCACCCTCTACGATCTCGTCTTCTCCGGAGACCGGCGGCCCAGTCCTCCGTGCTGGCGCACCAAGCTGGCGCTGAAGCACAAGGGCCTGGAGTGGCGCGACGAGCCGACCGGCTTCATCGAGAAGGAGAAGATCGCCTTCGCCAAGTCGACGACGGTGCCTGTGATTCATGACGGCACGAAAGTAATCAAGGACAGCTGGGCGATCGCCGAGCATCTCGAGGCGAACTACGCGGGCCGGCCGCTGTTCCCCAACGATCCCGCACATTCCTACGCCCGCTTCGTGAACGGCTGGACGGATCTGTCGATCAACGCCGCGCTCTTTCCGTTGATCTGCGCCGATCTCGTCGAGCGTGTGCGTCCGGAGGACAAGGCGTACATCGTCGAGACGCGCGGCAAGAGGATCGGCACGACGGACTTCGCGGGCTTCCAGGCGAAGGCGCGTGAGAAGGGTGTACCGGCGTTGCGCGCGGCGCTCGAACCGGCTCGCCGTGTGCTGACGGCCCAGAAATTCCTCTCCGGAGAGGCGCCGGCCTATCCCGACTACATCCTGTTCGGCACCTTCATGTGGGCGAGGATCGTCAGCCCGCTCGAACCGCTTGAAAAAGACGATGCCGTATACGCATGGCGCGAACGCATGCTCGACCTGTTCGACGGCATGGGACGCAAGGCAAAGGGGCCGTGAGGTACGACGCCGTCGTCTTCGATTTGCTGACGGCATTGCTCGATTCCTGGACTTTGTGGAACGACGTCGCGGGCTCGGCCGACAAAGGAATGACGTGGCGTAAGCGATATCTCGAGATCACCTACGGCTGCGGCGCCTACCGCCCCTACGAAACGCTGGTGCGCGAAGCCGCCCGCGACACAGGGTTTCCTGAAAGCTTTGGCGCGGAGTTGGAGCGTCGCTGGGTTGAATTGACGCCGTGGCCCGAGGCGCCGGATGTGCTGCGCCGGATTTCGGTGCCGCTCGCGGTTGCCACCAATTGCTCGGTGCAGAAGGGCGAGCAGGCGGCGGCACTTGTCGGCGTGGCGTTCAAGCTCGTCGAGACGGCGGAAAGTGTCGGCTTCTACAAGCCGCGGCCCGAGGTTTATCGCGCCGTTCTCCAGAAGCTCGGCACGCGGCCGGAGCGGACGCTGTTCGTGGCCGGCTCGGCGTCCGACGTGCCGGGCGCCAAGGCGGTCGGCATGCCGGTGTACTGGCACAATCGCGTCGGCCTGCCGCCGCGCGATGACGCCCGGCCGGATTTCCTGGAGAAGAGCCTCGAACCGCTGGCCGGCCTGTTTTAAGGTCCGTTCATGACCTTCAATCCCGCAGAACACCGCTTCGGCCCGACGCACTGGTTCGAGGACCTGACGGTGGGGCAAAAATTCTACATCAACTCCCGGACCCAGACCGAGGCCATGTTCGCGGCGTTCCAGTCGGCCAGCGGCGACAACCATCCGATCCATTACGATCGCGAATATTGCAAGGCACGTGGCCATCGCGATCTGCTGGCACACGGACTGCAAGTCGCGGTCCAGGGGGCGGCGGGCGGCGGGATCTTCCCGCACTACATCGGCGACTCACTGATCGGCTTCCTCGAGCAATCGTCGCGTTTCCTGAAGCCGGTCTACTGCGGCGACACGCTCTATCCGATGCTGGAGATCAGCGACCTGAAGCCCGGCCGCACAACCGGCGTTGTCACCATGAAGCTCACCATCCATAACCAGGCGCGCGAACTGGTATGCGACGGCGAGCACAAGTATCTTGTGAAGAAGCGCCCCCAATAGGGGCCGGAGGAGACGTTCATGCTCGGTGTCATCGCCAAACTCACGATCAAGCCCGGCAGCAATGCCGATTTCGAGGCGACCATGAAGGCGCTTCAGGCCAAGGTGCAGGCCGACGAGCCGGGCAACAAGCTCTATGCATTGCACAAGACGGACGACGTTAACGTGTATGTCATGTTGGAGCGCTACGCCGATCAGGCGGCGCTCGATGCCCATCGTGCTGCGCCGCATTTCAAGGAATTGGGCCGCAAGCTCGGTGACTATCTGGCAGGGCGGCCTGACGTTCAGGTCATGCAGGAAGTCTGAAACACAGGCAGGTCGTCATGGATGGAATTCTCCCTCGTCACACCAAGCCGGGAACGGCGCCGGGCACCCTGGCCGGCCGTGCGCCCGTGGCCGACGAGGCGCTGGACTTCACCTTGGTCGAATACACGCCCGAGAAATGCGTCGTGCTGCACGGCGTCGAGGTCGACGAGTGCCGTTTTCATCTCGATTCGCCGGACCGCACCTGGATCGACGTCGGCGGCCGGGCGAGTTCGGAGATGCTTCGCGATCTCGGGACGGCGTTCAATCTTCACCCCCTTGCACTCGAGGACGTGTTCCACGGCAACCAGCGCAGCAAGCTCGATCTCTACGGCAAGCAGGGCTTCGTCGTCCTGAACGACCCCGCCTACGAGGACGGCGAGATCAAGCTGCGGCAGGTCAGCATCTTCTTCGGCGAGAACTATGTGATCTCGTTCCACGACCACAAGCTCGACGTATTCAAGCCGGTGCGCGACCGCCTCGAGATGTCGGGCTCGCGGCTGCGCACCTTCGGCATCGACTATCTCGTCTATGCGCTGATCGACTTGGTCGTCGACCGCAAGTTTCCGTTGATCGAGGCGCTCGCCAACCAGCTCGAGATCCTGGAGGACGAGGCGCTCGGCCATCCCGAGGACAACACGCTCGGCAGCATCCATCAGGCCCGGCGTGCGCTGGTGACCTTCCACCGCATCGAATGGGCCGAGCGCGAAACGATCCTGGCGGTGATGCGGCCGGAAACGCCGTTCATCATGCCCGAGACGAGAACCTACCTGCGCGACTGCTTCGATCATTCGATCTCGGTTCTCGAACTGCTCGAGAGCTATCGCGAAATGTGCAACGGCCTGATGGAAGTCTACCTGATGCAGGCGTCCAACCGGATGTCCGAGGTCATGAAGACCATGGCGGTGATCACCGTCTTCTTCATGCCGCTCAGCTTCCTCGCCGGCATCTACGGCATGAATTTCGAGCGCGAGGTCGGCAACATGCCGGAACTCGGCTGGAAGTACGGCTATATGTTCTTCTGGGTCCTGGTCGTCGTCATTGTCGGCGGCCTGTTCTGGTGGCTGCGCCGCAAGCGCTGGCTATAGCGCCGACAGGATCAGCGTCGCGCCCGAGAGACCCAGCAGCACCAGCACGATCCGGCGAAACTGCACATCGTTGATCCGGCCATAGAGCGCGAGCCCGACATACGCGCCGATCAGGGTGCAGGGCACGGCAATCGCGGCCCAGATGAAGAAGGTCCTGTCGAGGAAACCCGCCACGGCCGATGACACCAGGGCAAACGCCAGCACCGACATGTTGTACGGCTGATTGGTGGCCCGTTGCTGATGCTTGCGCCACGGATGACGGGCGGGTGGCGCATGAAAGCCATCCAGGAGACGTACACGATCAGCAGCAGCCCGACACCGAGCTTCAGCGGCTGGACCTGGACGCGGTCGAGGAGGGCCGTGCCGATCGGCACGCCGATCAAGCCGGCGGTCAGATAGGGCCAGAGCCGGGGCCAGCTCACGCCGGACCAGATCCGCGGCAGCGATTGCAGGTGGCCCGAGACGCCGCACAGGGCCGTGAGCGGCGCCGCCGTGATCGGCGACATCGCGTGTAGCCAGAAGCCCAGCGACGCCAGCGCATAGCCGGTGCCGCTCAGGCCGTTGACGAAGCCTGCCACCAGCGCGCCCACGACGACGATGACGATGTCGCCGGTGGGCGGGAGCGTCATGGGTTCAGCCGCCGGACGAGAAGGCCTGCAGGCCGGTCATGGCGCGGCCGAGGATCAACGCATGCACGTCGTGGGTGCCCTCGTAAGTGTTCACGGCCTCGAGGTTCATGACGTGGCGGATCACGTGATATTCGTCCGACACGCCGTTGCCGCCGTGCATGTCGCGGGCGACGCGGGCGATGTCGAGCGCCTTGCCGCAGTTGTTGCGCTTGATCAGCGAGATCATCTCGGGCTGCGCCTTGCCCTCGTCCTTGAGACGGCCGACGCGCAGGCAGGCCTGGAGTCCGAGCGCGATCTCGGTCTGCATGTCGGCGAGCTTCTTCTGGATCAGCTGGTTGGCGGCCAGCGGCCGGCCGAACTGCTTGCGGTCCATCGTGTAGTTGCGCGCCTGCTTCCAGCAGAATTCCGCGGCCCCCATGGCGCCCCAGGCGATGCCGTAGCGCGCATTGTTGAGGCAGCCGAACGGGCCGCCCAGGCCCGCGACGTTGGGCAGCATGTTTTCGACCGGCACCATGACGTCGTCCATCATGATCGCGCCGGTGACCGACGCGCGCAGGCTGAACTTGCCTTCGATCTTCGGCGTATCGAGGCCCTTCATGCCGCGCTCCAGGATAAAGCCGCGGATCGCGCCGCCGTCGAGCTTGGCCCAGATCACCAGCACGTCGGCGATCGGCGCGTTGGTGATCCACATCTTGGAGCCCGAAACCTTGAAGCCGCCCGGCACCGTGACCGCCCGGGTCAGCATGCCGCCCGGATCGGAGCCGTGGTCGGGCTCGGTGAGGCCGAAGCAGCCGACCCATTCGCCGGTCGCGAGCTTGGGCAGGTACTTCATGCGCTGCTCTTCGCTGCCGTAGGCGTAGATCGGGTGCATGACGAGCGAGGACTGCACGCTCATGGCCGAGCGGTAGCCCGAGTCGACGCGCTCGACTTCACGCGCCACCAGCCCATAGACCGTGTAGCTCGAGCCGGCGCAGCCGTACTTCTCGGGCAGGGTGGAACCCAGGAGGCCGAGCGCGCCCATCTCGTTCATGATCTCACGATGGAACTTCTCGTGCCGGTTGGCTTCCAGCACGCGGGTCATCAGCTTTTCCTGGCAGTAGTCGCGGGCCGCATCGCGGATCGCGCTTTCCTCCTCGGTGAGCTGATCGTCGAGGAAGAAGGGGTCTTCCCAGTCGAAAGCCTTGGCGTCGGCGCGCGTGCCCTTGGCGGCGCTCTTGATCGGGGTGGCTGCAACAGACATGGGATCCTCCGGATTTCTCCGAGGTCTTATCAAGAAGCGCGCACTGCGCCAACAGGGCTCGGTGGCGGCAAATCAGGCCGCGACGGTGGTGGCTTCGGTCCGGTTGCTGAGGAGCTTGAAGATATCGAGGCTGATGCGGCCGAACTTTTCCGAAGCGCGGGATTCGATCGTCCTGGGCCGCGGCACGTCGATCCGGATATCGGCGGCGATGCGGCCCGGGCGGGCGGACATCACGACGACCCGATCCGACAGGAAGACCGCCTCGGGGATCGAGTGGGTGACGAACAGGATCGTCTTGCGCGACGCGCTGGTCTCGCCCCAGATGCGCAGCAGCTCGAGGGCCATGTCGTCGCGGGTCATCGCATCGAGCGCGCCGAAAGGCTCGTCCATCAGCAGGAGCGGCGGATCGAGGAGGAGGGCGCGGCAGAGGGCGGCACGCTGCTGCATGCCGCCCGAGAGCTCGCGCGGCAGCTTCTCGGCGAAGCCGTTGAGCCCGGCCATCTCGAGCAGTTCATGCGCGCGCTTCTTCAGTCCCGAGGCGTCCTTGCCCGCAAGCTCGGCGGGCAGCAGTACGTTCTGCAGAATCGAGCGCCACTTCAGCAGAACGGGCTGCTGGAAGACCATGCCGATGTCGGCGATCGGCCGGGTGACCTGGCGGCCCGCCACCTTCACGGTGCCCGCAGTCGCCGGGCGTAGACCCGCGACGATCCGGAGCAAAGTGGACTTGCCGCAGCCGCTCGGCCCCACGAGCGAGACGAACTCGCCCATGCCGACGGTCAGCGAGATGCCGGCGAGGGCCTCGACCGGGCCGCTCGCCGCCTCGTAGATCATGCCGACCTTGTCGAGGTCGATCAGCCTGTCGTTCACGCCGGTTACAACGCGATCGGGTGTCAGTTCGTCTTCTTCGGCATTTCTACCTTGGTGTAGAAATCCATCGAATAGACGTCCTTGCACTCGGCTTTCTTGGAGAGACCCATGTAGGTGTTCACCAGATCGACCGAGTTGCACATCTTCTTTTCCTCGATCCAGCCGATGCCGTTCTTGGCATAACGCTCGGTGTTCATGAGGGCGAGGCCCATCGCCATGTTCTCGGTCAGCGCCTCGACGTCGATCTCGGGGACGCGCTTCTTGAAGATGACCATGGCGGCCTTCGGATCGGCCATGACGTCGCGCCAGCCCATGTAGGAGGCTTCGAGGAAGTCCTTCAGGGCCTTGGGGCGCTCCTTCATCGTCTTGGCGCTGGCGGCGATCGACAGCGAGTAGAGGTCGAAGCCGTAGTCGGCCCATTGCATCATCACGACATTGCCCTTGCCCGAGGCCTTCTCGTAGAGCGGCAGGCCGGTGGTGGCGTCGCCGACACCGTCGAGGCGCTTCTCGGCGAGCGCCGCGATCTTGGCGGCCGGCTCGATGTTCACCCAGCTGACTTTGCTCGCATCGATGCCGGTGATCTTGGCGAAGCCCGGGAACATCTGGCGCTGGCTGTCGCCCGGAGGGGCGCCCAGGGTCTTGCCTTCGAGATCCTTGGGCTTGGAGATCGGCGCGCTCTTGAGGCTGAAGAAGTTGAGCGCGGTATTGTCCCAGATCATGCCGACCGACTTCACGGTCGAGCCGCGCGTGGAGGCGGCGATGACGACGGCCGAGTCGGCGACGCCGGCATCGGCACGGCCGGTGTCGAGCTTGGCGATGACGTCGCCCGAACCCTTGGAATTCTCCAACGTCACGTCGAGGCCCTTGGCCTTGTAGTAACCCTTCTCGAGGGCGACCCAGTAGGCGGCATGGTCGCCGACCGGGAACCAGTTGAGGGCGAAGGTGAATTTCTCGAGCGTCTGAGCCGAGGCCGTGCCGGCGAGTGCGAGGAGCGCCGCGAGAGCGAGTGACGTGATGCGAAGCATGAAAAGTCCCCCTAATCGTTCGATCAATCGATCCCTTCGGCCCATGGCGCCCACAGATGCGCCACGAGAACGACCAGACCGTACAATGCCAGTCCCACTGCGGAAATCCAGATCAGGGCCGCGAAGGCCACCGACGTATTCATGCTGCTCTGGGTGGTGACGATGACGTAGCCCAGCCCGCGCTGCGACGCCACGAACTCGCCCACGATCGCGCCGACGACGGCGGCGGTCGCCGTGATCTTGAGCGAGCTCAGGATGTAGGGCAGCGCGTTGGGGATGCGGATCTTGGCGAAGATCAGCCATTTAGGCGCGTTGAAGACGCGGCCGAGATCCAGCATGTCGGCCTCGACCTGGCTCAATCCGACGGCTGTGTTGATCACGACCGGGAAGAAGCCGATGAGCGCCCCCATCAGCATGTTGGGGAAGATGCCGTAGCCCATCCACACCAGGAACAATGGCGCGATCGCGACCTTGGGCAGGGTGTTCAGGAAGACGAGGAAGGGTACCAGCGCATTGGCGATCAACGGCGACCAGGCGATGGCAACGCCCAGCATCACGCCGACGGCGGCCGCCATGAAGAACGCGCCGATGATTTCCCACGTCGTGGTCCACACATGCTGGGCCCAGGGAACCTCGGGGGCCCAGAGAGACTCGAGGACGGACATCGGCGCGGGCAGCAGATAGGCGCGTATACCGGAATAGCTGACGGCAAGCTGCCAGATCGCGAGCAGCGAAACGAACAGCACGATTGTCGGCCAGTACTGCCGGGCCAAGGCTTTCATTTTCATGTTGTCGCGCAGCGCATTACAGTGACACTGACGAAGGCAGAATTGGCCGTCAAGGCGAGGATCATCGGTGAAGCTGTCTCTGTGTAACGAGGTGATCCGCGAGCTTCCGTTCGACCGCCAGTGCGCTCTTGCGGCGGGCCTTGGCTATCGGGGGCTCGAGGTCGCGCCATTCACGTTCGGCGACGATGCATGGCGCATGCCAGCGTCGAAGCGTGGCGATATTCGGAACGCCTGCAAGGCCGCCGGCATCGAGGTGAGCGGCCTGCATTGGCTTCTCGCCGCGCCCGCGGGCCTCTCGATCACGACATCGGACCGCACGGTCTGGCAGAAGAGCGTCGATGTTCTGCGCGCCTCGGTCGAACTCTGCGCCGAACTGGGTGGTGCTTATCTGGTGCATGGTTCGCCGGCGCAGCGTCGCGTGGCGGAAGCCTCCGACGCCAGGCGCGCGGAGGAAGCGTGGGCTGTCGCCGCCGACGCCGCACAGAAAGCGGGCGTCGTCTATTGCCTGGAACCGCTTGCCCAACCCGACTGCAACTTCATCAACACGCTGGCCGAGGCTTCGGCGGTCGTCCAGCGCATCTGCAACCCCGCCTTCAGGTCGATGATCGACACGCTTGCGTCGTCTTTGATGGAAGAGGAACCGGTGGCCGGCGTCATCCGTAAGTGGATGCCGACCGGGCTTGTGCAGCACATCCAGTTCAACGATCGCAACAAGCGCGGACCGGGCGAGGGCAACGACAAGTTCGCGCCTGTTCTCGCGGCGCTCAAAGAGACCGGCTATGACGGCTGGGTCGCCATGGAACCCTTCATCTACGAACCCGACGGGCCGACCTGCGCCGCGCGCATGATCGGCTACGTCTCGGGCCTTCTGGAGCAATCGACATGAAAGTGAAGCTGGAGGCAGCGGATCGCTTCGAGCGCGACTTCGTGTTGCGCCTGCCGTTCCGCTTCGGCGTGATCACCGTGACGCACGGCACGCAGGCCGTTCTGCGCGTGCGCATCAAGCTGGAGGACGGCCGCACCAGCGAAGGCGTCGCCGCCGAGGCGCTGGCCGCCAAATGGTTCGAAAAGAGCCCGCAGTTCACCGACGCGCAGAACCACGACCAGCTGCGCCAGGCACTGCAGCTCGCGATCGATAACTACATGGCGCAGGGGTTTGCGACGCCGTTCGGGCTTTATGCCGGCGCCTACCGACAGCAGATCGCCAAAGGCGGCGACCTCGGGCTCAATCCCCTGGTGGCGGCCTATGGTCCGGCGCTCCTGGACCGGGCCATCCTCGATGCGGTCGGCAAGGCAACGGGGCAGTCGTTCGCGGAGATGATCACTTTGAACGTGACGGGCATCGCTGCGACCGATCTGACGCCTGACATCGAGGACGCCGCGCTCCAGCCTTTCCTGCAAGCTCTGAAGCCCGGAGCGAGCATCGATATGCGCCACACAGTGGGACTCGTCGACCCGCTGACGGCGGCGGATCGCCCGGCGGCCGAGCGGGTGAACGACGGGCTGCCGGAGACGCTCGAAGAGGTCGTGTCCTATTACAAGGGCCGCTACTACAAGCTGAAGGTCGGCGGCAACGTGACGGCCGATCTCGAACGGCTGACGAAGATTGCGTCCGTTCTCGACAAGGGCGCGGGCGACTATCGCTGCACCTTCGACGGCAACGAGCAGTACGACGATGTCGACGGCATCGTCGAGTTGTGGCGCAAGGTGGAGGAAACGCCGGCGCTCGCGCGCATGGTCAAATCGACGCTGTTCATCGAGCAGCCCATCAAGCGCACGTCGGCGCTCAGCCGTTCGGTGAGCGCCCTGGCCAAGTACCGCCCTGTCATCATCGACGAGTCTGACGGCGAGCTCTCGACTTTCCCTGAAGCGCTGAAGCTTGGCTATGCCGGCGTCTCTACCAAGAACTGCAAGGGGTTCTACAAATCGATCCTGAACGCTTCGCGCGTGGCCAGGCTCGGCGCGGGCCACTTCATGTCGGCGGAGGACCTCACCACGCAGCCCGGCGTCAGCGTCCAGCAGGATTTGGCCCTGGTATCGTTGCTCGGGCTCACACATGTCGAGCGCAATGCGCATCACTTCATCGACGGCATGTCGGGCGTCTCGGAGGCCGAGCAGGCATCGTTCCTCGCCGCCCATCCGACGCTCTACGACCGGCAGCCCGGCAAGCCGGTGCGCCTCAAGGTGAGCGGCGGAAAGATCAACCTCACGTCGCTCGGCTGCGCGGGATTCGCCGTAGGCGCCGACGTCGACTTCAGGGCGCTGCGTGCCATGCCGGCCGCACCCAAGGAGCGCATCCAATGACGACTCAACTCCCCGCGCGCTTCGAATCGATCGAAGCGCTCGAAGAATTCATGACCCGGCCGTCGGACGCGCTGCTCGCCGATCTCGCGAGGACACCGGGCGACATCATGGTGCTGGGTGTCGGCGGCAAGATGGGCCCGACGCTCGCCCGCATGGCCAAACGCGCGGCGCCGAACAAGCGGGTGATCGGCGTGGCGCGCTTTAGCGAGAAGGGCGTGCGCGAGGAATTGGAGACGGCGGGCGTCGAGCCGATGCCGGCGGATCTTCTCGATCGTGCAGCGCTCGAGAAACTGCCGAAGGCCGCCAACATCGTGTTCATGGCCGGCCGCAAGTTCGGCGCCGCGGGCAACGTGCCGCTTACCTGGGCGATGAACGTGCATGTGCCTGCGATGGTCGCCGAGGTGTTTAAGGCCTCGCGTATTGTCGCATTCTCCACGGGCTGCGTTTATCCGTTCGTTCCGGTCGAAAGCGGCGGTGCCACGGAAGAAACGCCCGCGATTCCGCCGCCCGGCGACTATGCCAGTTCCTGCGCCGGCCGCGAGCACATGTTCTCCTACTTCTCCGCCCAGCACGGCACGCCGGGCCGGCTGTTCCGCCTCAACTATGCGATCGACATGCGTTACGGCGTCTTGCACGACGTCGGCCGCAAGGTCCGCGACGGTGAGACGATCGATCTCTCGATGGGCCATGTGAACGTGATCTGGCAAGGCGACGCGAACAGCGTGGCGCTACGCTGCCTCGCACATGCGACCACACCGACATCGCCGATCAACGTAACCGGACCTGAGACGATCGAGGTGCGCGCGCTCGCCCTCGAGTTCGGCAAGCTCCTGGGCAAGACGCCGACGTTCTCCGGTATGCCGGCACCGACCGGCTGGCTGAACAACGCAGCCCGTATGGTGAAGGAGTTCGGGCCGCCCAGCGTGCCGCTGCAGAAGATGGTCGAGTGGACGGCGGACTGGCTCGGCCGCGACATGGCCACGCTGAACAAGCCGACGCATTACGAAGTGCGCGATGGTCAATATTGAGCCGATCGATCCGGGACAGGCAGACGCCGTCTGGCCGCTGTCGATCGAAGCCGGATGGAATCAAAACGTGGCCGACTGGCGCTTCATGCTGGGAGCGGGGCAGGGCTTCGGCGTGAAGAATGCGGGCGGTGTGTGGGAGGCAAGCTCGCTCGTCCTTCCACTCGGCCAGCATCTCGCCTGGATCAGCATGGTGCTGGTGACGAAGAGCCGCCGGGGCGGCGGGGTGGGAACCGGCCTGCTGAAGCGATGCCTCGACGAGGTAAAAGCGAACGACGCGGTCGCGGGCCTCGATGCGACGGAGCAGGGACGGCCAATCTACCTGAAGCTGGGCTTCCACGATCTTTACAAGATTGCGCGCTGGCATCTCGATGCCGCGACGAACGTCGTGGCGCCGCCGCCCGGCGTGACCGTACGGCCGTTCCTCATCGCTGACTTGCCCAAGCTGCCGACTTACGATCGTCCGCTGTCCGGCATGGAACGGCCGACCCTGCTGGCACATCTGGCCACGCGACAGCCGGGACTGGCGTGGGTGGCAGAAACGCCATCGGGCAAGCTCGCGGGCTTCGCCCTCGGCCGCGAAGGCCGGAAGGCCAACTCAGTTGGTCCAGTGATTGCCGACAACGAGGCGGTGGCGCTGGCATTGATTTCGGAGGCAACGACGGCGGCCAAAGGACCGTTCATCATGGATGTGCCCGAGGCTCACAACGCCCTCCGGCTCTGGCTGGAGACGCAGGGTGCCGTATCGCCTCGCGGATACATGCGGATGACCCTCGGCACGGCAAAGAAGCTCGACGATCCGGCCCACGTCTTTGCTCTCGCCGGGCCCGAACTGGGATAGAATACGACCATGCATTGGAAAGAACTCCCGCAACCGGTCCTGTCCCTCCTGCGCCACGGCACGGTGATCCCCGCGCACCCGCTGGCACTCGATGCCGAGCGCAAGTTCGACAGGGAATCCCAGCGCGCCATCGCACGCTACTATGTCGATGCGGGCTCGGGCGGCCTCGCCGTCGGCGTGCACTCGACGCAGTTCGCGATCCGCGAGGTCGGGCTCTACACGCCCGTGCTGGAACTGGCGATCCAGACGGCCAAGGAATGGACCGATCGGCCACTGGTCATGATCGCCGGCGCAGTCGGCAAGACCGCGCAAGCAGTCGAGGAAGCGAAAACCGCGCGCTCGCTCGGCTATCACGCCGTGCTGCTGTCACTCGCGGCGCTGAAGGGTGCGAGCGAGGACGAGCTGATCGAGCACTGCACGGCCGTCGCGAAAGAAATGCCGTTGATCGGCTTTTACCTCCAGACCGCGGTGGGCGGCATCCCGCTGTCGCGCGGCTTCTGGAGCCGCTTTGCCGCGATCGACAATGTCGTGGCGATCAAGGTGGCGCCATTCAACCGCTATCGCACGCTCGACGTCGCCTTCGGCATCGCCAACGCGCATGCCGAGGAGCGAATCACCCTCTACACCGGCAACGACGATCACATCGTGGCCGATCTCCTGACGCCGATGGTCGTCCGTACGGGCAATCGCGAAGTGACTCTGCGCTTCCACGGCGGCCTCCTCGGTCACTGGAGCGTATGGACCCGCGGCGCGGTGAAGCTGCTGGAGAAGATCAAGCTCTCGGTGTCGGCGGGCGCCATTCCGCCAGAAACGCTGGCGCTGGACTCCTTCGTGACCGACTGCAATTCGGTGGTGTTCGACGTCGAGCACGATTTTGCCGGCTGCATCCCCGGCTGCCACGAGATCCTGCGGCGGCAGGGATTGCTGAAATCGATCGAATGTCTCGATCCGCACGAGAAGCTCAGCCCCGGACAAAGCGAGGGGATCGACCGCCTGTACGCGACCTATCCCGAGCTGCATGACGACGCCTTCGTGGCCGCGAACCTCGCGCGCTGGCGGAGCTGACGTGGACGATCTGTTCGCGACTCATGACGCCCTGGGCGTCGCCGAACTCGTGCGCACGCGCAAGCTCGGCGCCAAGGAACTGCTCGATGGAACGCTCTCCAACCTGCGCAAGCTCAATGGCACGCTGAACGCGATTACGGATTTCTACGACGACGCGCCTCCGGCCGCAGTGGGGCCGTTCCAAGGCGTGCCGTATGTCATCAAGCAACTGATGGCCGATTGTGCCGGGCATCCGACCACTCTCGGCTCGAAGTTCTTTGCCAAGCAGCCCGTGGCTGCTGCCGACAGCGCCGCCGTCGCGCGCATGCGGAAGGCCGGTCTCGTGATCGTGGGCCGCACAAACACCAGCGAATTTGGCCTCGCGCCCACGACGGAGCCGGCGTTCGTTGGCGCAACAGTCAATCCGTGGCGCAAGGATCTCTCGCCGGGCGGCTCCTCTGGCGGTTCGGCGGCGATCGTGGCTGCGCGCGGTCTGCCGATGGGCCACGCGACCGACGGGGGCGGGTCGATCCGCATCCCGGCCAGCTTGTGCGGCCTGTTCGGGCTCAAGCCGTCGCGCGGGCGGATCAGCCTTGCGCCGATCGGCGAGACGCTGGCGGGGGCGGGCGCCCAGCACTGCGTATCGATCTCGGTACGCGACTCGGCGGCGCTGCTCGACGCGACAGCCGGAGCTGAACCGGGCGATCCGTATGGCATTGCCTTACCGTCCGGCTCGTTTCTCGACGCCACGAAGCGCGCGCCGGGCAGGCTGCGCGTGGCCTTCATGCGCAAGCCGGTCGGCGGAGGAGCGCTCGATCCGGCGCTGGTGAAGGCGATCGAACGCACGGCGAAGCTGCTCGAAGAACTCGGTCATCACGTCGAGGAGGCGGCGCCCGATTACGACGCGGCGGCGCTCAATGCCGCGTTCTGGATGGGGATGAGCGCCAATACCTACACGAACATCCAGCTGCGCTCGGCGGGCCGCACGCCGGGGCCAGGCGATCTCGAGCCGGTGACGGTCGAGACGGCGCGCCGCGGGGGACTGGTGAGCGCCAACGACTATATTCGCTGCGTGCAGACCTTCCATCGCACCGGCCGTGCTCTCGGCGCTTTCTTCGAGAAATACGACGTGCTGCTGTCGACCACCCACGCGCGGACCAGCCTGCCGCTCGGCACGGTCCGCATGGATGGCACGCTCGAACAGTTCGACGAGCAGGTCGCACCGATGACCGCGTTCACGGCGGTGTGCAACGCGACAGGCGTGCCCGCGATGTCCGTCCCGCTGGAATGGACCGACGATGGTACGTCCAATGGGGGCCTGCCGATCGGCATGCACTTCGCGGCGAAATTGGGCGCGGAAGAAACCCTCTACTCCCTTGCAGCTCAACTCGAGAAGGCGCGCCCCTGGCGCGATCGCCGGCCATGATGATTTGCGACGCACAGGTTCACGTCTGGGGCGCCAACACGCCCGAACGTCCGTGGCCCGCCGGCCGCGCCGAACCGCACCGCGAGCCGCTCGGCAAGGACGAGCTCCTTGCCGAGATGAAGAAGGCCGGCGTCGACCGGGCCATACTCGTGCCGCCGTCGTGGGAAGGCGACCGCAACGATCTCGCCAACGACGCGGCGTCGAGCCATCCGCAGCACTTCGCCACCATGGGCCGCTTCGATCCCGACGCGCCCAACGCCCGCGAGGTCATCAAGGACTGGAAGAAGCAGCCCGGCATGCTGGGCGTGCGCTTCACCTTCCATACGCCGTTGCTGCGCCAACCGCTGCTCGACGGGAAGTTCGACTGGGTGTGGGGCGAGATGGAGAAGGGCGGCATCCCGGCGATGGTGCTGTTCCATCACGAGTACATGCACCTCGCCGACAAGGTGGCGGAGCGCTACCCCGGCCTGAAGCTGGTGCTCGATCATCTCGGGCTGAAGAGCGGCAAGGACGTCACCGAGGCCACGAACTTCGCGACGCTCGACAACGTGCTGGCGCTGGCCAAGCGTCCGAACGTGGCCGCCAAGGTCACGGCGATGCCGTGCTACGCCGCCGACAGGATCTATCCGTTCAAGTCCGTGCATCCGCACATCAAGCGCGTGTTCGATTCGTTCGGGCCGAAGCGGACTTTCTGGGGCACCGACTGGTCACGCCTTCCGTGCAGCTACCGCCAGGGTGTCACGATGTTCACCGAGGAAATGCCGTGGCTAAAGGGCCAGGACCTCGAATGGGTGATGGGCCGGGGCGTCTGCGAGTGGCTGGACTGGAAAGTCTGACGCGCTAGAGCTTGCGCATCACAGTCTGCGAGCCGCCGCCCCAGATCGGCAGATAAGCCATCTTGTAGCCGGCGCCGCCGGTCACGATCGGATGGATGGCGAGCGGCGAGCTGGCGATGTCCTCGCCTTTGTCGAACATATATTGTTGGACCCGCTTGAGGTCCCAAGCGTCATGCTTGGCGATTTTCTCCGCCAGCTCGAGCGGCAGCAGCAGGACCTGTTCGCCGCGCTGATTCTTGCGGCTCTGGCCGGACATGACGATCTCGGCGCGCATGGCGGCGATGACCGGATCGAGGATTGCCTCGGGCGTAGCGCCTTCACCGTCGCCGGGAAGCACTTCGGCCGTTCCCGAGATTCCCATCACCGTGATGGCGCTTGCATCCTTGCCGAGACCGAGGCGCTCGGTCAGGCCGGGGAAGGGGCCTTCATTACGCTCGGTGAAGCAGAACGTGTACTTGGCCGGCTGGCCCATGGTCGCCATGTCGCCGGTCTCCGACCGCGCGCCGCCGATATTGCGCAGGCAAAGCTGCAGGGCGCGGCCGATGCAGGCGTTGGCGCGCGTGCCGGGCCCGATGGCATTGGTCAGCGCATTGATGCCCAGCTTGCGAGCGACCGGCCCATGGACGCAGAGCGCCACGGCGGCGCTGCCTGTTGTCGTGGCGATGCCGAGAAGATTGAAGTCGGGCTCGAGGACCGCCTGCGCGGCGGCGAGCACGACGGGCAATTCGGCGGGCACGCAGCCCGCGATCACGCATTGATAGGCGACGGCGTCCGGCGTGATCTCGCCGAACATCGGCGGCATCATGCCGAGTGAATCGGTGCAATTGGCAATGCCTGCGACCATCGCCTCGAGCCGCTTCTGCGTCGGAGGCACGAGAGGGAGGCCATCCGAGAGCTCTGCCTCCGTCAGGATCTTCTGGGCGGTCTCCCAGTCCGTCGACGGATCGACGACGGGCCAGCCGCTCCACTCGCTCACAATCTCGACCTCAGCGGGCGACGCGCGTGCAGGCGACCATGGTGCCGCCGAAGGACGGGATGAACGCCGAGTGCTTGCCCGGGCCGCCTGCCACCGTGATGTGAATGTCGTCCGGGCTGCGGCCGATGGACAGCCAGTCGCCGTCCGGCTTGTGGCCCGTGCTCTCGTAGGTCGCGAGGTTTTCCTTGGAAACGCGCGAGAGATGGATGCGCGAACGCTTCCACAGCTCCTGGCGGATGCTCTCGATGGTGAAGCCGTCGCGCTTGAGCGTCGCGGCATGCTCGGGTCCGATGATGACGAACATCGGGCCTTTGCCGTAGACCGTGTTGGCACCGGGATTGGCCATGCCGCCCGCGAACGTGGTCAGCAGGCCGTCGCCCGTGGTCGAGCCGTGGTCGTTCAGGTTATGTGGACCTTCGCCCGACATCACCGTGACCACGCTGTCGGTCGGCGCGAAGCCGCGCTGCACGTGATAGGGCGCCCAGGGATTCTCTTCCTCGTTCTCGCCGAAGCAGAAGGTGAACTTGGCGGGGTTGCCCTGGGTCGAGCGGTCCATTTCGCCTGGCTTGGCGCCGGCCACGTTCAGCAGCATCAGGCCGAGCGCCCGGCCGATCGTGGCGTTGGCCTGGCGGCCCTGGCCGAAGCAATTGGTGCCGCAGTTGATGTTGAGCTCGTGCCGGATCGGGCCGCTCACCATCACCATCGGCGCGCAGGAATGCGTGGTGGCGAGCGTGCCGTGCAGGTTGAAGTCTGGCTCGAGAACGCTGCGCAGGGCGGCGGTCACGACCGGAAAATACTCGGGCTTGCAGCCCGCCATCACCGCGTTGGCAGCCAGCGCTTGCACGGTCGGAATGACCTGGCGCGGCGGCACGGGTGCGAAGGGGCGATTGTCGCCGCGCACCGTCTCGACGAACTTCGCCACCTTGGTTTCCGTCGGCACGAACAGCGGCATGCCGTCGCTCCAGCCTTGTTCGGTGGCGAACTCGTTGAAGGCCTCGACATCCATATCGCCGATGTCGATCACTTCCTGCTCGGCGATGTCCTTCATTTGCTCGTCGCCTCGGTCAGTCCCTTTGTCGCTGCTTCGATGCGCTCCCGCAGTTCCTCGGCATTGAGGCCGCCGACGGGATGCTTAACCACGATCAACCGGGCCTCGACCTTGCGGGCTTTCGCCTGGGCCAGGACCAGCGGCTTGAATGTCTCGGTGGCGACCACGAAAGCGGTGATGCCAAGCTTTTCTAGTTCGAGGCTGTCGTGGAAACTCCACGATGAACAGCTTCCTCAATCCCCTAAGGCTAGGATGGCCGCCCTGTAGTTCTTGGCGACGTCCTGGATAAGTTCCTTCGGTGCGGGCTGACTGGCGCTGTTCTTGGCCATGAACTTGATGTTCTCGACCTGGCGGTGCGCGCCGAGCTTCGAGCGAATGCCTTCGAGCAGCTCGCGGGCGTTCGGCTTGGAGTTCGAGATCAGGGCGATGGGGTCAGTCGCCCAGTTGACGGGCTTCAGCGTGACCTTCTCGGCCGAAGTGGCTGAAAGGCCGAAGGACGGATTGTAGATGCGCATGGAGGTTTCTCCTTAGTTCTTATTGAGAGCCGCGACGATGGCTTTCGCCGCCCGCTCGCCGTCGGCGACCGCCTCGTTGAGATAGGGGCGGGTTCCGGCGCGGACGTCGCCGACGGCATAGATCGTCGGCACCGAAGTGCGGCCCTCGGCATCGACAACGATATGCCCCATAGCGTCGCGTGCAAGCGAATCCGGCAGGAATTCCGCAGCGGGAGACTGGTTGACGTAGACGAACACCGCGCTGGCCGGAATGGATTTTCGCTGGCCCCCGGCCTCGACCACGACGCTCTCGAGCCCCGCCGCTCCGCCTTCCAGTCCGACTATGCGACCGGCGATGCGGTCCACGCCTTCGGGCGTCGCGGCATTGGAAGCATCGACGACGGTGACGCCGCCCGCCACGCCTGCAAGCTCGCGCGCTTCCATGCCGGCCCAGCCGTCGGCGCCGGCCACGACGACCGGAAGGCCCGCGAAGAGGGGCCCGTCGCAGGAAGCGCAATGGGAAACGCCGCGGCCTTCGAATTCGGCTTCGTTCGGCAGGCCGAGTTTTCCCTTGTTGAGTCCGGTGGCGACGACGAGGAGACGCGCGGTGTGGCGTTCGCCGTCCTCCGTTTCGACTGTCCACGGATCGCCGCCCGAGATTTTCTTGACGTCGCCGAAGCCCATCTCGACTCCCGCGACCGCCGCCTCGTCGGTCAGGCGCGAGGCCATGTCCGGGCCGCCCCAGGGTTCTTCGAATTCGTGCAACTCGGTAAGATTGATGAGTTGCCCGCCGGGAGCGAGCTTGTCGATGCACAGGGTCTTCAGTCCCGTGCGCGCGACTTCGGTGGCGGTGACGAGGCCTGCGGGGCCGGCGCCGATGACGATAACGTCGTAGGATGGGGTACTCATGACGCAGCCTTAATAGGCGCTTGACGCAGCGGTGACTAATACCTAGTTATGCTAGGTATGGAAGCTGAAATGCTGAAGGGGCACCTCGATGCCATCGTTCTGGCCGCGCTCGAAGCGGGCCCGGCGCACGGCTATGCCGTCATCGAGACGATCAAGCGCGCCAGCGCCGGCACCTTCAACCTGCCAGAGGGCACGGTCTATCCGGCGCTGCATCGCCTCGAGGAGGCGGGCCTCCTGGCCAGTGCCTGGAGCACGCCACCGGGCGGCCGCAAGCGCCGGGTCTATTCCCTTACCAAGAGCGGAACGGCGGCGCTGGCCGGGCGGCGCAAGACCTGGGATCGCTTTTCACAGGCTGTCGACACGATGCTGGGCGGAGACAAGACTTGGCCGGCGTGATCGACACCTATCTGGCGGGCCTGCGCCGCGAATTCGATTTCGACCCGGCACTGGGGCGGCGCATGGCCGAGGAGATCGAGGCGCATCTGTGGGATGCGGCTGAAGCCGATCCGGCCTGGCCATCGGCCGACGCGGAGCGGCGCGCCGTCGAGCGCTTCGGCCTCGCGCGCGCGATCGCCGCTGAATTCGCAGCGGATGCCGTCGCACGTCAGAGCAAGCGGACTTGGATCGCATTGGTGGCGACCTTGGCCGTGACCTTCGTTGCCATGCGCCTGCGGCAGATGTGGCTCGGCGATGTGGGCGACCTGTTTCCGACATTGGCGCCGGTCGTGGATCGCTACGCCTTCATCGCAGCCCTCGCCGTGGGCACGGTTGCGTGGTTCGCGTGGCGCCGGTCGTGGCTGCCGCTTGCGGTATGCCTCGTGGCAATCATTGCTTCGGTGGGAGCCGGCATCCTGCGCGCCGGGCTCTTCGTCGACGGAGCGCCGCTCTCCGTGCTGATTGCGGCGGCCGGCGAGATCGCGCTGATCGGCTTGCTGGCATTCCATGTCATCGGGTTGGGGCGCCGGTTGCGCCGCACGGCCCTGCTGCGGAGGGTGCGATGAACGGATGGCGGTTGACCGGTCTGCTGTCGATGGCCTTGGTCGCCATGTCCGGGGCGTTGCTCGCCGGACATATGGGTGATGTCGAGGGACTGCGGCTGGTCATCCGGGCGACGGCGCGCACGTCGTTGGTGCTGTTCGTGATGGCCTTCGCCGCGGCCGCGACGGTCGAGCTGGCCGTCAACGATTGGACGCGTTGGCAGCGCCGCAACCGACGCTATCTCGGAGTCTCCTTCGCGGTGTCGCATTTCATCCATCTCGCCGCGCTCTTGGCGTTGGCCAGGATCGATCACGACCTGTTCTGGAAACTCACCAATGTGGCCAACATCTTCCTCGCCGGAGCGGCGTATGTGTTCCTGGCGGCGATGACGGCGACCTCGTTCGACGGCGCGGCAACGTGGATCGGGGCGCGCAATTGGCGCCTGCTGCATCTGCTGGGAGGCTGGTACATCTGGATCAGCTTTGCCGTCGCCATCGGAAAGCGACTGCCGCAGGGGCCGATCTACTGGGCGATGATGGCGCTCCTGCTGGCGGCGGGCGTCATCCGGCTGATAGCGATGGCTCGTCGCAGTCGCAAGGCAGCAATGGCCTAAGAATTTTTCGCCGCACGCGATGTCTGGCGCATGAATTGCTCACAGGCACTTGGTCCAAACTGAGCTAAGGTCGGGACCAAGGAAAAGCGGGGCATGGCGTATTTCTCTCAGCAGCTGATCAATGCCGTCACCTTGGGCGCCATCTACGGGCTCATCGCCATCGGATACACGATGGTTTACGGCATCATCGGCATGATCAATTTCGCCCACGGCGAAATCTTCATGATCGGTTCCTTCATCTCGCTGATCGGCTTCCTGATCTGCGCGGCATTGGGCATTTCGTCGGCGCCCGTGGCGATCGTGCTGGTGCTGCTTCTGGCGATGGCCTTCACCGCGATCTACGGCTGGACCATCGAGCGGGTCGCCTACCGGCCGTTGCGCGGCTCGTTCAAGCTCGCGCCGCTGATCTCGGCGATCGGCGTGTCGATCCTGCTGCAGAACTACGTGCAGCTCGCGCAGGGCGCGCGTCCCAAGCCGGGCGGCGAAATCGTCGTGGGCGGCTTCAATCTCTTCAGCGCGGACGGCTTCGACGTCCGCATCACGTGGCTGCAGATCATAATCGTGGTGGTGACGGTCGTGCTGATGGCGGGCTTCAGCTGGCTGATCTCCTCGACATCGCTCGGCCGCCAGCAGCGCGCCTGCGAGCAGGACATGAAGATGGCGGCTCTCCTGGGCGTCAACGTCGACCGCACCATCTCGCTTACCTTCGTGATGGGCGCGGCGCTGGCTGCCGTCGCGGGCATGTTGTTCCTGATGTACTACGGCATCATCGACTTCTACATCGGCTTCCTGGCCGGCATCAAAGCCTTCACGGCAGCGGTCCTGGGCGGCATCGGCTCGTTGCCGGGCGCGATGCTGGGCGGACTGCTGATCGGCATGATCGAGGTCTTCTGGGCCGGCTATTTCTCCAGCGAGTACAAGGACGTCGCGGTGTTCGCAATCCTGGTGCTCGTACTGATCTTCCGTCCGTCCGGTCTGCTCGGCCGGCCGGAGATCGAGAAGGTCTGAGCCGATGGCGCGCGATCTGCCCTCGATGCTGAAGGATGCGGCGCTTACGGCCATCGTGTCCGCGGCGCTCGGCATCTTTATCGTGGGCTTCCGCACCAACAGCCTGGCCGCGCAGGGACTGCAGTTCGATTTCCAACTCGTCGACCTTGCGATCGCGGTGGCCACGATTTTCGTCGGCCGCATCGGTCTGCTGCTGGCCGCGGACGGGCAACGCTGGCCGGCGTTGGGGCTGGGCGCGATCCTGGGAGTTGTCGGCGCGGCGCCGCTCGAACTGCCGTCGACCTTCCTGCACTGGTTCATTGTGCTCGCGGGCGCCGTCATCATCCTGCGCGGCCTGTGGCCCTGGGCAAGCGCCACGATGGGCAAGGCGGAGCGTTCCAAACGCGGCATCCACATGCGTGGCGTCGCGGTCAAGTGGTTCGGCGTGGCACTGCTTGTCGTGGCGTTCATGATGCCGTTCACGCCCTTCGCCGATCAGAAGACGATGGATCTCGCGGTGCTGATCCTGACCTACATCATGCTGGGATGGGGATTGAACATCGTGGTCGGCCTCGCGGGGTTGCTCGACCTGGGCTACGTCGCCTTCTACGCGGTCGGCGCATATTCCTATGCGCTGCTTGCCACGCAATACGGCCTCAGCTTCTGGGCGGTGCTGCCGCTCGCCGGCATGATGGCGGCGACCTTCGGACTGTTGCTGGGCTTTCCCGTGCTGCGTCTGCGGGGCGACTATCTCGCCATCGTCACCATGGGCTTCGGCGAGATCATCCGGCTTGTGCTGCTGAACTGGGTGGATCTCAGTAACGGACCGGCAGGCATCGGCGGTATTCCGGGGCCGACGTTCTTCGGCGCGGTGTTCGCGGAGACGGCGCCGGCGGGGAAACAGACTTTTTCCGAGATGACGGGCATACCCTTCACCGGCAATCAGCGGCTGATCTTTCTCTATTACATTATCCTGGCGCTGGCGCTGATCACCAACCTGTTCACGCAACGCATCCGCAGGCTCCCGGTGGGACGGGCATGGGAAGCGCTGCGCGAGGACGAGACGGCGTGCAAGGCGCTGGGCATCAACCCGACGAACACCAAGCTCACGGCCTTTGCGGTGGGCGCGATGTTCGCGGGCTTCGCGGGCTCGTTCTTCGCCGCCAAGCAGCGCTTCATCAGTCCGGAGAGCTTCACCTTCATCGAATCGGCGATCATCCTCGCCATCGTGGTTCTGGGAGGGCTCGGCAGCCAGATCGGCGTCGTACTGGCTGCCGTGCTGCTGATCGGCCTGCCGGAATGGTTCCGCGATCTCGGCACCTATCGCATGGTGGCCTTCGGCGGCGCGATGGTGCTGATCATGGCGTTCCGGCCGCGTGGGCTGATTTCCCATCGCGAGCCTTCAATACGCCTTCATCCGAAAGGCGGCACGTGAGCGCGCCGCTGATCGAGGTCGAGCACCTCACCATGCGCTTCGGCGGCCTGGTGGCAGTCGACGACGTCTCCTTCACTGCCCGGCCGCGCGAGATCACCGCGATCATCGGCCCCAACGGCGCGGGCAAGACCACGGTCTTCAATTGCATCACCGGTTTCTACAAACCGACGGTGGGACGGCTCGCGCTGCATGGCGATCGCGAGTATCTGCTCGAGCGCATGCTCGGCCACGAGATCGGCCAGAAGGCCAGGGTCGCGCGGACTTTCCAGAACATCCGGCTGTTTCCCGGCATGACGGTGCTCGAGAACCTGATGGTGGCGCAGCACAACAAGCTGATGCACGCCTCGGGCATGACGGTGTTCGGGCTGCTCGGTCTCAAGAGCTTCCACACCGCCGAAGCCGCGGCCGTCGACCTGGCGCGCAGTTGGCTCGAGCGCATCGACCTGTTGGTGGATGCCGACCGGCCGGCGGGCGAATTGCCGTACGGCGCGCAGCGGCGCCTCGAGATCGCACGTGCCATGTGCACTGGCCCGCGGCTGCTCTGCCTCGATGAGCCGGCGGCCGGCCTCAATCCGCGCGAGTCGGCGGCGCTCAACGACCTGCTCGTATCGATCCGCGACAAGGATGGCATCGGTGTGCTGCTGATCGAGCACGACATGAGCGTGGTCATGAAGATCTCCGACCACGTCGTCGTGCTCGACTATGGCCGCAAGATCGCCGAGGGCGCGCCGGCGGCCGTGCAGAAGGACCCAGCGGTGATCCGCGCCTACCTCGGCACCGAGGACGACGCGCATGCTTGAGGTGCGGGGAGTGGCGACCTTCTACGGCGCGATCCAGGCACTGCACGGCGTCGACCTCGACGTCGGGAAGGGCGAGGTCGTGACGCTGATCGGCGCCAATGGCGCGGGCAAGTCGACGTTGCTCATGACCATCTGCGGCAGCCCGAAAGCGCGGAGCGGATCGATCAGGCTCGAAGGCGAGGAGATTTCCGGCCTGCCGACGCACGAGATCGTGCGGCGCGGCGTGGCGCAGGTGCCCGAGGGCCGGCGCATCTTTCCGCGCATGACGGTGTATGAGAACCTGCAGATGGGCGCGATTATTGCCGATCCAGCGCATTTCCAGAAAGACCTCGACCGTGTCTTCGCGATGTTCCCGCGTCTCGCCGAACGGCGCGAGCAGCGCGGTGGCACGCTTTCGGGCGGGGAGCAGCAGATGCTGGCGATCGGCCGCGCGCTGATGAGCCGGCCGCGCCTGTTGCTGCTCGACGAGCCCTCGCTGGGTTTGGCACCTCTGATCGTGCGCCAGATCTTCGACGCCATTGCGCGGATCGCCCGCGAGGAAGGCGTGACGATCTTCCTGGTCGAGCAGAACGCCTTCCACGCGCTGAGACTCGCCGATCGCGGTTACGTGCTGGTCAACGGCAGGGTCAGGCTGAGCGGCACGGGCAAGGAACTGCTGGCCAACCACGAAGTGCGGGCGGCGTATCTCGAGGGCGGTCACGCATGAGCGACTTCGACATGCTCATGTTCGACTGGCTGGGCGACACGCTCGGCATGGTCTTGGTGTTCAACTTCATCCTCGTTGGCCCGGCATC
>CAIWTJ010000242.1 GCA_903915535.1 Enhydrobacter aerosaccus
AATCGATGGATCAGGCGTCGTTTTGGGCGGTGAACGCAGCAGGAGCGCCGGGAAAACGGTGCCGGCCGACCATGGCTTCCCCGCGACCCGGCAGAATGATAGGTTTTGCGCCGTTCCAAGGGTTCATCCGGGGAATGTCGGACAAATTCGACATGGGTGTTGTATCTCTGAAAGCGGTGGCTGAGTTCAAGTTCGTGGATAGTGCCGCCGATGCCAAGAGTGCCCTCGACCATATCTACACTGATATGAAGGGCTACAGTGGATCGTCGGACTGGCGATCATTCTATGCCGTTTTCTACATGACCGGCCCATTCCTTCTTCAGAAGGACCTCGACGCCAACTTCAGGCTCTCAAATGCAGACCGGCATTGGATGGCGATCGCCGTACAGGGGCCGGGCACTAGGCGCTAGCGCCCAAGCAGGCCGCGGCCAACGATGCCCACGCCTACTTTTTTATAGAGGCCGGAAGTAATAGAGAAACACGCCGGCTTACGAAAGCTGAGAAGGTTTCCCGCGAAGAAGGCACCATAATCGCAGTCATGCTACACCCCACTAAGAGCCCCAACAGCCAGCATTGGATCGCCCGTGACGCCCGATCAATTTATCGCCAAGTGGAAGGTAGCTGAACTAAAAGAGCGATCGGCAGCTCAGTCACATTTTATCGATCTGTGCCGGATGCTACGGGGACGCGGTCATCCGTCGGAAACCGTCGCACACTTCATAAACCGCCTCGTCTTCTGCATGTTCGCTGAAGACGTGGATCTTCTCCCAAACAAGATGTTCAAGCGGATGCTGGAACACACCATCGCTCGACCTCACGAGCTACAAACGATGGCAAGCGAGCTTTTCCGCGCGATGAAGGCTGGTGGACGAATTGGATTCGAGCAAGTCGCCTGGTTCAACGGCGGGCTCTTCAACGACGATACGGCGTTACCTCTGGACAAGGACGATATCCGTTTGGCCGCTTGCGCGGCTCCTTCCGAGGATCAATCGAATCGAATGGCGGCGATAGAGCGCGTTAAAACATTGCGCCTGCAATGCTTCGCGAAGAACGCCTTGGCGCTCGATGACTATCAATCAGACGCAGCGACGATCGGCAAAGCCGTGGCTTCTGCTTGTTCGTCCGGAACTGCCGCTCTTGTCGCTCTGGTAAACCAGAACAATCCCGCCGCCGGGATAGTCCTCTATTCCGCGGCCGACGATGAAGCGACACAAACGGTTTTGATATCGCGGCGTATGCGTCAGACCGAGCGCAAGTAGCTAGGGTTCGCGGGTTTCGTCCCCATAGATGAAATCCGTCGCTTCTGTTTGATGATGGGACAGATACAACCAGAACTGATCCTGACCGGTTCCGCGCCGCTGGCAAGACTTGCAGCGGAACCGGAGATCGAACAGTGACTTCGCATTACCCGGATGGGCGCTGATCGTGTCTTGCTCGATCAGCGCTCGATGTTTGCAGCGTCGGCAGGGTGTTGCACAAGTAAGACAACTGCCTCAGTTCAACGAAAATGACCGACGCGCACCCCTGCCGAATGCCTATTGGTACATGCGAATAATATTTGCATGCTCTCTATCGATGTCCGTCGCGGGAGGCTGGAAGCCCGAAATATAGTCGCTGCGTGGCGGGCGGACCCGAGCGACCAACTCAAGGAAGCGATGCATCGAGGAAAGTCCGCCAACGTAGAGAATGGACTGCACGACGGCACGTTTGAACCGGTGAGCTGGCGGATGAGTCAGATAGAAATGCCGCCCGCCCCAGGCTCTGAAGGCGGCCTTCAATTGTGGCATGAGAGTCCTGGCTGCATCGACATCGGTCATATCGATCAGCTGTTCCATTAGCCCGTTGCGTAGCGCCGAGGCACAGGCTGCGTGCTCCGGGTGCTCTTTGAGCAGCTCAGACCACTTCAAATAGTATCGCGGCGGGGACAACAGCCGACGCATCGATACGCCCGTCGTGACCCGCGGCCCGGTATGGAGCCGGATGAAGTATTGTCCAACTTCACGCCCTACAATGTGCCAGCCGGCGAGGATTGATCGGCCGAACAGGTCGAAGTCATCATTGAACGCCAGTTCCTCGTCCCACGACAACGTGTCGAAGAGCTCGCGCGGCCACAACATGCTCGAGTGTGTGATCGTGCGTTGGCGCGTTGGCTCGAGCAACTCGATCAAGGTTTCTGTATCGCTCCGCTTCGCCGGTGCACAAAAAGCCGGCGCCAGCATGACCTCACCGGAGACAATGGCAAAATCACGCTGCCGCCCGGTAACAAGGCAACGCGACGGTGCTTCGAGCGCAGCACCCAATAGCTCCTCGAGATGGCGTGGGTGCATCAGGTCGTCGTCATCCCAGAAGAACAGCCAATCGCCGCCAGCGGCGGCGACACCGGCGTTGCGTGCGGCGGCCGGTCCACGCGCCACGTCATGGCGAACCACTTTGACCTCCGGAAACTCCGTCGCCAGAACACTTTGGGTATCGTCACTCGATCCCTCGTCGACCACGATCACTTCCTTGTCCGACCATGTCTGAGCGCGCGCGCAACGAAGCGTCGACCGCAACAAGGGCGACCTATCCCGTGTCGATACGATGATGCTGATCTTGTTGCCCATGGAGACCCTCCGACGTTGGTCTGTAGGCCGGCGGGCTTACGGAGGGATGAACAGACATGCCGGTGCGTACCGAATTGATGCGGCGTATCGTCTTCCGAGTCTGGACTGCAGTCAGTGTGTGCTGGATTGGTGCCTGGAGCTGGTACTACCAGCTCCCGTCCTGCGCTCCGATGCATGAAGGCGAGCAGAAAAATTGGGCTGGCACTGCGATTCGCCGGCCGCGCTCGACGGACACTACAATGTCTTTTCATTCCCTGTGATGCTGGCCGTCATCGTGGGAATTCCGCTCGCCGTCCTCGTGGCAGGAATCGCCCTCCATTGGCTGGCCCTCACTTTCCGGGACGAAGCGAAATAGGCACGCGTTTGGCGAGGCTCGCCCTCGCCAGCTGTCTTTCATGTGAGAGGAGTCTCTCTCAGAACGGTACAGGCTTCATGTACGCGGTGGCGACGCAGAGCAACGAATTGACGGCGAGCGTAACGGCCGCGTTTGGTGACGGAGGTGTGGAGACTTCCCAACGACTGCAAAGCGGCGCGTTCCATGCAACCTCGCTAGACGTAAGCGCATCGTAAGTTGGCATCTGCATCAGTGGGTCGGCAGTCTACAAAACCCAGACCAATGCTGACCTTCATCGCAGTCCTTTGCGCTGTTGCCGGAGCCGTCGCCGGTTTAACGGGCTACATTTTCAATATGGATTCCAAGGTAAGTACGGTGCTTGCACTAGCGAGTGCCAGCGCGGTGGGGCTTCCAACCCTATCCGCTTGAAGCGGTAGAGCGGGTTCGTCAGGACCGGCAGCAGAGCTTCAGGCTCGCTCGCCACCTTCAATTCCCGAACGATCCTACCCGTGTCGTCCACAATGCAGACGCTGGTCTCCTTGACCGACACATCCAATCCGGCAAAATGCTCCATGCTGCGCTTCTCCTTCTGATGCTTGAGGCCGTACCCACGGACCTCGTTCCACCATCAGCCTGAAGCGCAGCACCCAAAACCTCCAACTATCCACAAATGCGCCGGCCGATTACCCCATCTATGGGTCATGAACCGAAGTGATGGAGCGTCAGCGTCAAGCCCGGTCTACCTCCAGCAGCAGACGTGGCAGGACCAGATCCCGATTTCCGCAAAGGGCCACATGCACACGTCGGTCGAGGGTGTGCGACAGAGCGGGGCAGGTGCAGATCGAGCCCGTCGCGGGCCGATCCCGCGCACGCAGTTGTGCCGAATCGGCTGCAGCGGCGAGCTGCAGCACTGGGTCATCGAAGGCATTATCCTGGGCGAGGCGCCGTGGCCGCACATCACGAACCAGGAGCGCTTCCGCTGCCCGGCCTGTGGCCGCCAGGCTGGGCTCGGCTTCTATGGCGGCGACCACGCGCCAAATCTCGGCCCCTTCCATCAGGGCCAGCAGCACAGGTGATGGCGCTCAGGCTTTTTTTGTCAGGCAAGATCCGGCTCGCGGCGTCCGGCGCCGGCTTCTGCAGTTTGATCGTGTCGGCCAAGACTCTCGCGCTCCGACCCTCGATGCGCCATTCAGTTCCGGCGCGAGTTGCAAGCGCACACCGTCTGCTACCGTTTAGTTTTGACGACGGCTAGATGGGTGCTCGAATATGTCAATCGCCGGCATAGCCCGGCAGCCTGCCAGCAGCGCTTTTGCAAAGTTTGAGAGGACGAAAGACCATGGCTCGAAAGATACAACTTTTTCAAACTACGGCCGCCGGAGCAACATTCGGCAATAACGTCGCTCAATTGCAAAACGCTTGCGACGCCTTCTTCAAAGGTCAGCCATTCGATATCCACTCATCAAACCTGACGACGTCTATATTGACTTCCCCCAATGGCACACAAGAGGCGTTCATTCTCCTCGCAGTGTTGTACGACGCACCCTAGCTCATGCATCGACTGTTCTCCGGGGCGTTCTTCGCCTTGCCCGATAGCATTCGAACTGCCGGTGCTGGCGCTCGCGTTGGATAGCGAGCGGTTCGATGATCTCCCCGATAAGGCCAGGAAGGTCGCGCTTCAGGTTCGAGGTGTGCTTGCGCTTGATGACGTGATCGCCGGAGAAGGCGAGGTTGTCACAAACGAACGTGCGCGAGCCAAAGCTAACGCCGACC
>CAIWTJ010000243.1 GCA_903915535.1 Enhydrobacter aerosaccus
CAAGGACATCATCATCTCGGGCGGCGAGAACATCTCGACCATCGAGGTCGAGGGCGTGATCATCAAGCATCCCGCCGTCGCCAACGTGGCCGTGGTCGCCAAGCCCGACGAGAAATGGGGCGAGACGCCCTGCGCCTTCGTCGTGCTGAAGCCCGGCGCGTCAGTGACGCCTGAGGAGATCGTGGCGCATTGCCGCGCCCATCTCGCGGGCTTCAAGTGTCCGCGCTTCGTGGTCTTCCGCGACCTGCCCATGACTTCCACGGGCAAGGTTCAGAAATACGTCCTGCGCGACTGGGCCAAGGCCGTTTAGTCGCCATAATCAAAGGGCTATCCTCGCCCCGGAATGTCTGCCCAAACCACGCTCATCGCCACGACCAGGAGCGGCGTCCGCCCGCTCGGCGTGCGCGGCGAGCCCCTGCATAATTCGGCGGCCCAGATCAGGCGCGTGGTGCGCCGGCGGCTGGGCGACGATGCGGCCGACCTGCTGGCCGAGCCGCAGCTCCACGAGGACGGCAGCGCAATCGACTGGTACGCCGCCTGGCCGGGCGAGGTCCGTCAGGTCGCGAACATGGAGCCCGCCGAGCGCAGCGCGATCCTGGCCAGGGTCGACGGCTCCCTCGCCGACATCGCGCGCCTCGGCCAGACGCTGAAGGGCGCCGGCGACGGCGACGACATGGGCGTGGTCGGCCGCTCGCTGCACCTCGCCGCGCGGCGTCCCGCGGAATCGTTCGTGTTCCTGGTCGGCGACAAGCCCGTCGTCGTGTGCTGGGGCTACGAGAAGGAAGCGGCGAACACGCTGCTGCCGACCGTTGCGCCCAAGGCACCCGCCCCCGCCGCACCGACGCCTGTCGTGCGTCATCAGTCCGTTCTCGAGCCGGCGGCATTGCCGGCCGTGGCGACGCGGGCGGCGACGATCCCTTGGGCGCGCACGCTTCTCGCCGCACTGCCGCTGCTTCTGCTCCTGCTGGCCGGCGCCTGGCTGCTGCGCGACTGGCTGCCGGGCGATCCCGCGCTGGCAATGGCGATGCATGAAGGCCCGCCCCGCCCGCCCGCGGTGGCCGTGCACGATCCGCTGCCGGTGCTGAAAGCGTCGCTCGCCTCGGAGAGCGCGCGTGCCAAGGCGCTCGCCATCGAGATCGCGACGATCGAGGGCGAGCTGAAGAGGCGCGTGGCCGACTGCAAGCCGCCCGAAGAGCCCAAGCCGCCGCAGACCGCGATGGTGCAGCCCAAGCCCGCGCCGCCCGCGGTTGCACCGCCACCGCCACCGCCGCCTCAACCCCAGCCGCGCCCGGCGCCGCCACGGTCTGAATCGAACACGACGCCGGACGGGCGCTTGAAAATCCCGTCGACACCGACCAACGACTATTCCTTCATGGCCGGCTGCTGGACCACCGATCCCTTCCGCCACGAGCGCGGACAGGTGCAGGCGGGCGTCTCCCGCTATTGCTTCGATCAGAGCGGCCGCGGCCAGCTCGAGTGGCGACGCGGCCGCACCGCCTGCCGCACGCGCGCGCAGGCGCAGTTCAGCGGCATGAACCTGGCGCTGCGCGACGCCGACACCACGTGCAACGACGGCTCCCACTGGTATGCCGACCAGCTCACCTGCCAGCGCGGCGCCGACAATGTCGCCAACTGCAGCGGCAATTCGCAGGGCGCGTTCGGTCCGACGTCGTGGACGGTCAACCTGCACAAGATAAACTAGGCTCGTGTCCCTCTCCCCACGCTTTGCGTGGCGAAGCTTCCAGGCTGGCGCGTTGCGCATGATCCTGCCCGGCCTCGCCTCTCTCCCTTTCGGTATCGGCTTTGGCGTCGCGGCGGCCCAGAAAGGCCTGAGCCCGCTCGAGACCACGATCATGAGCCTCACCGTGTTCGCAGGAACGGCGCAGATGGTGGCGCTCGACCTGTGGGCGCGGCCGCTGCCGCTGGTGGCGCTGTTCGTTACCGTGTTCGTGGCCAACCTGCGCTACTTCGTGATGGGCGCGGCACTGCAGCCGCACATGAACCGTCTGCCCTGGTATCTGCAGCCACTCGTCTGGCACGTCACGGTCGACCAGAACTGGGCGGTCAACATCGCCGAGTACCAGCGCGGCAAGGGCGACTTCGCGCGGTTCCTGGGCGGCGGCCTCGGCATGTCGCTGATCTGGACCGGCTCGTGCCTGCTGGGCGGCCTCGCCGCGAGCGGTCCGCTGTCGGATCCCGCGCTGGTGAAGCGCCTCGGTCTCGACTTCGTGGGCGTGGCGGTATTCGTCGTGGTGGCCGCGACTCTTTTCAGGGGCAAGCGGGACATCGCTCCGTGGGCCGTCGCGATCCTGGCCGCGCTCGGCGCCAAATGGCTGTTCGCCGGAAACTGGTACATCGTCGTGGGCGGCATGGTGGGCGGGCTGTTCGGCGCGATCGTCGACACGAGGCGCGATGCTGCACGCCGATAATCTGATCGCGATCGCGGTGATGGCGCTGGCGGCGCTCGCGGCCAAGGGCGGCGGGTTCGTGGCGATGCGCTGGCTCGGCCGCCATCGCTTCGTGAGCGCGTGGCTGCAGCACGCACCGGGCGCGGTGCTGGTGTCGGCCGCGATCGTGCCGATCGTGCAGAACGGCGGCAGTGCTTATTGGTGGGGCGCGGCGGCGGGCGTGATCGCGGCGCGTACCGCCCGCGGCTTCACAGCGGGATGCTTCGCCGCCGTCGGTACGGTCGCTCTCGCCCGCTGGGCGGGCCTGTCCTAGTAGACGCTAGTGCTGAGTCTCGCGCCCGCGCAGGCGGATGATCTCGTCCTTGATTTGCAGTTTTCGTTTCTTGAGGCTGCAGATCGCATCGTCGTTCGGATGCGGCCTCGCCGCTTCTTCACCGATCGCATGCTCAAGCGACTTGTGCTTGGCCTTCAACGCTTCGATATGGTCCATCGCGCTCATCTCGCTGACCTCCGAACTAGTTGTCGACAGTGAAATCCTGACTCCGACATTGGGCCGAGTCCACCCGGAATCAACCTTCTCCCACCGCTGTGCATAAAACAGTAGGATGGGCCGCATGGCTGAACCAAAAAGGCTGATTGTCGGTATTTCCGGGGCGTCCGGCGTGATCTACGGCGTGCGCCTGCTGGAGGCGCTGAGGCCGTTGCCTGTCGAGACCCACCTGGTGATGACGCGGACGGCGGAAGTGACGCTGGCGCATGAAACCGAGCTGAAGGTTGCGGACGTTCGGCGGCTCGCGGATGTGGCATATAAAATAGACGACCTTGCCGCTGCGATCTCGAGTGGGTCATTCCGGACCATGGGGATGATCGTGGTGCCCTGTTCGATGCGCAGCCTCGGCGAGATCGCCCACGGCATCACCAGCAATCTGCTGACACGAGCCGCCGACGTCGTACTTAAGGAACAGCGTCGCCTTGTTTTGGTTGCGCGAGAGACACCGATTCACACGATTCATCTCCGCAACATGCTGACACTGTCGGAGATGGGCGCGGTGATCGCCCCGCCGATGCCGGCTTTCTACAACAGGCCCAAGGACTTGGACGACATCGTGAACCACACCGTGGGCCGCGCGCTCGACCTGTTCGACATCGACACGGGCAAGGTCAAACGCTGGGATTAAAACTTCCCCTCCCCCGTCATACGGGGGAGGAAAGCTAGAGCCCGACAGCCCTGTCTATCTCGGCTGCGGAAAGTGCGGGAAAGGCGCCTTTGAGCAGCGCCGCCACCGCGCGGCGGTCGGCCTCGTCCGGGGTCACGCCCAGGCACACCGCATAGACGCCGAGATTGCCGATCGCTGCCCGCAGGCGCTTTTCCACCGGCCGGTCGCGATCGGAGGGCGGTGAATAAAGACCCACGAGCTTCAGCTGCTCGGCATGCTCGGCGGCCAGTTCGGCGTCGGCGACCCGGCGGCGCGTGGCGTCTGCGATCTCGGGCGGCATGTCCTTCAAGCGGCGCCGGACCTCGCGCAGCGGCTGCACGATCGCGGCCTGCCAGGGGCCGATCTCGGCCAGGATCGCCCGCAGGCGATCGGCGCTCAGCGTCGGCCGGCCGGAGGCGCCCAGCCAGCAGCAGAACAGCAGCACGTTCACGTCGCAGCCGCGCCGCTCCTGCAGGTCGAGGCAGGCGCCGGACACGCCCTCGGCGGCGTAGATTTCCAGAGAAAAGTTCCAGAACGGATGGGGCAGAAAGTCCGACATGCTTTGCGCTTATCCTCGCAGGGTCTTTCACTACCTGCAAAGTCCGGTCAATTTTCCGTGTATCCACAGTGTCTTGCCCGCTCATGCTGTGGCACCGCCTCGCAGCTACTATCAGGCAATAGCACGGTGAAGTTAGGGACAAGGTTAGGGACAAGACGTAGATGTTCCTGAAGCTTTCTCACGGTGAATCTCATGTTCCGCACCCTCCATCGCCTCAAGCCCCTGACCGTCGACAGAGCCAAGGAAACTGGCCGATACGCCGACGGCGGCGGTCTCTACTTGATCGTGAAGCCCGGTCCCCGGAAGTCGTGGGCGTTCATTTATCGCCGCGGCGCCAAGATGACCGAGCTTGGCCTAGGGGGCCTGATCGACGTGCCCTTGGTTTCGGCCCGCGAGGACGCGGCCGAACTGCGCAAGGTTCTCAGCGACGGCGGCGACCCGAAAGCCCACCGTGAGCGCAAACGCCAGGCCCGGGCCCTCGAGGACGCCCGCACTATCTCATTCGAGACGGCTGCACGGGCCTACCATGCCCGGCACAAGGTTAATTGGCGAAGTGATCGGCATGCACGGCAATGGATTCGCGGGCTAGAACTCCACGTCTTTCCATCGATCGGCTCACTAGGGGTCGGAGCGGTCGATCTTGCTGCCGTCAAGAAGGTCCTTGAGCCGATCTGGTACACCATACCCCGCATCGCTCAAGTCATTCGCGCGCATATCGAGGCCGTATTAAACATGGCCTACGTCGATGGTCAGCGATCGGCCGACAACCCCGCTCGATGGGACCTGTTGAAGCACACTTTGCCGGCACGGAAAGGGGCACGCATGGCTGGCCACTTTCGGGCGCTCCCGTATTCCGCCGTACCAGCGTTGCTGAAGGCACTGGAAGCGCAGGATGCGGTGTCGGCTGCCTGCATGCGCTTCACGATCCTGACGGCGGCGCGCACTAAAGAGGCGTTGACCTGTCGCTGGTCGGATGTCGATTTAACCAAGCGCATCCGGGTGGTTGAGATCCTGAAGGGTGGCGGCGAGCCTTGGCAACACCAGGTCCCGCTTAGTGACCAGGCTGTCCTCCTACTTCGCAGCCTTCTAATCGATGACAAGCCGGCGTTTGAATACGTGTTCCCCAATCGCACGGGCCGCGGATGCCTTGGCCAAAGTGCCATGCTCAGTCTGCTAAGCCGAATCGGCTGGAACGACCGCACGACCACGCACGGCATCCGAGCCGCCTTCAAGACCTGGGCGACGGAGCGAACCAACTACCCGCGCGAGGTCGTTGAGCTGTGTCTATCGCATGTGCAGGGTGATCCGCTGGAGCGCGCCTACCAGCGTGGCGACATCATCGAGAAGCGGCGGCAATTGATGCAGGCTTGGGCCGACTATTGCGAGACCGGGGAGCAGACGGCCAACAATGTAGTCGCCATTCGAGCGTGACGGCGCAGCGTCCCACCCTATCCACTAGTCTTTTCCAGTATAACGCCAGCTGGCGACTGGTGCTACGCGAGGTCACCCGTCAAAGCTTGCGCCAACCGCTCGCGCAATTGCTTCAGTGTCGCCGTCTCGGTCGAGGCGTCGACGGCCTCGGCATGGTGGCCGCCTCGTTGCGAGGGCTCGCGCTCCGCCAGCAGCATCGCGTGCTCGCCTTCGTGGAAGTCGCCCAAGGTCATTAGACCCAGGGCATTGAGAACGTGGTGCACTTCCCATCGGTCAGGTCCGCGGTCGGCGCCCTCGATGCCGCCCAGAAACCGTTCAATACGCCGGGCCAAGTTACGTTGCGCGGCAAGCTGGGGATTCGGATACGGGGATTTCATTCTCCGATGGTGCGCGAGCCATCGCGGGGCGGCAAGCGCGCCTTAGGGACTCCACATCCGATCGGGACCGCGCTAGGAGTCCTTCCGTGGGGTCGTGATGTGACAGGGTACCGTGGAGTGCCTTGTGGGTCGCGTCACCAGATTCCCGCCGAAGCCCAAGATCGAATATCTGCACGAGGTGACCGTCCTTCACACGGAAGTCGACCAAGCATGGATCTGGGAGGAAGCGACGCGGATCGGCGGCATTATGGGCTACCGGCAGCGCTCGCGGGGCTGGGCTGCCACGGTCGTGGCCTTCGACTCCCAGGAGAAGGCTGACCAATTGATGCGCAAGCTGCGCCGGTGGCGCCATGAGCAGGAGTTAGCCGAAATGCGGCGCCATCCCTGCCCCATCGCCATCCGCTACGCCGAGGCGGCGCTGCGTCAGCACGGGGTCGTCTGGGGCCTCTCGACAGGTCATATCAGGCCGATCGTGCAGGCCTATCGGCAGGAGCGAATGGATTGCAGCACGCACGAGATGCCAAATTCGAAGGCGACGGAAGTGCTGGTCGGCTTCGGCCCATCGATCGACTTCGACCGAGGCCGCCTGATGGTCGACGCGATGCTGCTTTACATCGAGGCTCGCCATCGCATCTGGTTTTGGCGCGGTCTGCAGGGGCACCAGTCCGTCGCCAGCTTTCTCCGCTACGGGTGAGAGGGCTAAACCTTGTCCTTGCGCTCGACGATCCTGACGGCAGCCTGCTCTATATCGAGCCGAGGCATCGAGACTGGTTCTGGCGCGGCGCTGATGGCAAACACATCCTCTTCGCGTTCCACATTCACATGTAGGCGAGACAAGGATCGGCCGATGCTCATGCCATGCTTCCAGCCCAACCAGGCGTTCCTAGAGGGAATCATCCTCGGCCGGCTTCTTGCCGGCTACGGCGAACTGGAACTGACGATGTGCCAGTGCATGATGGCGACAAGAGGGGGCGACTTCGATCAGCCGATCAGGAGGGTTTTCGGCGAACGGGGCGGGGAGAAGCGGATCAAGAATGCGCGGAAAGATCTCCTTCCCGACTACACGCAAGCCACCCTGCAGGATCTCCTCACCGAGACGCTGGACGATCTGGAATGGTGCCGCCAGATCCGAAATCAGTACGCTCATTGTTTCTGGTATTGGACGCAGGCGGAAGGCCTCTGCTTCGTCAATCTCGAGGAACTCGCGCAGCAGCCGGGCGCCATCGGCACCCTCATGGCCAATCGACATCCGATCGACACCGCGCTGCTCGGGAACCAGGAAGCGTTCTTCTTCTACGTGAAGGAAAGCTTCACCCATCTCGCCGATGCGTACAAAAGTTGGGTGGTGAAATCGAAGATGCCGTTGCGACCGGTCTACGGCTACCCAAAACCCGACAAGGTCGGTCGCCCGACCAAACACAATTAGCGACTAGAGCCCCTCAAATCTTCTTGTCGGGCACGATCTTGATGGCGAGATCGGGCGCCGGCTTCTGCAGCTCGAGCGCGTCGGCGGCGGTGCCATAAAGCCAGCGCTTCACGTCGTCGGCCGTGAGCAGCATCACTGGCATCGCCTTCTCGTGCACGGGCTTCACGACGCCGTTGGGCTCGGTCGTCAGGAACGAATAGAGTGTAAGCGCCGGAGACAAAATCCCTCACTGAAGCGGCCGGAAAGTCTGGTTGCGCCGGAGCAAAAATACCTCGGCAGATAGCTCTTTGCACGGCGTGCAGAGGGCGGGGGGATGAAGGGCGTGGAACTTTACAGGCAG
>CAIWTJ010000244.1 GCA_903915535.1 Enhydrobacter aerosaccus
AAGACGACGGTGACGGGCGTCGAGATGTTCCGCAAGCTGCTCGATTCGGGCGAGGCGGGCGACAACATCGGCGCGCTGCTGCGCGGCGTCGGCCGCGAGGACGTGGAGCGCGGGCAGGTTCTGGCCAAGCCCGGTTCGATCACGCCGCACACGAACTTCGAGGCGGAAGCCTACATCCTGAACAAGGAAGAGGGTGGCCGTCACACGCCGTTCTTCACGAACTACCGTCCGCAGTTCTACTTCCGCACGACCGACGTTACGGGCGTGGTGACGCTGCCGGAAGGCACGGAAATGGTGATGCCGGGCGACAACGCGCGGCTGGTGGTCGAGCTGATCCAGCCGATCGCGATGGACGAGGGCCTGCGCTTCGCCATCCGCGAGGGCGGCCGCACCGTCGGCGCCGGTGTTGTCACCAAAGTCGTGAAATAACGAGCCACAGGCGAGTACAGATCATGGCGATGGACAACACCAATATCCGCATCAGGCTGAAGGCCTTCGATCATCGCGTTCTCGATGCATCGACGACCGAGATCGTCAGCACGGCCAAGCGGACCGGCGCGACGGTCCGCGGGCCGATCCCGCTGCCGACGGGTATCGAGAAGTTCACCGTCAACCGTTCGCCGCACATCGACAAGAAGTCGCGTGAGCAGTTCGAGATCCGCACCCACAAGCGCGTTCTCGATATCGTCGATCCGACGCCGCAGACCGTGGACGCGCTGATGAAGCTCGACCTCGCCTCCGGCGTGGACGTCGAGATCAAGCTCGGCGCCTAGGGAAAAGGGAAGAGGAACAGACCATGCGTTGCGGTCTCGTCGCCCAGAAGGTTGGCATGACCCGCGTCTTCAATGACGCCGGGGAACACGTGCCGGTTACCGTTCTGAAGATTGAAACACTGCAGGTTGTCGCCGTCCGCTCGGAAGAGAAGGACAAGTACACAGCGGTGCAGCTCGGCTACGGCAAGGCCAAGGTGAAGAACGTGAGCCAGCCGATGCGCGGCCACTTCGCCAAGGCCAAGGTCGAGCCGAAGAAGAAGCTCATCGAATTCCGCGTCGCCAAGGACGCCGTTCTCGAAGTCGGCGCCGAGCTGGTGCCGAGCCACTTCGTGCCCGGCCAGTTCGTCGATGTCGTCGGCACCACGAAGGGCCGCGGCTTCACCGGCTCGATGGTGCGCTGGAACTTCCACGGCCTCGAAGCCTCGCACGGCGTGTCGGTCTCGCACCGTTCGCATGGCTCGACCGGTAACCGCCAGGATCCGGGCCGTACCTTCCCGGGCAAGAAGATGGCCGGTCACTACGGCAGCGAGCGCGTGACCACGCAGAACCTCAAGGTCGTCGCCACCGACGACGAGAAGGGTCTGCTGCTGGTGTCGGGCGCCGTTCCGGGCGCCAACAACGGCTTTATCATCGTCAAGGACGCGTCGAAGAAGGCCCGTCACAAGGATGCCCCGTACCCCGCCGGCCTGCGCAAGGCTGCCGCGGAAGCGAAGGCGCCCGAGGCTCCGGCGGCTGACGCCGCTCCGCAGGCTTAAGGACAGGTCATGAAGATCGCAGTCAAAACCATCGAGGGCGGCAGCGCCGGCGAGATCGATCTCGCCGATGCGGTGTTCGGCGCCCCCGTTCGCCAGGACATCCTGCACCGCTGCGTCGTGTGGCAGCTGTCGCGCCGCCAGCAGGGCACGCACAAGACCAAGGGCCGCGCCGAAGTGACGGCGACGGCCAAGAAGATGTACGCCCAGAAGGGCACCGGCCAGGCCCGTCACGGCAACCAGGCGGCCCCGCAGTTCCGCGGCGGCGGCAAGGCGTTCGGCCCGGTCGTGCGCAGCCATGCATCGGAGCTTCCCAAGAAGGTCCGCAAGCTGGCCCTTCGCACGGCGCTCTCGTCCAAGGCAGCCGAAGGCAAGCTGATCATCCTCGACTCCGCCACGATGGCAGAGCCGAAGACGGCCAAGCTCAAGGGTCATTTCGGCAAGCTCGGCGTGTCGAGCGTGCTGGTGATCGCCGGCGCCGAGGTCGACGTGAACTTCGCGCGCGCCGCGGCCAATCTCGCCCACACCGACGTGCTGCCGCAGCAGGGCGCCAACGTCTACGACATCCTGCGCCACGATACGCTGGTGCTGACCAAGGATGCCGTGAAGCATCTCGAGGAGCGCCTGCAATGAGCGCGAAAGTTTACGCCAAGGCCGTCGTGTCGCGTGCGCGCATGTACGAAGTGATCCGCGCGCCGCTGATCACGGAAAAGACGACCAACGGCTCGGAGCACAGCCAAGTGACCTTCAAGGTCTCCGCCGATGCGACCAAGCCCGAGATCAAGCAGGCCGTCGAAGGCCTGTTCAAGGTCAAGGTGAAGGCGGTCAACACGGTCACGGTGAAGGGCAAGAAGAAGCTCTTCAAGGGCCGTCCGGGTGTCCGCAGCGACTGGAAGAAAGCGATCGTCTCGCTGGTCGAAGGTCACAAGATCGACGTGACAACGGGCCTGTAGGACAAGGGAACGAAAATGGCTCTTAAGACTTACAAGCCGATCACGCCGTCGCTCCGACAGCTGGTCATCGTCGACCGCTCGGGCCTCTGGAAGGGCAAGCCGGTCAAGGCGCTGACGCGCGGCAAGACCAACACCGGCGGCCGCAACAACCACGGCCGCATCACGAGCAACCACATGGGTGGCGGTCACAAGCGCCGCCTGCGCCTGATCGACTTCAAGCGCCGCAAGTTCGACTCGGTCGCGACCGTCGAGCGCCTGGAGTACGATCCCAACCGCTCGGCCTTCATCGCGCTGGTGAAGTATGCCGACGGCGAGCTCTCCTACATCCTGGCTCCGCAGCGCCTCAAGGCCGGCGACCAGGTTGTGTCGGGCGAGCGCGTGGACATCAAGCCGGGCAACGCCATGCCGCTCGCGAACATGCCGGTCGGCACGATCGTGCATAACGTCGAGCTGAAGAAGGGCCGCGGCGGCCAGATGGCGCGCTCCGCCGGCACTTATGCCCAGCTCGTCGGCAAGGACGCGGGCTACGCCCAGATCAAGCTGAACTCGGGTGAACTGCGCATGGTGCCGGGCGAGTGCCTGGCGACTGTGGGCGCGGTGTCGAACCCGGACAACCAGAACATCGTGATCGGCAAGGCCGGTCGCTCGCGCTGGCTCGGCATCCGCCCGACCACCCGCGGCGTCGCCATGAACCCGGTCGATCATCCGCACGGCGGCGGCGAAGGCCGCACCTCGGGTGGCCGTCATCCGGTCACGCCGTGGGGCAAGCCGACCAAGGGCAAGAAGACCCGCAAGAACAAGTCGACGGACAAGCTGATCATCCGTCGCCGTCATGCG
>CAIWTJ010000245.1 GCA_903915535.1 Enhydrobacter aerosaccus
AAGGTCTGGGTGTTCAAGGGCGAGATCATGGCGCACGACCCGATGGCGCACGACAAGCGCGCCGAGGAAGCCGCACCGCAACGCACGCCGGCGCGTGTCGAGCAGAGGGACGCGTAAGAAGTCATGCTGTCACCCAAGCGCACCAAGTACCGCAAGCAGTTCAAGGGCCGCATCAGCGGCGCTGCCAAGGGCGGGTTCAACCTCGATTTCGGCTCCTTTGGGCTGAAGGCGATGGAGCCGGACCGCCTGACCGCGCGCCAGATCGAGGCCGCCCGCCGCGCCATCACGCGTCACATGAAGCGTGCCGGCCGCGTCTGGATCCGGGTGTTCCCGGACGTGCCGGTCTCGAAGAAGCCTGCCGAGGTCCGCATGGGCTCCGGCAAGGGCGCGCCCGAATTCTGGGCCGCTCGCGTGAAGCCGGGCCGCATCCTGTTCGAGCTCGAGGGCGTGACGCCGCTCGTCGCCAAGGAAGCGCTGGCCCTGGGTGCCGCCAAACTGCCGATCAGGACGCGCTTCGTGAGCCGCGTCGGCGCCGAAGGTTAGGGAAGAAAGCCATGAAGGCCACTGATCTCCGTCCGAAGACCAAAGACGAGCTCAAGAGCGAGCTCGGCAACCTGCGCAAGGAAGCTTTCAACCTGCGCTTTCAGAAGGCCGGCGGACAGCTCGGCAAGACCGGTCGCGTGCGCCAGGTGCGCCGTGACATCGCTCGCATCAAGACGGTGCTCGGCGAAAAGGCCGCGGGTTAAGGAGTCGTAAATGCCGAAGCGAATTCTCGAAGGCGTCGTCGTCAGCGACAAGATGGACAAGACCATCGTCGTGAAGGTCGAGCGGCGCGTTCAGCATCCGATCTACAAGAAGATCATCCGTCGCTCCAAGAAGTATCACGCTCACGACGAAACCAACGCCTTCAAGGGCAAGGTCGGCCAGAACGTGAAGATCCGGGAGTGCCGTCCGCTGTCGAAGACCAAGAACTGGGAAGTTCTGGTCGACGGCGCCAAGGCTTAAGCAGGGCAACATGATCCAGGTACAAACCAACCTCGAGGTCGCCGACAATTCGGGCGCCCGCCGAGTAATGTGCATCAAGGTGCTGGGCGGCTCGCGCCGCAAGTATGCCAGCGTCGGCGATGTCATCGTGGTGTCCATCAAGGAAGCCATTCCGCGCGGCCGCGTGAAAAAGGGCGAAGTCCATCGCGCCGTCGTCGTACGGACCTCGTTCCCGCTGCGCCGCGTCGACGGCTCGGCGATCCGTTTCGACCGCAACGCCGCCGTCCTCCTCAGCAAGCAGGACGAGCCGATCGGCACCCGTATCTTCGGACCGGTCACTCGCGAGCTGCGCGCCAAGAAGTTCATGAAGATCATCTCGCTCGCGCCGGAGGTCCTGTAATCCATGGCCGCTAAGATGAAGATCCGTAAGGGCGACCGCGTGAAGGTCATCACCGGCCGCAGCAAGGGCAAGGTGGGCGACGTCTTGCGCGTCATCGCCGCCGAGCAGCGTGTCGTGGTGTCGGGCGTGAACATGATCAAGCGCCATACCAAGCCTGGCCGCACGGATGCCGGTGGCATCGTCGAGCGCGAGGCCGCGATCCACGTCTCCAACGTGGCGATCCTCGATCCCAAGTCCGACAAGCCGACCAAAATCGGCTTCAAGTTCCTCGAAGACGGCCGAAAAGTGCGCATCGCGCGCGGTTCGGGCGAAACACTAGACCGCTAGGAGCCAGGGTTATGCCCGCGCGTCTGCAAGAGCACTACACGTCCACCGTCCGCGAAGCGCTGACCAAGGAGTTCTCCTACAAGAACCCCATGGAAGTGCCGAAGCTCGACAAGATCGTGATCAACATGGGCGTCGGCGAGGCGGTCAACGACCGCAAGGCCGTCGACGGCGCCGTGGCCGACCTGACGGCGATCACCGGCCAGAAGCCGGTCATCACCAAGTCGAAGCTTTCGATCGCCACCTTCAAGCTGCGCGAGAACATGGCGATCGGCGCCAAGGTCACGCTCCGCCGCGACCGCATGTACGAGTTCATCGATCGCCTGATCAACATCGCCCTGCCGCGCGTCCGCGACTTCCGCGGGCTCAACGGCAAGTCGTTCGACGGCCGCGGCAACTTCGCCATGGGTCTCAAGGAGCAGATCGTGTTCCCCGAGATCGAGTACGACAAGGTCGACATGGTGCGCGGCATGGACATCATCATCTGCACGACAGCGAAGACGGACGCCGAAGCACGAGCGCTTCTCAAGGCTTTCGACTTCCCGTTCGTGAACTGAGGCCGGAGAAAAGACATGGCCAAGAAGAGCTCGATCGAAAAGAACAACCGCCGCGCCAAGATGGCGAAGCAGTACGCCGGCAAGCGCGCCAAGCTGAAGGCGATGGCAGTCGACAACAAGCTGTCGCCGGAAGAGCGCTTCGGCGCCCGGCTCAAGCTCGCCGAGCTGCCGCGCAATTCCTCGCCGACGCGCATCCGCAACCGGTGCACGCTCACCGGCCGGCCGCGCGCCGTCTATCGCAAATTCAAGCTGTCGCGCCTTGCGCTTCGCCAGCTCGCGTCGTCGGGTGCTCTGCCCGGCGTCGTGAAGTCCAGCTGGTAACGGGGGACCGTAGACCATGATGACCGATCCAGTCGGCGATTTGCTGACCCGCATCCGCAACGGCCAGTCCGCACGCCTCGACAGCGTGACGGTGCCGGCCTCGCGCATGCGCTCCAACGTTCTCGACGTGCTCCAGCGCGAAGGCTACATCCGCGGCTGGTTCGAAGAAGAACTTCGCAAGGGCGTGAAGGAACTTCGCGTCGAGCTGAAGTACGACAACGGCCTTCCGGTCATCAAGGAGATCAAGCGCGTCTCCACGCCGGGCCGCCGCGTCTACTCGAAGATCGTCGACCTGCCGCGCCACTTCAACGGCCTCGGCATCTCGATCCTGTCGACCCCGCGCGGTGTCATGTCCGACGCCGAAGCACGCGCCGCCAATGTCGGCGGCGAAGTCCTCTGCAAGGTGTTCTGAGCATGTCGCGCGTCGGCAAAAACCCCGTTCCCGTTCCCGCGGGCGTCACCATCGACCTCAAGGGCCAGGCCCTCAAGGTCAAGGGCAAGCGCGGCGAACTCTCCCTCATGATCCATGACGACGTCGTCGTGGCCAAGGAAGGCGAGACCCTCACGTTCAAGCCGCGCGACGAAAGCCGCCGCGCGCGCATGCAGTGGGGCACCGCCCGCAACCTCGCGCGCAACATGGTGCGCGGCGTGTCGGACGGCTTCACCGTCAACCTCGAGATCAACGGCGTCGGCTATCGCGCCGCGGCCGATGCCAAGATGCTGAACCTGCAACTGGGCTTCAGCCACGACGTCAAGGTTCCGATCCCCGCCGGCATCCAGATCAAGGCGATCAAGCCGACCGAGATCGAGATCACCGGCGCCGATCGCCAGAAGGTCGGGCAGCTCGCCGCGGAAATCCGCAGCCTGCGTCCGCCCGAGCCGTACAAGGGCAAGGGCATCAAGTACTCGACCGAGACGATCCGGCGCAAAGAAGGCAAGAAGAAGTAAAGGCATCCATCATGGCCGACACCAAAGCTCTTTTCGCCCGTCGCCAGCGTCGCGCGCGTTATGCGTTGCGCAAGGCTGCCAACGGCCGTCCGCGCCTCAGCGTTTTTCGCTCGGGCAAGCACATCTACGCCCAGGTCATCGACGACCGCAAAGGCGTCACCCTGGCTGCGGCCTCGTCGCTCGACGAGGCGCTCACGGTGAAGACCGGCGCCAACAAGGACGCAGCCACGGCCGTCGGCAAGCTGATCGCCGAGCGCGCGATCGCCGCCGGCATCAAGGCTGTCGTGTTCGATCGCGGCGGTTATCAGTATCACGGCCGCGTCGCTGCGCTGGCCTCTGCCGCCCGTGAGGGCGGCCTGTCGTTCTGAGGAGTTAGCACATGGCTCGTTCACCTTCTGGTTCCGGACGTCCGCCGCGCGAGCGTCGCGGTGGCGACCGCGATGAAGAAAACGAACTGAAAGACAAGCTGGTCACCATCAATCGCGTCGCGAAGGTGGTGAAGGGCGGACGTCGCTTCGCGTTCGCCGCGATCGTGGTCATCGGCGACCAGCGCGGCCGCGTCGGGCACGGCGCCGGCAAGGCCCGCGAGGTTCCCGAGGCGATCCGCAAGGCCACGGAAGCTGCCAAGCGCGGCCTGATCCGCGTGCCGCTGCGCGACGGCCGCACGCTCCATCACGACGTGAAGGGCCGTTTCGGCGCCGGCAAGGTGACGCTGCGCGCGGCCCCGGCCGGTACCGGCATCATCGCCGGCGGCCCGATGCGCGCCGTCTTCGAGACGCTGGGCATCAAGGACATCGTCGCCAAGTCGGTAGGCACGTCCAACCCGCACAACATGATCAAGGCCACGTTCGTGGCCCTGGCCAAGCTCAATTCGCCACGCATGGTCGCGACCCGCCGCGGCAAGAAGGTCGGTGACCTGCTCGGCCGCCGTGATGGCGATCAGTCGGCGGAAGCCGCCGCCTAACGGGGAATGACCATGGCAGACAAGAAGACGATCAAGGTCGAACAGACCGGCAGCCCGATCGGCCGCACGGTCGACCAGCACGACACGCTGAAGGGCCTGGGCCTGAACAAGCGCCACCGCACGTCGGTCCTCGAGGACACGCCGTCGGTGCGCGGCATGATCAACAAGGTGCAGCACTTGGTGCGCATCGTAGAGGAGAAGCGCTGAAGCCTGCTCGGGCCTAGGTGCAAAGGGAAGAACGATGAAGCTGAACCAGATCGCTGACAACGAAGGCGCCCGCAAGGGCCGCATGCGCGTGGGCCGCGGCATCGGCTCCGGCAAGGGCAAGACTGCCGGCCGTGGCGTGAAGGGCCAGAAGTCGCGCACGGGCGTTGCCATCAAGGGCTTCGAGGGCGGCCAGATGCCGCTTTATCGTCGTCTCCCCAAGCGTGGTTTCCGTCCGCCGCACCAGAAGACCTGGCAGGTGATCAACGTCGGCACGCTGCAGAAGGCGATCGACGACAAGAAGCTCGACGCCGGCAAGCCGATCGACGGTGCAGCGATGCTCGCCGCCGGCCTGTTCAAGAGCGCTTCGGACGGCGTCCGCCTCCTTGGCAAAGGCGAGATCAAGACCAAGATAGAAGTGAAGGTCGCTGGCGCCTCGGCGTCGGCGATTGCCGCGGTCGAGAAGGCCGGGGGCAAGGTTGAGCTGCCGCCCAGGCCTGTTGCCGAGGCGGCCTAAGTCCTTTCACACGGGGTAGCTTTCAATGGCATCCGCCGCCGAGCAACTCGCTTCAAGCATGAACTGGGGCGCGATCGGTAAGGCGACCGAGCTCAAGAATCGCCTGTGGTTTACCATCGGCGCGCTCGTCGTTTTCCGCATCGGTGCCTACATCCCGGTCCCGGGTGTGGATCCGCAGGCCCTGGCCGAAGTGTTCCACCGCAATTCCGGCGGCATCGCCGGCATGCTCGACGTGTTCTCCGGCGGCTCGATCGGCCGCATGTCGATCCTGGCGCTGTCGATCATGCCGTACATCTCGGCCTCCATCATCATGCAGATCCTCACGACGGTCGTGCCGTCGCTCGAGGCGCTGAAGAAGGAAGGCGAGGCCGGCCGCAAGAAGATCAATCAATACACGCGCTTCGGCACGGTGCTGCTGGCCGCCTTCCAGGCCTACGGCATCGCCGTCGGCCTCGAGGGACAGATCGCGTCCGGCGGCGCCCACGTGGTGGTAGACGCGGGGCTGTTTTTCCGCTTCGTCACCACCGTTACCCTGGTCGGCGGCACCCTGCTGCTGATGTGGATCGGCGAGCAGATCACCGCGCGCGGCGTCGGCAACGGCGTCTCCCTGATCATCTTCGCCGGCATCGTGGCGGCATTGCCCAGCGCACTGGTGCAGACCCTCGAGCTCGGCCGCACCGGCGCCCTCTCGGCGCTGTTCATCATCGCGCTCGCCGTCGGCATCGTGCTGGTGGTGGCCACCGTGGTCTTCGTCGAGACCGCGCAGCGGCGGATCATCGTCCAGTATCCCAAGCGCCAGGTCGGCAACCGGATGTACGGCGGCGAGGCCTCGCACCTGCCGATCAAGATCAACACCTCGGGCGTCATCCCGCCGATCTTCGCGTCGTCGCTGCTGCTCTTCCCGGCGACCATCGCGTCGTTCCAGACCGGCGGCAACGAGCCCGGCTGGGCGCAGTTCATCGCGACCTACCTCAGCCACGGCCAGCCGCTCTATCTCGCGGCCTATGTCGCGCTGATCGTCTTCTTCTGCTTCTTCTACACGACCGTCGTCTTCAACCCGGCCGACACGGCCGACAATCTGAAGAAGAACGGCGGCTTCGTGCCCGGCATCCGTCCCGGCAAGAACACCGCCGAATATCTCGAATACATCCTGAACCGGCTGACGCTCGTCGGCGCGGCCTACCTCTCGGTGGTCTGCATCCTGCCGGAACTGCTGATCGCGCGCGGCGGCGTGCCGTTCTACTTCGGCGGCACCAGCCTCCTGATCGTCGTGTCGGTCACGCTCGACACGGTGACCCAGATCCAGGCGCACCTGCTCGCACATCAATACGAGGGCCTCATCAAGAAGGCCCGGCTGAGAGGTCGCGGCCGCTAGAGCCGTGACTTCAGGGGAAGGGGACGATGAACATTATTCTTCTGGGGCCTCCGGGCGCCGGAAAGGGCACTCAGGCCCAGCGGCTGCAAAGCGACCTCGGCATGGTCCAGCTCTCGACGGGTGACATGCTGCGGGCGGCGGTGGCTTCGGGGACTGAGCTTGGCAAGAAGGCCAAGGGACTGATGGAGAAGGGCGAACTGGTCCCCGACGATCTGATCGTCGGCCTGATCAAGGACCGGATCGCCCAGCCGGACTGCGCCAAGGGCTTCATCCTGGACGGCTTCCCGCGAACGGAAGCACAGGCCAGGGCCCTGGACAAGATGCTGGCGGAGATGGCCATGAAGCTCGACCAGGTGGTCGAGATGGAAGTGGACGAAAAGGCGCTGACCGAGCGGGTCGTGGGACGTTTCACCTGTGCGAAATGTGGAACCGGCTACCACGACAGCTTCAAGCGCCCGAAGGTTGACGGTGTCTGCGATGTCTGCGGGTCGAAGGAATTCACCCGCCGCAAGGACGACAATGCAGAGACCATGAAGACGAGGATGGTCGCCTATCGCGCCCAGACGGAGCCGCTGCTGCCCTACTACCGGGCGCGGGGGGTCCTGAAGAAGGTCGACGGGATGGCCGCCATGGATGAGGTTTATCGTCAAATCCGCGCTGTTTTGGCAGGGGCTTGACAAACGGGAGGGTCGTTGACTCGGGGGCGCCGATACATATAATCGCGCGCTTTTCCGGGGCCAGCGGAACGAAATCGGGCGCGCGTGAGCGCGCCGTAAGTCTTTGAAGGAGTTGGGATTTGGCTCGTATAGCCGGCGTGAACATTCCGACCGCCAAGCGTGCGGTCATCGGACTGCAGTACATCCACGGGATCGGCCTGGCGAAAGCCAAGGAGATTCTGTCCAAGGTGGGGATCGACGAGTCGCGCCGCGTGAACACGCTGACCGACGACGAGGTCATCCGCATCCGTGAGACGATCGACCAGGACTATTCGGTCGAAGGCGACCTGCGTCGCGAAGTGGCGATGAACATCAAGCGCCTGATGGACCTCGCCTGCTACCGCGGCCTGCGCCATCGCCGCGGCCTTCCGGTCCATGGCCAGCGCACGCATACCAATGCGCGCACCCGCAAGGGTCCGGCCAAGCCGATCGCCGGCAAGAAAAAAGTCACGAAGTAAGTCGTAGGGGAATTCGAATATGGCCAAAGCCGCAGCCGCTGCTGCCACCGGCGCCGCCACCACTGGCACCGCGCGTCCCCGTCGCAAGGAACGCAAGAACATCATCTCGGGCGTCGCTCACGTGAACGCCTCGTTCAACAACACGATCGTCACGATCACGGACGCGCAGGGCAACGCCATCGCCTGGTCGTCGTCTGGCATGCAGGGCTTCAAGGGCTCGCGCAAGTCCACGCCGTTCGCCGCCCAGATGGCGGCCGAAGGCGCGGGCCGCAAGGCCATGGAACACGGCATGCGCACCATCGAGATCCTGGTGCGCGGTCCGGGGTCGGGCCGCGAGTCGGCGCTGCGTGCGCTGCAGGCCGTCGGCCTCGCCGTCACTTCGATTCGTGACGTGACGCCGATCCCGCACAACGGCTGCCGTCCGCCGAAGCGCCGTCGCGTCTGAGTTTCATGCCGCTTGGCGCCATTCGGCGCCGGCGGCGTTCTGATTGTGCTGCGGCTCGCAAGAGTTCGCGGCGCCCATCGATCTAGAGAGGTAGCCCCCGTGCTTCAGAAGAACTGGCAAGATTTGATCAAGCCGGAGAAGCTCGTTACCGAGGCTGGCGTCGACGCCGGCCGTACGGCGACGATCGTCGCCGAGCCGCTCGAGCGTGGTTTCGGCCTTACCCTCGGCAACGCGCTGCGCCGCGTGCTGCTGTCGTCGCTCCAAGGCGCGGCCGTGACGTCGATCAAGATCGACAACGTACTGCACGAGTTCTCGTCGATCCCCGGCGTCCGCGAGGATGTGGTCGACATCGTGCTGAACATCAAGGCGATGGCGGTGAAGATGCAGGGCGATCGCCCGCAGCGTCTGTACCTGCGCGCGGTCGGCCCCGGTGAAGTCACCGCCGGCATGATCGAACTGCCGGGCGACGTCCAGATCATGGACGCCAAGCATCTCATCTGCACGCTCGACGACGGCGCCTCGATCTCGATGGAGCTGATGGTCGCCACCGGCAAGGGCTACATCCCGGCCTCGGCGAACCGTCCGGAAGACGCGCCGATCGGCCTGATTCCGGTCGACTCGGTGTTCAGCCCGGTGAAGCGCGTCTCGTACAAGATCGAGAACAGCCGCGTCGGTCAGGTCACCGACTACGACAAGCTGTCGATGACGGTCGAGACCAACGGCACGACGGCCCCGGCCGACGCCGTGGCGCTCGCCGCCCGCATCCTTCAGGACCAGCTGCAGCTCTTCATCAACTTCGAAGAGCCGCGCGAAGTGCGCAAGGAAGAGCAGCAGGACGACTTCCCGTTCAACCGCAACCTGCTGCGCAAGGTCGACGAGCTCGAACTGTCGGTCCGCTCGGCCAACTGCCTGAAGAACGACAACATCATCTACATCGGCGACCTGGTCCAGAAGACCGAGGCCGAGATGCTGCGCACGCCGAACTTCGGCCGCAAGTCGCTCAACGAGATCAAGGAAGTGCTGGCCGGAATGGGCCTGCACCTCGGCATGGAAATTCCCGGCTGGCCGCCGGACAATATCGAGGAAATGGCCAAGCGGCTGGAAGAGCCGTACTAGGCCAGAAGAAGGAAATCAGTCATGCGTCACGGTAATCGCGGCCGGAAATTCCACCGCACGGCAGAGCATCGCAAGGCGATGTTCATGAATCTCGCCGGTGCCCTCATCAAGCACGAGCAGATCACGACCACGCTGCACAAGGCGAAGGACCTGCGTCCGATCGTCGAGAAGCTGGTCACGCTCGGCAAGAAGGGCGGCCTGCATGCGCGCCGTCAGGCGATCGGCTTCCTGCGCGATCCCTACGTCGCCGACAAGCTGTTCACGACGCTCGGTCCGCGCTACTCCAAGCGCAACGGCGGCTACCTCCGCGTCCTGAAGGCGGGCTTCCGCTTCGGCGATGCGGCCGAGATGGCCGTGATCGAGTTCGTCGAGCGCGACACCGCCGCCAAGGGCATGGACTCCGGTCCCTCGGCCGACGCGGCGGAGCAGCAGGAGGCGGCGTAAGCCTCCTCCTCCTGAACGGAATTGAAACGCGCCCGGTCGAAAGACCGGGCGTTTTCATGAGAGGAGCCACCAGGGGAGCCCATGTCGAAGCCCGGGCGCATGGCGATCGAGTGGAGTGCGGCGCTCCTGCTGTGCCTGGCAGCCGCCGAGGGTACGCTGCGGCTCCAGCAGTCGTTGGGCCCGCTCTACGATCTCTCGCCCAAGGGGGAGACGCTCGACTGGTACTCCGACGTCGTGAACCACAAACCTGTTCCGCACCAGGTCCAGCGCTTCGAGGGCGCGGCGATTTACGGCAATCGCGCCGGCTTTTCCTACACGCTCGAGTATGACGAGTACGGCATCCGTCAGCCCGTGTCGTCGGCCTCGCGCCCCGACTGCCGCACGAAGGCTTCGATCCTGTTCATGGGCGATTCGTTCATGCAGGGCTACGACGTCGCGCACTCCGTGCCGCAGCGGGTGTCGGAGGTGCTCGCCGAGAAGGGCGGGATCTGCTCGACCGCGTACAACGCGGGCTTCACCTCGTATTCACCCGCGATCCTGGTGCCGCTCGCGCGCCGGGTCATGCCGGTCGTGAAGCCCGACTACGTCGTGATCGATATCGACGAAACCGACCTCACTGACGACGTCTACCGCTACGAGCCGCTGATCGTGCGCAACGCGGCCGGCGAGAACGTCGCCGTCCGCGCCTCGCCGATCAACGCCGACATCAGCCGACGACTCGCGCGCGCCGAGGCCTCGCCTTTCTACCTGCAGCGGCTGATCGAGAAGCTCTACGTCCGGCAGGTGCTGATGCCTCGCATTGCCGCCAGCCGGCCCGACATCTTCAGGTTCGCGCGCGACACGGACGGCGACCTCGAGACCAAGTATCGCGCCGAACTGACGATCTTCCGACGCAACATCGCCGAGTTGATCGGCGTGCTGGCCAAGGGCTTGCCGTCGGCGTCACGCATTGTCTTCGTTCATCACCCGCACTTGGAGCAGCTGACGTCCGCGTGGAACAACCTGCTGGCCTCGACGGTCGAGAAGGTGGCCCTCGAAAACGGTGCGCTCTTCTTCGATGCGACGCCGGTGCTGCGCGAAAAGTTCGGCGGTCGGCCCGAGGCGTTCTACTGGAAGGGCGACATGCACTTCACGTTCGAGGGCCTCGACCTTTATGCCGAGAGCGTTGCCGACTTCCTGGGTGGGGCGATGACGCCGCGATGACTTGACTTGTAATTGCGTATTACGCAATATACCGCAATGCGCTCAAGCCCCCAGTTACAAAAAGTAACGCTTATATTCCCTTATTTAAAAACGTTACTTTTCGTAACCACCTCAGAACTGGTCCTCGGTGAGGGCGAAGACCGTGCGGCCGGCGGCCTTGAGCGGGCCGAGCTGGGCCAGCGCCGGTGGCAGGATGACCTCGGCGTAGAAGCGCGCGGTGATCAGCTTGGCCTCCAGGAAGGCCGGATCGCCGTCGCGGGAGGCGAGCTTCTGCTGGGCCACCAGGGCGCTCCTGGCCAGCAGCCAGCCGCCCAGCGCGGTTCCGGCCAGCCGCAGGAAGGGTACGGAGCCCGCCAGAGCGTCCGCGAGTTGCGTCTTGGCGGACTGGGCCACCCATTTCGTGGCGTCCTCCAGCGCGTCCGCAGCCGCCGTGAGGCCCGCCGCGATCGCCGCGAGATCGTCGCCGGGCGCCGCCGTCATCTCGGTCGCCAGCGCGCGCATCTCGGCCACGAGGGCCAGCATCGTCTCGCCACCGTCCTTGGTGACCTTGCGGCCGACCAGGTCGCGCGCCTGGATGCCGTTGGTGCCCTCGTAGATCGGCAGGATGCGCGCGTCGCGCAGGTGCTGCGCGGCGCCCGTCTCCTCGATGAATCCCATGCCGCCGTGGATCTGCACGCCGGTCGAGGCGATCTCGTTGCCGAGATCGGTGAACCACGCCTTGACGATCGGGATCAGCAGATCGACGCGATCCTGGATCTTGCGGCCGGCCTCCTTGTCGGGCGTGCGCAGGGCGCCGTCGATGCCGGCGGCGGTGTAGTAGCCCAGCGCGCGCATCGCCTCGATTTGCGCCCGCATGGACATCAGCATGCGCCGCACGTCGGGGTGATGGACGATCGAGACCGGCGCCGGGTTGGGGCTGCCGTCGTCCTTGGACTGCACGCGCTGCCTGGCAAACGCCACGGCCTGCTGGTAGGCGCGCTCGGCGATGGCCAAGCCCTGGATGCCGACCGAGAGGCGGGCATTGTTCATCATGGTGAACATGTAGGAGAGGCCGCGGCCTTCCTCGCCCACGAGATAGCCCACCGCGCCGCCGTCGTCGCCGAAGCTCATGACGCAGGTGGGGCTCGCATGGATGCCGAGCTTGTGCTCGAGCGACACGCAGCGCAGGTCGTTGCGCTTGCCGGGCTTGCCGTTCGCGCCGGGCAGGAACTTGGGCACGATGAAAAGCGAAATCCCGCGCACGCCGGCTGGCGCATCGGGCGTGCGCGCCAGCACGAGGTGCACGATGTTCTCGGTGAGGTCGTGCTCGCCATAGGTGATGAAGATCTTCTGGCCGCTCACCAGGTAGTGGTCGCCGTTCTTGACGGCGCGGCTCTTGAGTTGGCCAAGGTCCGAGCCCGCCTGCGGCTCGGTGAGGTTCATGGTGCCGGTCCATTCGCCCGAGATCATCTTGGGCAGATAGGCGGCCTTCTGCTCGGCGGAGCCATGGTGGTGAATGGCGTCGATCGCGCCTTGGTTCAGCAGCAGCACCAGGCCGAAGCCCATGTTGGCCGCCTGCCACATCTCCTGCACGGTGGCCGCGAGCAGCCACGGCATGCCCTGGCCGCCGAATTCCGGATCGAAGGGCAGCGAGTTCCAGCCGCCGTCGACGAATTCCTTGTAGATGCCGGTGAAGCCCGGCGCCGTGCGCACCACGCCGTTCTCGAGCTTGGCGCCCACCTTGTCGCCGTCGCGGTTGAGCGGGGCGAGGCCGTTGCCGGCGAGCTTGGCCGCTTCCTCCAGCACCGCGTCGATGGTGTCGTCGGTCGCGTGCTCGTAGCCGGGCAGGGACGCGATCTTTCCGAGGCCGGCCACTTCGCGCAGCGCGAAACGCATGTCGGCCAACGGGGCAGTGTAGGTCATGTGTTTTCCTCCGGTCTGCACTATGCCGCGCCGCATCGCCAAAGGCGACAGGGCGCATTGCGAGTAGTCGCCCTGCGCCCTGTCGCGTATCCTGAGGCCATCATGACCGACACCGTTCTGCTGAAGATCGACGGCGCCCGCGCCACCATCACCCTCAACGACCCTGCCAAGCACAACCGGCTCGACACGCCGGGGCTGGGCAAGCTCAAGGCCGCGATCGAGAAGGCCGACGCCGATCCGAATGTGCGCGTGACCGTCCTCACCGGCACCGGGGAGAAGAGCTTCTGCTCGGGCTACGACCTGGGCTCCATCTCGTCGGGCAAGGACGTGAAGCCGCCGGAGGGCGACCACAGTTTCGAGACCGTGATGGACCGGCTGGAAGCCATGCGCATGCCGACCCTGTGCGCGCTGAACGGCGGCGTCTATGGCGGGGCGACCGACATGGCGCTGGCGTGCGACTTTCGTCTTGGCGTGCGCGGCATGCGCTTCTTCATGCCGGCTGCGCGCTTCGGGCTGCACTACTATCCGAGCGGCCTGCGCCGCTACACCCAGAAGGTGAGCCCGAGCTTCGCCAAACGCGCCTTCCTGCTGTCGGAGGATTTCACCGACGAGGACCTGCTGCGCGTGGGCTATCTCGACTGGCTGGTCGACCGCGCGGACTTCGCCCGCAAGGTCGACGAGACGGCGGCCAAGCTCGCGGGGCTGGCGCCGCTGGCGATGTCCAACATGAAGCGCGCCATCGAGCAGTTCGCGCAGGCCGATCCGAACATCCCGAAGATCCGTGCCGGCATCGACGAGTGCCGCACGTCGGACGATCTGCGCGAGGGGCTGGCCGCGTTGAAGGAACGCCGGACGCCGGCTTTCAAAGGCCGCTGATGTGGCTGCTGCTGGCCGCGATGGTGGTGCTGGCGGCGGCCGGTGGCGCCCAGGCTCAACAGCTCGATTTCAAGCGCGAGTCGCGCAGCGGCGACGAAAAGCTCGTCTTTCGCTGGCGCGATTCCGACAGGCGTGAGTACACGGCCGGATTCACGCTCACCAAGGACGCGATCCGGCAGTCGGAAGCGTCCTTCCGCGACTTCAGCCTGGCCGACATGTGGCGTCGGGTGGAAGCCGATCTGCGCGACGAAACCCAGAAGTTCGGCCATGACGCCCATATCGACTTCAAGCACAGCCGCACGGGCCTCGACTGGAGCGTGCGCGCGGCCGATCGCCAAAGCGCCGACGCCCTGATGCAGAAGCTCAGGGAACGGCTCGTGAAATCGAAGTCCGCTTATCTTGCCGGCCACCTGCGCAAGCAGGTCGACGAGCGCCGCATCATGGTCGACTTCGCCGGAGCGACGGCGGCGTTGCAGGGGCCGATGAGCGCGGTCGCGCGGGCGCTGGGCGCCACGCCCAACGTCGCCGATACCGACCGCGCCCGGATCGCGCTGGCGCTCGGCTTCTTCCAGGAAGTGCCCTACGCGGTGCTCGAGGACAAGGAGCGCCAGGGCGGCGACTTCCTGCCGGCGCCGGCGCTGCTCGCCCAGAACCGTGGCGATTGCGACAGCAAGGCGGTGGCGCTGGCCGCCGTCCTGCGGACCTACACGCCGTCGCGCAAGCTGGTGGTGATCACAATGCCCGAGCACGCGATCCTGGCGGCCGACGTGCCGGCCGAGCCGGGCGACCAGACGATCCGCGCGCAAGGTCGCCAATATGTCGCGCTCGAAGCCGCCGGGCCCGCCCTGGCGGCGATCGGACGGGTGTCCGCCCATTCTTCAAAATATCTCAAGGACGGGCGCGAAACCGTAATTTGGCGGCTAAACTGACCGCCATGGCCACCACCCAGCGCCGCCTCGCCGCCATCCTCCACGCCGACCTCGCGGGCTTCACCCGCATGATGGAGAGCGGGGAGACGCGCACCTTCCGTCACCTCAAGACCGCGCAGATCCAGGTCTGGCGGCCCGCGATCGACAGCGGCGGCGGCCGGCTGGTCGGCACCGCGGGCGATGCCATGCTGGCGGAGTTCGGTTCCGCCGTTGCCGCCGTCTCGGCCGCGATCGACATCCAGGAGCGGATGGCGGCCTTCAACCAAGCCCTCGACGAGCCGCAGCGCATGCAGTTCCGCGTCGGCGTGCACCTGGGCGAAGTCATCGTCGACGAGGAAGACCAGAACATCTTCGGCGACGGCGTCAATCTCGCGGCACGCATCCAGGCAGCCGCCGAGCCGGGCGGCATCGCGGTGTCGCGCACGGTGCGCGACATGGCCGAGCTCAAGGTCAACTACGCGTTCGTCGACGGCGGCGAGCACAAGCTCAAGAACGTGAGCCGGCCGGTCCATATCTTCCACGTGCGCAACCTGGCGGCGCCTGCCCTCACGACACAGGATGCGGCCAAGACCACCACGCGTATCGTCCCGCAGGTCGTGCTGCGCTTCGAGGGGGCGAACACGGCGGGCCAGAAATTCGCCTTCGACGTGGCGCTCGACAAGTTGATGCAACTGCCGCAGGGCATGATGATCGGCCGCGCCGCCGACCAGTGCGAGCTGGTGCTGGCGCACGCCACCGTGTCGCGCCGCCACGCGCGGCTGGTGCTCGCGGGCGAAGCGCTGCAGATCGAGGACCAGGGGTCGACCAACGGTACCTCGGTCAACGGCACCGACGTCAAACCCGGCACGCCGGCCGTGATCCGTCCCGGCGACAGGATCCGCATCGGCGATATCGAACTCGGCCTCAAACACCTCTGAAGAGGGCAAAATCATGACAACCAACGTGAAGGCACGCGCGCTGCGGGCGCAAATGGCCAAGGGTGAGTTCATCCTGGCGCCCGGTATCTATGACGGCATCTCCGCGCGGGTGGCGGACACGATGGGCTTTCCCGCTCTCTACATGACGGGCTACGGCGCCACGGCCTCGATGCTGGGGCTGCCCGACGCGGGGCTCGCGACGTACTCCGACATGGTGGGCCGGGCCGAGATGATCTGCTCGGTCATCCAGACGCCGCTGATCGCCGATGCCGATACGGGCTACGGCGGGCTGCTGAACGTGCAGCGCACGGTGCGCGGGTACGAGGCCGCGGGCGTTGCCGCGATCCAGATCGAGGATCAGGAGACGCCCAAGAAATGCGGCCACACGCCCGGCCGCAGGGTGGTGCCGGCCGAAGACATGGTGCTGAAGATCAGGGTCGCGGTCGAGGCGCGGCGCGACGAGGCCACGATGATCGTGGCCCGCACCGATGCGCGCACCGCGCTCGGCCTCGACGAGGCGCTGCGCCGCGCGAAGCTCTACGAGGAGGCGGGCGCCGACATCATCTTCGTCGAGTCGCCCGAAAGCGAAGCCGAACTGGAGCGCATCGGCAGGGAAGTGAGCAAGCCGCTGCTCGCCAACATGGTCGAGTTCGGCAAGACGCCGCGCGCCGAAGTCGCGAAGCTCAAGAAGTGGGGCTTCGATCTGGCGATCTATCCGGGCCTGGGCTTCAGCGTGGCGGCCGAAGCGATGCGCCAGGCCTGGGAGCATCTCAAGGCCAACGGCACCAGCAACGGCGTCAAGGTTCCGCAATATCGCGACATGCACGAACTGATGGGCTTCTCCGACGTCTGGGACTTCGAAAAGAAATGGGCCCAATGAACGGCCGGTTTCCGCTCCTGGAACTGCTCGCCCGCCTGCCGGCGCGCGTCTGGCTGCAGGCGATCCTGGGCCTGATCGGCTTCGTCGTTCTGGCGGTACTGGGCTTCGCCGTGATCGCGGGCGTAGCGGCCGTGATCGTGCTGCTGATCCTGGGCTTCAAGGCCAAGGCGTGGCTGCGCGCGCTGTTCGCCGGCCGCCCGGCGCCCGATCGCACCGCGCCCAAGGTGATCGACGTTTCCTACGAGATCGTCGAGAGGCGCGACGACGAGCGGCGCTAGACCCGGATGACCTTGCCCGGGTTCATCAGGTTGTCGGGGTCGAGGGCCCGCTTGATGGAGCGCATGACGTCGAGCTCGATCTTGCTGCGATAGTGCGTGAGCTCGTCGACCTTGATGCGGCCGATGCCGTGCTCGGCGGAGATCGAGCCGCCGTAGGCCGTCACGAGGTCGTAGATCGCGCCGCTGATCTTGTCGCCGTATTCCATGAACTGCGGTTTGGTCCAGCCGGGCGGTGACTGGCAGTTGAAGTGCAGGTTGCCGTCACCGACATGGCCGAACGGCACCGGCCGGCAGTCGGGCAGGGCTTTCTTCATGGCCGCAAGCCCTTCCGTCACGAAGGAGGGCAGCTTGCTCACCGCGACCGAGATGTCGTGCTTTATCGAGGGGCCTTCGCGCTTCTGGCCCTCGGAATGGTTCTCGCGTAACGCCCAGAAGGCGCGCGCCTGCGCCTCGTTCTGGGCGATCACGGCGTCGAGCACGAGGCCCTTCTCCATGGCCTCGCCGAGATAGGCTTCCATCTTGTCGCGCAGGCCCGACTGGTTCTCGCCGTCGCGCGGCGGCCGCGACGACGCCCACTCGAGAAGCACGTACCACTCGTGCTTGTCGGCAAGAGGGTCGGTCGAGCCCGGAATGTTCTTGAACACGAACTCGAGCCCCATGCGGCCCATCAGCTCGCAGGAGGTGACGTTGTCCTCCGACGCGGCATAGGCGCCGCTCAGCAGCTCGACGGCAGCCTCGGGCGAGGGCACCGCGTTCCACGAGGTCGAGACGTCCTTGGGCTTGGGCCAGAGCTTCAGCACTGCCTTGGTGATGATGCCCAGCGTGCCTTCGGCGCCGAGGTAGAGGTCGCGCAGGTCGTAGCCGGTGTTGTCTTTCTTGAGCGCCCGCAGGCCGTTCCAGATGTCGCCGTTGGGCTGCACGACCTCGATGCCCATCACGAGCTGGCGGGTGTTGCCGTAATGCAGCACCTGCACGCCGCCCGCGTTTGTCGAGAGGTTGCCGCCGATCGTGCAGCTTCCCTCGGCGCCCAGGCTGAGCGGAAACAGCCGGTCGTTCTCGGCCGCGGTCTCCTGGATGGTCTTGAGGATCACGCCGGCCTCGACCGTCATCGAGTAGCCGACCTTGTCGATCTCGAGGATCTTGTTCATGCGGGTGAGCGACAGCACGATTTCCTTGCCGTCTTCCTGCGGCGTGGCGCCGCCCGACATGCCGGTGTTGCCGCCCTGCGGGCAGATCGCGACCTTCTCGGCGGCACAGAGCTTCACGACGGCGGCGACTTCCTGGGTCGAGGCGGGACGCACGATGGCCAGAGCCGCGCCCAGATAGTTCTCGCGCCAGTCGGTGAGAAACGGGTGCTTGTCCTTGTCGTCGAGGATCAGGCCCTTGTCGCCCACGATGGCGCGCAGCTTGTCGATAAAATCACTCATTGCAGATGCAACACCTTTCCGGAACAGACCGTCGTCCCGACCGAAGCGAAGCGGAGTGGAGGGACCTTTTTGTCGCTCGGCCGAAAAGAGACCCCTCGGCTTCGCTCGGGGTGACGGAGTTAGACACGGACCACCTTGCCGGGATTCATGATGTTCTTGGGATCGAGCGCGCGCTTGATCGTGCGCATCGTGTCGAGCTCGGTCTTGCTGCGGTAGTGCGCGAGCTCGTCGAGCTTGTCGATGCCGATGCCGTGCTCGGCCGAGATCGAGCCCGCCATCGAGGTCACGAGGTCGTTCACGGCGCGCGTGATGGCGGGCGAGTACTGACCCAGCGTCGCGCGGTCCATGCCTTTCGGTCCCATGAAGGAGAAATGCACGTTGCCGTCGCCGATGTGGCCCAGCGGATAGGGCCGAATGCTCGGCAGAATGTCGAGCGAGGCCTTGATGCCCTTGTCGAGGAACTCGGGAATCTTCGAGACCGCAACGGAGATGTCGTAGCTCAGGCCCGGGCCCTCGGCGCGCGAGGCGGGGGCCACCGACTCGCGGATCACCCACATGTTGCGCGCCTGGCTCTCGTTCTGCGCGATCACGGCGTCGAGCACGCGGCCTGCTTCCATCTGGTCGGCGAGGAACTGTTCCATCTTCTCCGACATGCCTTCCGCGCCGTCGGGCTTGGGCCGGGACGAGGTCCATTCGAGCAGCAGGTACCATTCCGTGTCGGCCTTGAGCGGATCCTGCGTGCCGGGCGTGTGGCGCAGCACCATCTCGGTGGCCGCCCGGCTCATCATCTCGCACGAGCCGACATTGTCCTCGGATGCCGCGTGTGCCTCGGACAGGATCTCGATGGCAGCCTGCGGATCGCGCAGCGCAATCCAGGCGGTGGCGACATCCTTGGGCGCGGGCCAGATCTTGAGCACGGCCTTTGTGATGATGCCGAGCGTGCCTTCGGCGCCCATGAACAGGTGCTTGAGGTCGTAGCCGGTGTTGTCCTTCTTGAGCGCGCGCAAGCCGTTCCAGATGTCGCCGTTGGGCAGCACCACCTCGAGGCCCATCACGAGATTGCGCGCGTTGCCGTAGCGCAGCACCTGCACGCCGCCCGCATTGGTCGAGAGATTGCCGCCGATCATGCACGAGCCCTGGGCGCCCAGGCTGAGCGGCAGGAAGCGGTCGTGGCTCGCCGCCGTCTCCTGCAAGGTCTGCAGGATGCAGCCTGCCTCGACTGTCATCGAGTAGCCGACCGGATCGACGTTGATCACCTTGTTCATGCGGCCGACGGAGAGGACGATGCCGGTGTGCGTGGGCCACGGCGTGGCGCCGCCCATCAGCCCGGTGTTGCCCGCCTGCGGCACGATCGCGATGCCGTTGTCGTAGCAGAGCTTCACCACCTTCGATGTTTCCTCGACGGTCGCGGGCCGCACCACGACGGCAGCCGTGCCGACGGTCGAGCCGCGCCAGTCGGTCACGAACGGCTGCTTGCCCTGGTCGTCCTGGATCAGGCCCTTGTCGCCCACGATGGCCCGCAATCCCTCCAGGATCGCGGGCGTGACGGCGGCGGTCGGAATGCTGGGCGTGATGACGGTATCGGGCATGGTTTCCTCGTTTATTGCCCGAAGCTTAGCCTTGCGGGCGGGTCGGGTCACCAGCGGCCGCGCGGCGCAGGCGGTCGTTGATCGCAAGGCCCAGGCCCGTTTCGGGGATCGGCATGACCGCGATGCGGCCGATGCCTGGCCTGTCGAGGGCGCGCATCTGGGCAAAGAGGTTGGCCGCCGCTTCGGCGAGATTGCCCGTGGGACTTAGGTTGTAGGTCAGCATGGCGCCCGTGGGCGGTGTGGGACCGAACGCCAGCAGGCCTTCGTCGGCTGCGACAGCGGTTGCTCCAAGCCGAACGGGCCTCGCGGGCGCGTAGTGGCTTTCGAGCTGCCCGGGCGAGGAGCGCGGCGCCTCGCCTGACGGCAGGGCATCACTCAGGGCGATGGGACCGATCACCGCCTCGATGGCTTCGCGCGTGGCGCCGCCGGGACGCAGCAGCGTCGGGCGGTTGCCCGACAGGTCGAGCACGGTCGACTCGACGCCGACCAGGCACGGTCCACCGTCGAGAATCAGGCTCACGCGATCGCCCAGGGACTCCGCGACGTGCGCGGCCTGTGTCGGGCTTACCGCGCCGCTGCGGTTGGCCGATGGGGCCGCGATGGGACGGCCGGCGGCGCGAATCAACGCCTGCGCCACGGGATGAGACGGCGCGCGAATGGCAACGGTGTCGAGTCCGGCGGTCGCGAGCAGCGCGATGGTCGATCCCTGGGTGCGCGGCAGCACGAAGGTAAGGGGCCCCGGCCAAAAGTGGGTGGCCAGCCGATCGGCCGTGTCGTTCCACTCGACAAAGCGTTTGGCCTCGGCCGCATCCAGCACATGGCTGATCAGCGGATTGAATTGCGGGCGGCCCTTGGCCTCGAAGATCGCGGCGACCGCGCGCTCGTTGGTCGCGTCGCCACCCAGCCCGTAAACCGTCTCGGTCGGAAAGGCGACCAGGCCGCCGTCCTGCAGCAGCTTTGCTGCGCGCGTGACGGACGCCGCGTCCGCCTCGAGGATGCTCACCGTGCTTCCTTGGTGCGCGCGATGAAGTGCGGATTGCCGAAACCCTTCTTTCCGTAGAGCAGCGGCTTGTTGTCGGTCGTCACGACTTCGCCGCCCGCCGCCTCGAGCACCGCCTGTCCTGCGGCTGTATCCCACTCATTGGTCGGGCCAAAGCGCGGATAGATGTCGGCCTTGCCCTCGGCAATCAGGCAGAACTTCAGCGACGAGCCCGCGTGCTCGCGCTCGGCGACCCGCAGGCCGTTGCCGGCGAACCAGATGTCGAGCTGGCTGTAGATCGCGGTGCTGCGGCTTGCGAGGCAGGTCAGGCCGGCGGCCGGCGGCTTGCGCACCGTGATCGGCGTGAAGGTCCCACCGTTCTCGCTGCGGTCCGCGCCCATTCCCGCCACGCCGCGCCACAGGATGTCGGTCGCGGGTGCCAGCACGATGCCGAGCACGGCCTTGCCGTTCTCGACCAGCGCGATGTTCACGGTGAACTCGCCGTTCTTCTTGATGAACTCCTTGGTGCCGTCGAGCGGATCGACCAGCCAGAACGGCGTGCCGTCGATCTTGGGAACGTGGCCCGCCGCCATCTCCTCCTCGGCGACCACGGCCATGCCGGGCGCAATCCTGCGCAGGCCGGCCACGATGATGGCTTCGGCGGCGTGATCCGCATCGGTCACCGGAGACTTGTCGGCCTTGGTGCGCTCGCCGAGATCGCCTGCGTAGATGCGCATGATCTCGCGCGCGGCGTCGCGGGCGAAGCCGGTGCAGGCGTCACGCAGAGTGAGGAGATCGAGCAGGGGCGTGGACATGAATGCGGCGACCTTATAACCCATCCGGACATGGCAAACAGGCTCCTGGGCGTCATAGCTGCCCTCCCTGAGGAATTCGCCCATTTCTCCGACCGGTCGGGGGAGACGAGTTCCATAGGCGGTCATTCCTTCTGGCGCGGGCAGATTGCGGGCCGCGACGCCGTCTTCGTCGAATCCGGCGCCGGAAAGGTCAATGCGGGCGTGGCAACTTCCCTGCTGCTCGACCGCTTCGGCTGCCGGGCGCTGATGCTGTGCGGCGTGGCGGGTGGCCTCGATCCGGCGCTCAATGTCGGCGACGTCGTGGTCGGGACGAGCAACATCCAGCACGATTTCGGCATCGAGAAGACCGGTGAGTTCTTCCACATCCAGCCGGGAAGCCGGCCCGCGCTCGGCGAGGACTTTACGCCGGGCTATGCCTTGTCCGGGTCACTCGTGATGCGGCTGCGCGCTGCGCTCGACGGCGCCGTACTGGAGCCTTTGCCCGTCGAAGTAGACGCTGGCCGGCGCACGCCCAAGATCTGCTTCGGTCCGATCCTCACCGGCGACAGCTTCATCAACGTCGAAGCAACGCGGCGGCGCCTGCAGGAACGGTTCGGTGCGCAGGCGGTTGAAATGGAAGGCGGCGCCGTGGCGCAGGTGGCGCGGAGGTGGGATCCGGAAATCCCCGTCGTCAACATCCGTTGCTTGAGCGATCTGGCCGGCGCCGAAAGTCACTTCGACTTTCGAACCTTCCTTCCCGCGGCCGCGCGCATTGCGTCGGCGGTCGCCCACCGGCTGGCGCCAGTGATCTGATCGGTGATCTGATCAGCGCTTCAGGACACGCCCCGCCACGGCGTCGAGCTTGGCGATCATGGCGGGCGAGCGGGCGGCGGGTCCGGTGATCAGCGCGTTTTCGAGAGCGTGGTCGCAGCCCGACGGGCAGGGTGCCGGGCGGCCATCCTTGAGCAGGGGCGCGACCATCGAGACGAGCGTCTTCGCCTTCTCGGCATTGTCGGTCAGCACGCGAATGATGTCGGAGACCTGGACGTGGTCGTGGTCCGGATGCCAGCAGTCGTAGTCGGTGACCATGGCGACCGTCACGTAGCAAATCTCCGCCTCGCGGGCGAGCTTGGCCTCCGGCATGTTGGTCATGCCGATAACGTCGCAACCCCAGCTGCGATAGAGCTTGGATTCTGCGAGGCTCGAGAATTGCGGGCCTTCCATGGCGAGATACGTGCCGCCCATTTTGATCGGGAAGCCGGCCTTCTTGCCGCAGGCGTACACCGCCTGAGCCAGGCGATTGCAGGTCGGATGCGCCATCGAGACGTGGGCCACCAGCCCTTCGCCGAAGAAGCTCTTCTCGCGCGCAAAGGTGCGGTCGATGAACTGGTCGACCACGACGAAGTGACCCGGCGGCAGCTCTTCCTTCAATGACCCGCAGGCCGAAACCGAGAGAATGTCGGTCACGCCGGAGCGCTTCAGCGCGTCGATATTGGCACGATAGTTGATCGTGGACGGCGAATGGAAATGGCCGCGACCGTGACGGGGCGCGAACACGACGTCCAGTCCATCGAGCACGCCGAACATGAACTCGTCCGAGGTTTCGCCAAAGGGCGAGGCGACCCGCTTCCAGTGTGCGTTTTTGACACCTGCAATGTCATAAACGCCGCTGCCGCCCAGAACGCCAAGAACAGTCATTTTTGCTTCTCCTCGGAGGCGGTGGTGTATCATCCCCTTGGATAAAATGGGAGACAGGCAATGGGTAGGCTCGACGGCAAGATCACCATCGTGACCGGCGCAACCAGCGGCATCGGCCGGCGCACCGTCGAGAAGTTCGTGGCCGAGGGCGCCAAGGTCGTGGCGACGGGCCGTCGTGAAGAGTTGGGCAAGTCGCTCGAGAGCGCGCTCGGCAAGGACAAATGCCTTTTCGTGAAGGCCGACGCCACCCGGGAAGCCGACGTGAAGGCAATGATCGACGCCTGCGTCTCGAAATGGGGGCGGCTCGACTGCCTGTTCAACAATGCCGGCGGCCCCGCACCGGTGGGCGGCATCGAGACGGTGCCGGTCGAGGGCTTCGACGCCGCAATGGCGACGCTGGTGCGCTCCGTCATGCTGGGCATGAAGCATGCGGCCCCGATCATGATGAAGCAGGGCTCCGGCAGGATCATCAACAACGGCAGCGTCGCGGCGCGGCGCGCGGGTTACTCGACCTCGATGATCTATGGCGCCGCCAAAGCCGCCGTGAACCATCTCACCGTGTGCGCGGCCATGCAGCTCGGCGAGAAGAGCGTGCGGTGCAACTCGATCTCTCCCGGCGGCATCGCCACCGGCATCTTCGCCAAGGCGCTCGGCCTGCCACCCGACAAGGCCGACACCTACGCCCAGGCGATGAAGGCCGGTATGGCCAAGAACCAGCCGATCCCGCGCGCCGGCATCGTCGACGACATCGCCAACGCCGCGGTGTTCCTCGCATCCGACGAGTCCTCGTTCATCAACGGCCACGATCTCGTTGTCGACGGCGGCATGGTCGGCGGCCGCATGTGGACGCCGCATCAGGAAGGCGTCAATGCAATGCGCAAGGCGTTCGGCGTCGATGAGGTCTGAGATTCATGATCGCCGTCCTGTTCAGCGATCGTAGTCGCGCCGCGTACGCCGTCGAAGCCGCCAGCCGCAAGCAGACTTATACGTTCACCGACGCCTGGGGCCTGCCGCGCACCTGGCTGAAGGGGGAGTACGCGTATCTCGCGCCCAATGCGGCGCGGCTGCTGCTGGCGCGTTGCAACCTCAAGCACGAGCTGATCGAAGAAGCTGCCCTCACGGACGACACGCTTGCCGGTTTGAGCGCGTTGCTCGTTCCGAACGCGGGCCACCTCTCGGCAGAGACGATTGCGCGCATCGAGCGCTGGCTGGAGGGCGCCGACAAGCGCCTGATCGTCACCGGCAAGACCAACCTGCCGCCGCGGCTGCTCGGCCTCACCTCCTGCACGCCGGGTCCGTCGAGCGGCTTCACGGGCTGGCGCTGGCTGCCGGGATCGCCCTTCGCCAACGGCGACTGGGAAAGCCTGTACGTCAGCAGCTACAAGGCCTTCACGGTGCAGAAGGTCGAGGCGGCGCCCGGCAGCAAGGTGCTGGCCGCGCTGGTCGAACTGACAGGCGATCTCGAAAACGCGGAGACCGCCACGGCGGCGGACATCGGGCCGGCCATCGTGGCAACCGATAAGACGCTGTTCGTCGCGAACCAGGTCTTCGAGATGATCGGCGGCATGCTGCAGGCCCATCTCAATGTCGAGGCGGTGCGGCACTTCACCAATGCGGTGCACTGGGGCGACACGCTTCTGTTCTTCCTGCGCCGCCTCATGCTCGACCTCGGGCTGGAGCCTTTGTGGCAGACCCGCCTGCGCTCGTTCGGGGCCTATGACGGCGTGCTGTCGTTCCGCCACGACGTGCACGGCATGCGCGACTACAATTTCCTCGACTACCAGATCCAGAATCTGATTCCGGCGAGCTACGACATCGAGACGCCATCGTTCTCCAGGAACATCGACTACGACATGGCGCGCGACTGGGTGCAGCGCACGACCCAGCACAGTTTCATCGAACCCGCGCTGCACAACGACAGTTCGATCGGCACGCCGCCGACGGCGATCTTCGGCCAGGGCCTTTTCAACCTGGTGACCGACGCACGCAAGACACTCGGGGTTTCGTTCTGTACCTGCGGCCGTCACGAGGGCGGTCATCTGCATCCAGAGACGCTGGATGCGATGGATTACCTTTATGCCCACGACCCGATCATGTTGGGCACGTGTACCTTCTGCTTCTATCACATGGTCGAATACGGCGTGCGCCACCCCGATGTCGTTGCGTACACCGGCGCCGGCGATAAGCAGCTGACCTATGTGACCGATGTGCGCCGCACGATCGCCACGCCCGGAGTCTGGTTTCCGTTCCATCCGGTGATCACCACCGACAAGGAGTGGAAGCCGTTGCGCGGGTGGGATCGCACGCACGAGTACGACACAAACTACGAGTTGGTAGAGACGGTCTTCGGCGGCCATGGCTCAAGGCGCCATGGGGTCGACGACCGGCTCGAGAACGGCGTCTACAGCTTCCAATACCATCCCGAGCTGGCGCGCGATCCGTCGGTCAACAACGGCCGCGGCACGCTCGACTATGTGCGCTATTGCATCAACCTGGCCGAGCGCAAGCACTACTGGATTGCGACCCAGGCGGAACTGTACCAGCGCATGGCCGACTACGAGGCGCTGAAGTTCGAGGTGCGCGACGGTGGCCGCACCGTCACTGTAACCAATCCCACCAACCGCCGCATCACCGCGATGGTGATCGAGCAGCGCCTTCCGTTCGGCAGCGTCTGGCAGGGCGGGGAGGAGTTGATCCACGTGGCGCACGGCGGCTTCGTCACCGTGCCACCGCTCGAGCCCGGTGCCGCGATAACGCTCCAGTTCAGGGACGAAGAGATCGAGGAATTGCTGCTGCGGCATCCAAGCAACAAGGGCCTGGTGATCCTCGATGCCCGGCGCGACCCAAGCACCAACGAGGTGCGCATTCTGGTGAGTGTCTGCCGCAAACAGCCACTGTGCATCGAGGGTGTCGATCCCGAGGGCGCTTACGAAGTCGAGATCGAAGGCCGGCCGATGCAGAACGTCGGTGTCCGCACGGTGCGCACCATCCAGGCTCTGCTTGCCAAGAAGACACAGGTGGCGGTGGCGCCCAAGCGGCGCACTTATACGCCCGGCACGACGCGTTTCCTCGATCTGGAGGTCGAGGGAGAAGAGAACAATTTTGTCGAGCGCACGATCCGTATTCGCAAGATCGCGGAGCCGCGGGCGTCCGTCGTGAAGGCCGAGTTGATTGCAGCTATTCCGGCCAAGCGCGGGCGTGTGACCTAGAAGTCGGCGACAACCCTTCGGGTCTTGAGGCGAAGAGCCTCGACGCATTCGCAGGCCGCGCGTTCCAGTCCCGCCTGATCGAGAATGGTGATCTCGCCGCGGCGATACCGGATGAGGCCGGCGTTCTGCAGCTCCTGGGCAATGAGCGTAACGGTTGGCCGGCGCACGGCGAGCATCTGGGCCACGAAGTCGTGCGTGAGTTTCAGCACGTCGTTGTCGACCCGGTCGCGAACCTGGATGATCCAGCGGCACATGCGCCGCTCGGCCGAGTGCAGCGCATTGCAGGCGGCGGTCTGCTGCATCTGCGCCATCGAGAGCTCGTTGCTGAGCAGGACGATCTTGAGGAAGACGTCACTCTTGGCCATGGCGATGCGATAGTCCGCGGCGCTGACGCGGTAGCCCGAGCCCGCGATCTGCACGATGGCCCGCGCGTTGGCCCGATGGGTACCCAGGGCGGCCAGACAATCGACGACGGCCTCCCGTCCCAGGCTCGCGAGTTCCAGCGCGGCCCCGTCTTCCATCGTGGTCGTGATCGAGATCATTCCCGATTCGACGAAGAGGATTTCCTCGACCCGCTCGCCCGGTTCGGACAGCACCGTTCCCTGGCGCAGATCCACGGCTTTCAAAAAGGGACGCAGAATTTCCAAGTCCTTGGGCGCGAGTGCCGCGAGGAAGAGATTCTCAAAGAGGCCGGCCGCCATTTCCTCAATTCCTTGATATTCGGTTCTTTGGATTGTCATTTACGCACCTCAAGACGCTGCCGGCTGTTGAAGCGGCCCAAAGTGCACGCAAAGTCGCGCAGGTTTATGCGCGAAGGGGAGGGGACAGGTCTGTTCACTAACGAACAAAGAAAAACAAGCCACTAGGTTGCGAGGCTTAATTCGCCATTTGGCCAGCTAAATCGTCCAGAGGTGCGCAACCGTACCCATTCGGTTGCGTATCGTCGAGACCCTTCGCCCATAGGGAGAGGGTCGGGCAACTGCCGGCCCGGCGCGGACCACTTCGCCGTCGCGCGTGCGGCACCCTCTTCCGTCCGAGGATATATGCGCGCTCGCTGAGCGCATGCCTCCGGCTGCCAAGACATTCGTCTCACAGGCTGCGGTGCCGCGGGCGATCGGTCTCATCGAGGCCAACCGCGGAGCGCGTTCGTCGCTGCAAGCGCAACTCGCTTCCCGCACCGGGCGTTGAGACTGCAGCCCGTCCTTGAACGACGGGTTTCCAGACACCCCAAGCAAGATCAACCAAGGAGTCGAACCATGGCCGATATGACCAAGAACACCGCAGGCAATCTCATTGCCGCCGAGAAGGTCGAAGGAACGAATGTCTACAACATGCAGGGCGAAAAGCTCGGCACAGTCGATGACATCATGATCGACAAGGTGAGCGGCAAGGCGATCTACGCCGTGATGTCGTTCGGCGGCTTCCTCGGCATCGGCGAGAAGAACCACCCGCTGCCGTGGTCGACTCTGAAGTACGACCAGAGCAAGGGCGGCTACGTCGTCAACCTCGACAAGAAGATGCTCGAAAAGGCGCCGACCTACGATCGGACGGGCGACTTCGTATGGACGCCGGACTATGGCCGCGAGGTCGACAAGTACTACGGCGCGCCGACCTACTGGATGTAAGCGCTAGGTACGGCTGCCGGGCTTGTCGCCCGGCAGCCGGCCGAGCACGTCCGGATTGACCACGTTGTCCGGCGTGCCAGCGGCATACGAAACGATCTGATCGAAGATTTCCGTGAACTGGGTCTCGTACTCGTCGTGCGTCACGTAGCCGATGTGCGGCGTGGCGACGACGTTCGGCATTTTCAAGAGCGGATGATTGCCGCCCAACACCGGCTCGTGCTCGAAGACGTCGACCGCGGCCATTCCCGGACGACCTGCGGTGAGGGCCGCTTCCAGGACGCCTGCAGCGATCAGCGGCGCGCGGCTGGTATTCACCAGGAGAGACGTAGGCTTCATGCGAGCGAGATCGTCTGCGGTCACGATGCCGCGCGTCGCCGGCACAAGCCGCATGTGCAGGGAGACCACGTCGCACGTATCGAAGAACTCTTCCTTGCTCGGCGCAGCCTCATATCCGTCCGCGACGGCTTTGGCGCGGGCGGCCTCGCGCGCCCATACGACGACCTTCATGCCGAACGCCTTGCCGAATCCCGCGACCGTGGCACCGATGCGGCCATAGCCGTAGATGCCGAGGGTCTTGCCTTTCAACGTCCAGCCGATACCGACTTGCCACGTGCCGGCCTTCAGCGCCTCGACGTGCTGCGGCAGCAGACGCATCGCGGCCAGCGTGAGGGCCCACGTCAGCTCGGCCGCCGCATAGGATGGCGTGCCGGGATGCTGGCTCGACGAGACGATGATGCCCAGCCGCGTGCAGGTTTCGATGTCGATGTGCGGGTAGACGCTGCGCTGGCTGATCAGGCGCAGTTTCGGCAACCGTTCGAGAAGCGGCGTGCGGATTTGCGTACGTTCGCGGAAGAGGACGAGGATCTCCGTGTCCTTGAGACGTTCGGCGAGGACATCGACGTCCTGGACGTGGTCGTTCCAGACAGTGACGTCGTGGCCCGCCAGCTTGGCAAAGCACGGCAGGGTGCGCAGCGTATCGAAATAGTCGTCGAGAATGGTGATCTTCATGGCTGGCGCTCCAGGAAGGCGCGGCCACGGTCGGTCAACTCAACGCGCGTGCCGCGACGGGCGACGTAGCCGTTGTCTGTCGCTTCTTCCCAGACAGGCAGCCGCGGGCAGGAGGTGCGCCACACCTCCATGACATCGGCATGCGTGCGCGGTTCGCGGCGGAGCCACTCGAGCAAGTCGCGGATCAGGGGAGTGAGCGTGTCCATGACGCTCGCGATAGTGAGCGCAAGGCCGCCGGTCTTCCAATATATTGATCAGCGCTGGACGATATATTTTGAATATGGTCTGCCGCGCCCACTAGGGCGACCGCTTGCGCGCGTTGGCGTTGGCGGGTGCGCGGCGCAGGCTCTGGTGCAGGGAGGCGCGCAACCCGACCGGCCGACGGTGCTTCTTCAGAAGGTCGGCGAAGGCCTCGTCTGCGAGTTCCTGGAAGCTTTTCCGCTCGTCGGCGCCAAGCAACTCCATGGCCTCGAGGACGACGGTGTCGAGGTGGACGCGTTTGTTCGGCATGGGATCAGCGCTTGCGCTTGGCGGTCTTTCGCTTGGGCACCTTTTTTCCCCTCGCGCGTGCCTCGGACAGGCCGATCGCGATGGCCTGCTTGCGGCTCTTCACCGTGCCGCCTTTGCCACCCTTGCCGCTCGTCAGCTTGCCGGCTTTGCGCCGCTTCAGGGCGCGTTCGACGTCCTTGCCGGCGCTTTCCGAATATTTCGCCATGGCCAACCTCCTGGAGTGAGCCCTTGGCGCTAACGCAGCATTACAAACCGCGTTCCCGCAGTTGGCGCAGGATCGCGGCGGCGATTTCCGGCGGGGTGCCGCCAATATCGACGATGATCGGGTGCTCGTCGGGGCCAGGTTCCTCCAGGGTGGCGAACTGGCTGTCGAGGAGCGTGACCGGCATGAAATGGTCGTGACGGGCCTTCATGCGGCGTTCGATCAGGGCGCGCGAGCCCTTGAGATAGGCGAGCGTCACCTGCCTGCGATCTCCGATCAGGATGTCGCGATAGGCACGTTTCAGCGCCGAGCAGGTAACGACGCCCGATTCGCCGCGGGCCCGCCACTGGTCGATATTGGCGGCGATCGCCTGTAGCCAGGGTAGGCGATCGGCATCGGTGAGCGGCGTGCCGCCGCGCATCTTCTCGACATTGGCTTGCGGATGCAGCGCGTCGCCTTCGAGGAATTGGCAGTGCAGCGCCGCGGCGAGGTCCTTGGCGATCGTCGTCTTGCCGCTTCCGGACACGCCCATCACCACGACAACGGTCACTGGCCGGTTCCGAAATAGGCGCGTTCGAGGCGGCTGTGCAGGTCCGGTTCGCTGGTCTTCGCTTCGAGCACGATCGAGCCGCGTGCCAGCGCATAGACGCGGTCGGCAAGCTTGAGCGCCTTGTCGATCAGCTGCTCGACCAGGAGGATCGCGGTGCCGGCGTCGCGCAATTGCGCGGCAGCGGCCAGCACGCGGTCGACCAGCACCGGCGACAGGCCGGCCGAGGGTTCGTCGAGCATCAGCAGCCTGGGTTTGCGCACGAGGCCCTGTGCGACCGCCAGCATCTGCTGCTGGCCGCCCGAGAGCGAGCCCGCCTTGTCGGCGCGCTTGGCCGCGATCTCGGGGAAGAAGGCCAGCGCCTCCTCGGCCTGGCGCTGCAGCACGTCGCTCTTCATTCCGTAACCGGCGAGCAGGACATTGTCGAAGACCGTGAGCTGCGTGAAGACGCGATGGCCCTCGACAACATGGACGAGGCCCGCCTCGACGATGCCGCGCGGGCTCGCGGTCGAGATGTTTTTGCCCGCGAAGGTCACGCTCCCAGAACGGGGCAGCAGACCCGATACCGCCTTCAACAGCGTGCTCTTGCCCGCGCCGTTGGGGCCGAGCAGCGCCACGATCTCGCCCGCGCCGATCGTGAGGTCGATGCCGTCCAGCACGGCGATCTTGCCGTAGCCGGCGGACAGGCCCTTCACCTGCAGCAGGGGTTCAGGCGCCGAGATAGGCACTGACCACCTCCCGGTGCGAGCGGATTTCGGCCGGCGTGCCGGCGGCCAGGATCTTCCCGAGATTGAGCACGGTCACGCGGTCGCAGATGTCGAAGATCAGATCGGCATGATGCTCGACGAGCAGCACGCCGGTGCCGGTGCGGCTGATCGCCTTGATCAGCTCGCCCAGGCGCCGGATCTCTTCGGCCGAAAGCCCGGCCGCGGGCTCGTCGAGCATCAGGAAGGCGGGGCGAAGGGTGAGCGCGCGGGCGATCTCCATGAAGCGCAGCTCGCTGTGCTGCAGCCGGTCGGCACGCACGCCGGCGAGGGTCTCGAGGCCGACGATCGTGAGCGCCTGCAGGGCGCGCTGGCGCAGCATTCGCTCGTCCCGGCGATGGCGCGGCAGGGTCAGCAGCGATTCCGCGAAGCTGCCCTGGCCGTCGATCGTGCCGCCCAGCATCACGTTCTCGATCACGGAGGCGCCGCCCACCAGGCGCGGCGTCTGGAAGGTGCGGGCGATGCGGAACGACGCCCGCTTGTGCGGCGCGCCGAACGGCAATGCGGCGCCGTTCAGCCGCGCGGTGCCCGACTGCGGGTGGTAGTAGCCCGAGATCACGTTCAGCGTGGTGGTCTTGCCGCTCCCGTTGGGGCCGATCAGCCCGTGCACCTCGCCGCTGTGAAAGTCGAGGCTGAGCCCGTCGATGGCGTGCACCCCGCCGAAAGCCAACGCAATGTCGGCGAGCTCGAGCGCGCCGCCGGTTGGCCGGTCGAGCAGAGCCGGAAGCAACTCGGGCCGCGGCACGATCGCGCGGTGCTGCTGCAAGGGGCGGCGGTTCCTGTAGTCCAACAGGTCGGCGATGCCGCCCGGGATCAACAGCACGATCAGCAACAGCAGCGCGGCATAGAGAAACGTCGACCAGGCCACGAGCGGCGCGGCGATCTCCGGCAAGACGGTGAGCAGGATCGTGCCGAGCAGCGGCCCCAGGATCGAGCCGCGGCCGCCGATCAGGATGGCGATGAAGAAGAGGATCGAGAGGTCGAAGTTGAAGGCGTCCGGCGTGATGTAGGACTGCAGCGAGGAGAAGAGCCCGCCCGCCACGCCCGCCAGCGCGCCGCTCAGCACGAACACCGTCATCAGCAGGGCGGGCTTGCTGACGCCCGAGGCTTCGGCCGCCACTTCGGCGTCGCGGATCGCGATCAACGCGCGGCCGAAACGGCTCGCGGCGATGTTGGCCGTCATCCACGTGCAAAGCGCTGCCAGGATCAGGCAGAAATAGTAGAAGCCCCAGCCCGGTGCGAAGGGGAAGGGGAACACCGGCCCCGGCGTGCCGATGCCGCCGCCGGTCACTTCCTTCCAGGCGAGTGCGATCTGCGTGACGATGGTGGCGAAGCCGAGCGTCGTCATGGCGAAGTAGAAGGTGCGCAGCCGGAGCGCGGGCAGGCCCACGACCATGCCGAACACGGCGCCCATCGCCGCCGAGGCGACGAGGGCAATGTAGGGCTGGACCTCCGGCGTCACGGTGCCCGCGGTCAGCACGGCGGTCGTGTAGGCGCCCAGCGTCAGCAGCGCCACCCAACCGATCGCGATCTGGCCGGCGTATCCCACCACGAGGTTGAGGCCCGAGATCAGGATCCAGTAGATGCAGGCGCGCGTGGCGATCACGCCTGCGTAGGAATCGTCGAGCAGCGGCAGGCCGAACGCGGCGACCGCGAGCAGCAAAAAGGTGAAACGCCCTTCGAGCCAGCCGAACTTCATCAGACGCGTCGCGCTCCCGAGGCGCCGGCAAATCCCTCGGGCCGCAGCAGCAGCACGACGATGAAGACGACGAAAACGGCGACGGAGGCGAAGATGCCGCCCACCAGGAAGTTCGCCGCCTGCTGGAAGAGGCCGAGCAGCAGGCCCGCGACCAGCGCGCCGCGATTGTTGCCCATGCCGCCCAAGGCCACCGGCACGAAGCCATAGAAATTGAGGATCGACTGGTTACCGAAGAAGGCGAGCAGCATCTCGCCGCCGGCGAAGCCCGCGAGCGAGCCGATGACGCCCGCGAGCGCAAAGCTTGCCAGCCGCAGCCGCACCTCGGGCAGGCCGAGCGCGCGCGCGGCGTAGGAGTCCTCGGCAATGGCGAGGAAGGCACGGCCGATCAACGTCCGGCGATAGAGGAATTCGAGCCCAAGCACGGTCACCGCGCAGGACAGCATCGGAATCCAGAATTTCTGGTCGAGCAGCCCCTCGCCGATCGGGATCAGGCGCGGGAAGGGCGAGGCGTCGGTGCCCCACTGGATGGCGGTGAACTGCGCGATCAGCAGGGCGAAGGCCAGCGTCGAGAGGACGTAGAGATGTTGCTCGATGCTCTTCAGCACCGGCCGCACCGCCACGATCTCGGTGATCACCCCAAGCACGGCGCCGCAGGCCAGCACGAGGAACAGGCCGACGATCACCGGCATGCCGAGCCGGTCGATGAACAGAGCGCCCAGCACACCGCCCAGCATGCCCAGCATGCCAGCGGTGAAGCTGAACGCGCGGGACGCCGCGAACATCACGTTGTACGTGATGCCGATCAGTGCGTAGACCGCTCCTACCGCCAGGCCGTAGGAGACGATCGATGCCAGCATCGCCTAGGCGCCGTAGCCCGGAGCGAGGTTGAACGCTCCATCCTTGAGGGAGTTGGACTGGCACATCACGACTTCGTCGTCCGGCACGCCGTTGTGCTGCTCGGGCGTGAAGTTCATCGTGGCGTAGATGCCGGGCCAGCCCTTGAGCTTGTTCCAGTAGCCCGTGATCGCCGCGGGCGAATCGCCCGCGTCCTTGATCGTCTGGGCGATCAGCTTGGGCGCGTCGTAGCCGCAGGCGATCCACCACAACAGCGTGTCGCCCATGTCGATCTTTTCCTTGGCGAGACGCGCGCGGAAGTCGGCCGCGGCGGCCGGCAGCTTGCCGTCGCCCGCGTAGCAGACCTTCTTGAAGTTGTTCGAGTAGACCTTCTCCCAGTACTCGGGCTTCTCGAGCAGCGCCTGGGTCTGGCCCGAACCCAGCGTCGTCTGGCCGACGATCGGCACATCCCACTTCATCTGGCCGCGCGCGTTGCAGATGCGGGCGAGGAAGCCCGCGTTCACGCTCCACGGCATGATCGCCTCGGCGCCCGCCTCGCGCATGCGCAGCAGTTCGGGCTTCAGGTCGGGATTGGCCGAGTCGACATTGCCCTGGTAGGCGATGGTGGCGCCTTTTTCCTTCAGCAGCGGCACGTAGGCCGCGACCGTGGCCGTGGCATAGCCCTGGTTGTCGCCGATCACCGCGACCTTCTTGGCTTTCAGCACATCCAGCACGTAGTGATTGGCGGCGTGGCCGATCTGCATGTTGGTCGGCGCATTGCGGAACGACATCGGGTACTTCTTGACGTCGATCAGCGTGTCGACCCAGCAGGGGTGGATCATGGGGATGCCGTCGCGCGCGCAGAGCGGCGTGGCGGCCAGCGTCTCGCCCGAGTTGAGCGGGCCCCAGACGACATGGACCTTCTGGCGATGCGTGAGCTCGGCGATGGCGTTCACCGCCTTGGTCGCGTCGCTCTGCGTGTCGCGCACGATCAGCTCGATCTTGCGGCCGTTGATGCCGCCGGCATCGTTGATCTCCTTCACCGCGAGCTCGGTGCCGCGGTTCATGCCGACGCCCGTCGACGAGCTGGGACCGGTGAGCGCCGGCAGGAAGCCGATGCGCAGCGGCTCGTTGGCCGCGATGGCGGGGCTGGCAAGACCCGAAGCGAGGGAGGCCGCACCCGCGGCTGATCCCGCCAAAACCTGGCGACGCGTAACCGACATTGTTTCCTCCAATAGACTTCTTTTATTGGCGGAAAGCATATCCCTTGGCCGGTGGCGGTCAATGCCACTTACTCGCGGATGAAGCGGCTCCAGTCGAATTCGACCTGCTTGACGTCGTAGGCCTTGAGCGACTCCCAGTGCTTCTGCAGGTCGCCCTCGAAGAGCCCCCGCGTCACGCCCGACACCAGCCGCGGGACGTGGATGGTCATGGCGTTGATGCTGCTGCCGGAGGGACCGAAGCTGAGCGTCGAGCCTATGCCGAACAGGTGGATGTCGGCCAGCCACGGCGCTGCGCCCGGCGTCTTTTCCTGGAAAGAATAATCCGCGCCGAGATAGGGGAACGCGTCGAGCAGCGGATCCTCCTCTCCGGGCGGCGGCGTGAAGCGGTCCTTCCACAGAGCGATCTGGTCCGCGATGCCGGCCAGCTCGGGCCGGGCATGGACGTTCTGGCGCGTGCCCAGTCCGCAGATCGCAAAGTCGGCGTGGAATGGGCCACGGTTGGTGTCGATGCGAATGCGGTCGCCGTCCATGCGCGCGTCGGTCCACGAGCGGCCGAGATGCATGCGGAAATCCGGGAAGGCCATCACGCGTTTGTAGGTGTCGCTGGGGAAGCCTTCGCGCGAGCGCATGATGTGGCCCATGATCCGCCAGCGCCAGAGATCGGGCATCTCGCCGATGTGGCGCAGGAAGCCCGCGAAGGTGAGCCAGCGATACTGCTGCACCGCCGACGGCTCCGCGCGGCGGCAGAAGAGATCGACATCGGCGCCGTGCTCGAGCGCCGTGGCCGCGTTGTCCATCGCGGTGGCACCGGCGCCCAGCACGGCGACCTTGCGGCCGCGCAGCCGCTCGAAGTCGATCTCGTCGGGTGCGCAGGCGCGACGGTCCTTCGGCAGCGCCTTGATGAAGTCGGGCATCCACCACTCGCCCGTGCCGTCCTGGCCGGTGGCGAGCACGAGCTTGCGCGTGGCGATCACCTCGCCGGTCGAGAGCGTGACCAGCAGGCATCTTCCGCCATCGTCGAGCGTGCCCGGCGCGATGGCGGTGGCATCAACCTCGTTGCGCACCGGCAGGTCGAGGACCTTGCGGTACCAGACGAGATAGTCCTGCCAGTCTTTGCTCGCGATCAGCCCGAGCGCTGCCCAGGCCTCGGCGCCATGCTGCGCCTCGTACCAGGCCTGGAAGGTGAGGCTCGGCACATCGAGATCGGGACCGGTCTGGTCCTTTGGGCTGCGCAAGGTCGGCATGCGCGCGAAGGTCACCCACGGGCCTTCCTTGCCTCTCGGAGCCCGGTCGATCACCAGGATGTTGCTGACTCGCTCGCGGATCAGCTGGAAGGCGGTGGCGAGCCCGGATTGTCCGGCGCCCACGATCAGCACGTCGAGCACCGGCTTGCCGCCGCGGAAATTCTCTTTCATCCAGTCCGCGCGCGGATGCGCGGTGAGCGCAATATCGCGACGCACCTGTGCCTCGAGGGCCGCCAGTCCCGTAACGCCATGCATGGGCACAGGCCAGCAAGCGCTATGCCATTTGGCATACATGTTGCGTGAATTCCTGCGGATCTTCTGTGGGAGGGGCTGATGCGCAAGAGTGGGCTGTCACGTCGGAAATTCGTCGCCACGGCCGCCGCCGGGGCCGCTGCAGCAACCTCCGGCTTCGTGCCGAAGAAGGTCTTTGCGCAGAAGAAAGTCGCGGTGAAGTTCAATCTCAGCTGGCTGCCGGAGGGCGCCAACGTCTACTCCTACGCGGCCAAGCAATACTGGACCAAGGCCGGCCTCGACGTGACGATCGAGAAGGGCACGGGCTCGATCGCGGCGGCGCAGGGGATCGCGCAGGGCCAGTACGAGTTCGGCATCCCCGCGGCGCCGAACTGCATCCAGCAGGCGATGAAGGGCCTGCCGCTGATCAATCTCGGCTGTGCCAACTACGACACGACGATGGGCGTCATCGTGCTGCCGGAGTCTCCGATCAAGGAAGCGAAGGACCTCAAGGGCAAGAAGGTCGGCTCGACCTACACGTCGGGTGAATACGCCTTCCTGCCGACCTTCCTGAAGAACGCCGGCGCCGGCGGCATGTCCGACATCCAGTCGATCGCCCTCGACGGCAAGGTGCGCGAGGTGGCCCTGCTCGAGAAGCAGGTCGACGCGATCACCTGCTACATCGCCAGCGCCCTGCCCAAGATCGTGGCTGGCGGCGTCCAGCCGCGCACCTTCCTGTTCAGCAGGTTCGGCCTGCCGTTCTACGCCCACAGCCTGACCACGACGACGGCCTATCTCGCCAAGGAGAAAGGCGTGTGCGAAGCGATGGCCGCGGGCCTGTGCGAGGGCATCAAGTTCGCGCTGATGAAGCCGGACGAGACGATCGAGCTTCTGTTCAAGGAAGTGCCGGAATTGCGGCTCGCGTCGACTGCCAAGGAACAGCTGCAGATCGGGATGGGCGTCTGGGCCGCGAATTACGTCGCCAAGGAGTCGATGGAGCAGGGTGTGGGCTACGCCGATCCCGCCGCCTACGTGAAGATGACCGACCTGATCGCCGCGACCGCCCCGAACGACAAGAAGCCCGATCCCGCGACGCTCTACACCAACGAATTCGTGGGCAAGCTCAAGCTCACCGAAGCCGAGTGGAAGGCCGTGAAGTCGGCGAACGCGAAGTACGTCCTGGGATGATCTCGGCGGTCATCGACCGGCTGGCCAGCGTCGAGACGGTGTCGATGGCGAAGGACGCCGGCGACTATGTCGTGGCCGAGCGCGTCCGCAAGATCTTCAATCCCGGCGGGCGCCACGAGGTCGAGGCGGTGGCGCCGACCTCGTTCACCGTCAAGTCGGGCGAGTTCGTCTCGCTCCTGGGGCCGTCGGGCTGCGGCAAGAGTACGCTCCTGATGATGGTGGCCGGTCTCGACAGGCCGAGCGAAGGCACGGTCGCCGTCGCAGGCAGGCCCATGATTGCGCCACGCGCCGAGAACGGCATCATGTTCCAGGACCCGACCTTGCTGCCCTGGAAGTCGGCGCTGGAGAACGTGCTGTTTCCGTACCGCGCGATGAACAAGCCGGTCGCGCCGCACATCGATCGCGCCAAGGCCCTGCTCGACGAGGTCGGGCTTGCCGGCTTCCACAATCACAAGCCGCGCCAGCTCTCGGGCGGCATGCGCCAGCGCGTCGCGATCTGCCGCGCGCTGGTCTTCGAGCCCGACCTGTTGCTGATGGACGAGCCGTTCAGCGCGCTCGACGCGATCACGCGCGACGAGATGAACCTCGCGCTGATGAAGATCTGGGAAGAGCATCACCGCACGGCGCTCTTCGTCACCCACTCGATCCGCGAGGCCGTCTATCTCTCCGACCGCGTGCTGGTGATGAGCCAGCGGCCGGGCCGGGTGATCGCCGACGTGAAGATCCCGTTCGCCCGCCCGCGCGGCCTCGAGATCGAGGAGAGCGCGGCGTTCAACGAGATCTGCGGCTATCTCCGCAGCAAGATCCAGCACCGGCCGGTCTGATGACCAGCCCTTCCTCTTCCCTCCCCCGTCCCGGGGGAGGTGTCGGCGTAATCGCCGACGGAGGGGGGGCCCCAGTCGCGCTGCTTGAAGCTGGAGAGAGCCGTCGCGTTGCACCCCCTCCGTCGCGGATTACCGCGCCACCTCCCCCGGGACGGGGGAGGGAAGCAAACGCGATCGTCGACCGCCTGCGCGCCGCGATCCTGCCGACGGCCTTCGCTTTGGCGTTGCTGCTCGCCTGGCAAGCACTGGTCGTCATTTTCCAGTACCCCAAGGTCGTCCTGCCGGCGCCGTCGGACATCTGGCACGCGCTGGTCGCGAACTTCGGCACGATCTGCCAGCAGGCGGTGCCGACCACGCGCGACACGCTGGCGGGCTTCCTGCTGGCGACGGTGCTCGGCGTCGGCATTGCCTCTCTGCTCTGCTTCAGCCGGCTGTTGCGCGACATGGTCTATCCGCTGGTGATCCTGCTGCAGCTGGTGCCGAAGATCGCCTGGACGCCGCTGTTCATCGTGTGGGCCGGCATCGGCTCGCCGGCGCGGCTTACGATCGCGACCTTCATCGCCTTCTTCCCGATCTTCATCTCGATGATGGCGGGGCTCGAAGCTACCGACAGCTCGCTCGTGCGACTGAGCCGGAGCCTGACCGCCACCACCTGGCGCACGTTCTGGCTGGTGCGACTGCCGGCCTCGATGCCGTATCTCTTCTCGGGCCTCAAGATCGGCGTCACGCTGGCCGTGATCGGCGTCATCGTGGCGGAGTTCATCTCCTCGTCGGAAGGCCTGGGCTACCTCATCCTGAAAAGCTCGGCGCTGCTGCAGACCGATCTCATCCTCGCGGCCATCGTCGCGCTCTGCCTGCTGGGCGTGGGCTTCTACGGGATCGTGCATGCGGGCGAGCGTGCCATCCAGAGGTGGCAAGGCGAATGATCGCGATCGATCTCCGCGCCACCGCTCGCCAGATCCTGCCGCCGCTCGCGGGCCTGGCGCTGCTCTTCGGCGTCTGGTCGTGGCTGGCGGCGAGCGGCCTCGTGCGCCCGCGCATCCTGCCGGCACCGGACCGCGTCTGGCAGACGCTGCAGCGCTCGATCGGCCTCTTGCTGGAGCAGGCACAGCCGACCTTCTGGGCGGCGGTGGCGGGCATCGTTGCGGCGGCACTGCTGGGCATCGGGCTCGGCATCGCGGTGTCCTTCTCGCGCCGGCTGATGCAGGCGATCTATCCCACCATCGTGTTCTTCCAGCTGATCCCGAAGGTGGCGCTGGCGCCGGTCTTCCTGATCTGGTTCGGTCACACGATCGCGGCGAACGTCGTCTTCTCCGTTTTTATCGCTTTCTTCCCGGTGCTGGTGGCGACCATCGCCGGCATGCAGGCAACGCCGCCGACCTACGAACGGCTCGGCCAGTCGCTGATGATGCCGCCGCTGCGGGTCTTCCTGCGCGTGAAGCTGATCTTCGCCCTGCCGCAGATCTTCAACGGGCTGCGCATCGGCGTCACCTTCGCGGTGATCGGCGTGGTGCTGGGCGAATTCATCACCGTGCAGGCGGGACTGGGCTACATCATCCTGTTCTCGGCCAACAACTTCGAGACTGCGCTGCTGCTGTCGGCCATCGTCGTTTTGTGCGGCGTCGGCATCGTCCTCTTCGCCTTCTTCCTGGCCCTCGAGGCGGTCGTGCTGAGGCTGTTCGACAGCCGGTAGCGATTGTCGGAGCGTGCCACCGAGGAGGAGTAAACTCTGCCGTGAGTGGCGCTGCCATTCGTAGGCAGCGCTAAAGAAAAACGGGGTTAGCCCGCCGGTTTGTCTCTGATCGGGAAGCGCCGCAAGATTTCTTGGCATGACGCGAGAATCGGACCGAGGAAAGTTTGGTCCATTTCAAATGTGAACTTGTGACTCTGGCTCATGTGATCCGGGGTTATCGCCACGGTCGCGGTCACATGGCCAAGTTTGCTGCCTCGCAGGGAGACACTCAGGTTCGGTTCTAGGCTGCCGCCAAGAGTAGCGGTGCCGGAAATTTCCTTTATTAGGACAACGAGTTCCGAGGCGAACGCCTCCACCTCCGACAAGTGCAAAATCGACCCACCAGTGCGAACGCGCGCGTTGTTCGCCTCCACTTTGGCGGTAACATTCAGCCAATTTCCATCCCAAAAGTCGTCGGCATTTGGAAACTGTCGGTTATGGACCCAAAGAGCAAAGCCACTGATACGAAGGAGCGGTTCGCTAGCGTCGTCAGCAATATTCATGAGGATCGTGCCCTTACCATTAGCGACGACCCAACAGTTTCTTAGCCTCGTCGCTCCATTCATGGATGGCGGGCTTCGTGCGTCTTGAAAACAAGAACTCAACAATCGTCTTGGGGCGCAATATCTGGCGGCACTCCGACTCCAGCACTTCCGATGCTTCGTCCAGTACCCTAGAGTACACGTCGCTGGGATCGGGCTTCCCATCCTTGTTGCGCTTCTCTGCTATGCCACGGCGGTAGTCGTTACGCCTTTGTTGGTTCTCCAGCATCTGTTCCGGCGTGGCGAACTGCTCCGAGAAATCCTCAATGAGCGCATCCGCATCCACCTGAACGAGGTGGCGTACTCGGAATAGCACGTCGAATGTTCGGGCGGCTTGACTGGATATGTGTAGGTCTACGAGGATTTGCGTTAACCGAACGTCTTTGAACGTGTCTTGCACATGACCCAGCCGTTCGTAGGTGAACCGGTGCCGCTCCGCGTTCTCGCGAGCCTTACCGGTGAACGACGCATCGACCTTGATCGAATCACCTTCCCCGGCCTTAACCCAAGGATTCCGAACATATGTTAGGCCGTCATTCGCTCGCCGCCATTCCGTCACCGCCTGTTCGGCGATCTCAAACTTGCGCTTGGCGATGAGTTGCCAATACCAGACGAACAAGCCGAATACGGCTAGGGCGACCGTAACCAGTGGTCCCAGGACTTGAAGCGCCTTGATGAAAGTATCCATCTGCCCCCTGAACCAACTTAGCATGCTTAGGGCTTGCGCTTGTTGTGGAGGGGCGAGCGCCGGAGGAACGACGCGCTCCAATGGATCGCAATGATATATTGCGGAAACTTGCGATAATCGCTATATAGGGTTATCCCAGCAAAGGAGGCCCCATGGCGCGCGCCCGCATGATCAAGCCGCATTTCATGTTCTCCCGCAGCATGCGGGCGGTGAGCCCGATGGCACGGCTGACCTTCATCCAGCTCTGGCTGGTCGCCGACGATGCAGGCCGGTTGGTTGCCCATCCCGAGGCGCTCAGAAGCCGGCTCTATCCCCGCGAGCCCGACGCGCGGCAACTGCTGCCGGGTTGGCTGCAGGAACTCGAGGACCAGCATTGCATCGAGCGCTACACGGTGGATGAGATCGACTATTTGCGCATCGTCAATTGGCGCAAGCACCAGAAGATCTATCACCCCACGCCGAGCCGCCTGCCGGCGAAGCCGGTGGTCCATCGGGCGGATTCGGGAGCGACTCCGGAGTCGCTCGGGAGCGAAAGCGAATTGCCGAGCGGAGCCAATGGGTTGACCGCTTCCCGAAAGATTTCCCGAGCGATTCATGAGTCTCCTGAATCGCTCGGAAAGAATCCGCAGAACCCCGCAGGGCCAAGCTTATCGCCCGGTTTCCCGAGCGATTCAGGAGGCAGAAGTTTTTTGAGGCGCGCCGCCGCGGTCGCGCATCGGGCGTTGGCACGGGCGGGTTAGGGAGTCATGTCTTCCGGACCGCGAGCCTCTGGCTCGCCTCATGATCATGAGCGAGAGCGAATGATTGACTCGAGGTCAATCATTCGGAGGAGGCTCGCGGTCCGCATGAGTCTAAGGCAGCTCGATTCCGAACGCCTTGAGGCCGTTCTCGTACGAAATCGCTTTCCTAATCTTCTCGTCGAAGCCCGCGAGGGCTGCAACGTTCTCCGCGGGGACAGCCCAGGTTGTCGTGTCGAGGGCCTCCTCGGCGACGTGCGGGCGGAAGAAGGGGTGATCCGTGCCGAACATGATCTTCGCCGGATCGGCGAAGGCGGTGAGGGCGGCCACCGCGGGCGGGTGATAGACGATCGAGTCGTACCAGCACTGTTGCAGGTAATGGCTGGGCGGCTTGGGCAGGCCGAAGTCCTTGGAGATGTCGTTCTTCACGCAGGAGTCGAGACGTCCCGCGAGATAGGGCAGCGTGCCGCCGCCGTGCGCGATCAGGAGCTTGAGGCCGGGGTTGCGCTCCATGGCGCCACGCAGGATCAGGCGCGCGACGGCAATCGACGTCTCGAAGGTGAAGCCCATCGCCAGCAGCATCGCGTGGCCGGTGTCGGGAAACAGCTCGTGGCCGATGCCGTAGTGCGGATGGATGAAAACGAACAGGCCGAGATCGGCGGCGGCCTTCCAGATCGGCTCGAACTCGGGATCGTCGAGGCCCTGGCCACGGCCGGCCGAGCCAATGATGACGCCGCGCATGTGCGGCAGGCCCGCGATGCGCTTCAGCTCGGCGGCGCAGGTCTCGGGCCGCTGCAACGGCAGCACGCCGAAGCCGTAGAGCAGGCCCTTGGAATTGGCGCACATCGCCTCGAGGTCGTCGTTCAGCTCGGCCGCAAGCTTGGGCGCGGCGTCGGGCTCGACGAAGTCGATCCAGGGATTGGCCGAGCTCACGACCGAGACGGCGATGTTGTGCTGGTCCATGAAGGCGAGCTTGCGCTTCACCTCGTAGAACTCGCTGCCGATCGGCCGGCCGGCGGAGGTCGAGGTATCGGCATCCTCGTCCGGCAGGATGATCAGCCGGTCGCCTTTCTCGCGCGAGACGATGCGCGGGATCTGTTTGCGCTCGCGCAGGAGCGCAACGTAGCGCGGCAGGTACATGTGGGTGTGGACGTCAATCAGCGGCAGGGACACGGAGGTTTCCTCTTGGCGTTCAGGGCTTGCTTGGACGCCGGCAAGCAAGCCCCGAGCCAATCGTCGTGCCGACCGCTACTCGGCGGCTTGCTTGCCCAATCCCGTCGGCACCTGAGCGGCGGCGGCCGAGACGCGCGGCGAGTTGGTGACCTTGAGAGCCTCGGCCGCGTCCTTGTTCTCCATGATCTTGGACATGACCGCCTGCTGGGCGCGCTCGAACACGGCGCGATTGTCGATCAGGAACTTCTGCGATTCGCGGAGCTTCGCGACGTAGCCGTTGATCTCGGGGATGACGTAGCGCGCGACCATGTCCCACGAGCGGAACGTGTTCTCCGGATTGGCCCAGTCGTGCACGAAGCCCACGCAGTGGCCGAAGCCGCCGCTCTGCTCGTAGACCGACTTGATCATCTTCACGAGGTCGTCGGGCGTGCCGATCACCGCGGCCGAGCCGGGGCCCGCCGTCATCTCGATCGCCTGCTCGGGCGACTTGAACGGCGCCTGGTTGGGCCGCAGCGTGCCGGTCACGTATTCGTTGTGCCAGCGGAAGAGGCCGCTGCGCGCCTCGTCGATCGCCTTGTCGCGCGTCTCGGCGATGTGCCAGTTGAGCAGCACGCGCCAATTCTTGCGGTCGACGGTGGTGCCGTTCTCCTTGGCCGCCTTCTCGGCGAAGGCCCATTGCGTCGGCAGCGCGGTCAGGCCCTCGGTCGACATGGAGCCCAGCGAAATGATGCCGATGCCGTACTTGCCAGCGAGCGTCATGCCCGAGGGGCTGATCTGCGAGGCCGTCGCGAAGGGCATTTCCTCCTGGTAGGGCAGGAGCTGCAGGGCCGCGTCCTGGAGATTGTACCAGGCGCCCTTCTGGGTGACGCGCTCGCCCCGGAACAGACGCTGGATGATGCCGATCGCCTCGTCCTGGCGGTCGCGCTGCGTCATGGGATCGATGCCGAGCGTGTGCGCATCCGACGGCAGGGCGCCGGGGCCCGAGCCGAAGATCGCGCGGCCGCCGCTCATCCAGTCGAGCTGCACCATGCGCTGCGCCACGTTGTAGGGATTGTGGTAGGGCAGCGAGATCACGCCGGTCGCGAGCTTGATGCGCTTGGTGTGCTCGGCCGCGGCCGCGAGGAACATCTCGGGCGAGGCGATCATCTCCCAGCCGGACGAGTGGTGCTCGCCGCACCAGAACTCGTCGTAGCCGAGTTCGTCGAGGTGCTGCACGAACTTGATGTCGCGCCGGAACTGGAGCAGCGGGTTTTCGCCGATCGGGTGATGGGGTGCGAGGAATGCGCCGAAACCGAGCCGCGCCATGCGGACCTCCCTGAAAATCCTGAGTGTCGGAAGCTATGGTAAACCCTTGTTCAGCTTTTAGGGAGCCGGGAATGAACGATTTGAAAGGCCGTGTGGCCCTCGTGACGGGCGGCTCGCGTGGTATTGGCGCAGCCATTGCGATTTCGCTGGCCGAAGCGGGCGCATCCGTCGCGGTAAATTATCGCGAGAAGTCGGTGGAAGCCGAGGCCGTGGCCACGGGCATTCGCGATGCCGGCGGCAAGGCGATGATCATCGGGGCGGATGTCTCGAAAGCGGAGGAGGTCGCGCGCCTGGTCGCGGGAGTCGAAGCGGAGTTCGGGCAGGTCGACGTTCTGGTGAACAACGCCGGTATCGGACTGCTTCGCGGCATCGACGATCTGACGGAGGCTGACTTCGATCTCACCATTGCCGTGAACCTCAAGTCGGCTTTCCTCTGCACGCAGCGCGTGATCCCCGCCATGCGCCAGAAGAAGTGGGGCCGCATCGTCAACATCTCCTCCGGCGCGGCACGTGGCGGCGGCGGCATCGGTCCGCACTACAACGCCTCGAAGGCCGGTATGGAGGGGCTGACGCGCGGCTACGCGGCGCGGCTGGTGAAGGAGGGCATCACGGTGAACGCCGTGGCGCCGTCGCTGATCGAGACCGACATGGTGAAGCAGGGCCTCGCGTCGTCGCCGGCGCGCATCCCGCTCGGCCGCTTCGGCACGTCCGAGGAATGCGCGCAGGTGGTGATGATGCTGGTACGCACGGAGTACATGACCGGCCAGACCGTCGCGCTGAGCGGCGGCATGTCGTTCCTGTAGGAGGCGGATCAGAGTTTCCCGGCCACCGTCGGAGCGGAAAGCAACTGCTGCATTTTTTGCCCGAATGCGGCGACCGGGGCGGTGTCGCCGTTGGTGATGCCGGTACCGAGGTCGTCTTCGCCCTGGACCTGACTGTCGCCAATCGGCTTGCCACCGGCGTCCACCACGTAGACGTGCAAATCGAACAGGAGCTTGGTGCGCATGTATTTGTCGCTCTTCCATTCTGAAACGACCACCAGCAACCCCTTGCCCTCAGGAGTGGCGAGCTTGGCCATTGCCGCCATGTCGCTCGTCGACGGAGGAAGCGGCGCGATGTTCACGGTCGCTCCCTTGGTGCGCAACGACGTAGCGACGGAATTGGCCATGTCGGTCGCCAGAGGCTGGCCGGACTTGGTGTTGACGTCGAATGGGTTGCCATAGCCGCCACGCGACAGGCCGGTGAAGGTCTCGGTTTTGTCGTGGCTGAGAACGTAGGGGCGGTGATCGACGACGGCGACGTTGATCGTCGCGCTCGTGGTGCTGACGTCGACGCGTGCGGAGTCGAATTCCTGTTTGCGCCCCACGGCACATCCCGCCGACAGACTCGCCACGATCACAATGAACACAATCCGGCCCAAGCTTTCCTCCTTTACTGGTGGAAGAAGCCTAGCTCACTTCACCGCCTGCGTCGCCGCGGCCGCCGCGATGATGACGGCGGCATCGTCGGGCAGCAGGAAGCCCTCGGCTTCGAGACTGCGGGCGGCGATGCGGATGCGGTTCACGTAATCGTCGCGATTCTTGTAGCGCGCGGCGATCTTGGCGTCGTCGAAGGGCAGGAAGGCGCCGGCCAGGGCACAGCCGAACGTGGTGGGATCCTGTTGCGCCGCATGGGCGCCGAGCGGCACGGCGACATCGGGCAGGCGCACGCCGCCCAGCACGTTGCCGTCGGCGTCGCGCTTGGGCCGCTGGATCACCGCCTTGGGCGAGGTCCTGGGCGCGGCCAGCACCTCGGGGTCGCCGGTCGCGGGCTCGAGCGGCATCAGGCGATTGGCGGGCGGCGTCGCATTGGCCGACACCCATTTGTCGAGGTGCAGCAGGGTGGCGCGCGACACCGGCATCCAGTCGAGCCGTTCACGCGGCAGCTTGCAGTCGGATTTCAGCAGCACGGCATGCGAGGCGCCCGCGATATCGTACATGCGCACAGTCTCGGGGATCGCTTGCTCTCTGGTGCCGTCGTCGCCGGTGCGGCCCATCGAGGCGCGCAGGGACAGGAAGTCGGTCGTGCTGCTGATCATCACGATCTTGGGCGGCGTCTCCTTGCGCGCCGTCACCTTGGCCAGGATTTCGCCGATGGTGAAGGGGCCTTCGTGCACGCCCTTGAAGTCGGGGTCCTGGAAGCTCGGCGCGGCGTCGCCGCTCGATTGCGGTCCGGGCGAAGAGCGCAGGATCGGCAACAGGCCCGAGCCCGAGACGAAGATGTGCATGCCGTCGAACACGCGATGGCCATGAGTTTGGTTGAAGCCGTTCAGCAACAGCGTCTTGAGGAAGCGGCCGCTTTGCGATTTGCCGCTGGCCAGCGTGTGCTTGATCGCGCCCTTCAGCGGGTTGTCGCCCTGCGCCCGGGCGAAGTAGTCGCCGGCATCGCGCATGATGGCGAAGCCCGCGCCCTCGACATACTGCGTCTTGCCGGCGGCATCGACGAAGGTCGGCAGTTGCGCGCCCTTGCCCAGTTCCCAGCCGACTTCGGCCAGGGCGAAGCCGCGATCCTGGAGAAAGCCCGTGCCCTGCGCCAGCGTGCCGGACTCGAACGGCTCGTCGCGGGGGCTGTTGTAGAGCGCGATGCCGTAGACACGGCCGCGGTTCGGCACGTCGACGATCAGGGTGCCGTTGCCCCTCGACGGCGTGGCGGGCATCAGCAGCATGATGTCGGAGCTGTACTCGACCATGCCGCGCGCGTTGGGCTTCACCTTGTCGATGTCCGGGATGGCTTCCTTGGGCGAGAGCTCGCCGTGCAGTTTGCCTTTCCAGAGCACGTACTCGCCCGGGCGGAACGTGCCGTAGGACTCCTTGCTGGTGATCTCCAGCCGCGTGACGTCGGCGCAGGCGGGAAGCGCGATGGCCAGGCTGAGCGCCGTGGCAGCGAAACAACCGAGAAAGAGGCGCTGCACTGGTTTCCTCCGGGATTTATGATCTTTGGCCAAAGCCTAGCGCACAAAGATCGGGGAGGATCGGTGAAATGAACGTGATCGGACGGCGTCTCGCCCTTGCGCTCGCTCTGCAGTGTGTCGCGGCCTCGGCCTTTGCCGCCGACTATCCCGGCAAGCCGATCCGGCTGGTCGTGCCCTATGCGCCGGGCGGCGGCGCCGACGGCGTGGCGCGCATCATCGCCAAGAAGATGAGCGAGAACATCGGCCAGCCGATCGTGATCGACAACAAGGGCGGCGCTGGCTCGATCCTGGGCACCGACATCGTGGCCAAGGCCGAGCCCGACGGTTACACGCTGTTGCTCGGCCAGTCCGGCCCGATCTCGATCAACCCCGCGATCTACAAGAGCCTACCCTACGATCCGGTGAAGGACTTCGCGCCGATCTCGATGACCACCGCGTACCCATACATCCTCGTCGTCAATCCCGACCTTCCGGCGAAATCGCTGCAGGAATTGGTGGCGCTGGCCAAGAGCAAGCCGGGTGCGTTGAACTACGGCTCGACCGGCGTAGGTGCTGCCAACCATCTCGTGTCGGAGATGTTCAGTTCGAAGGCCGGCCTCAAGATGACCCATGTGCCCTATCGCGGCACGGCGCTGGCGGTGGGCGACCTGCTGAGCGGACAGCTCAGCATGGTGTTCGGCGATCCCATCAGCGTGCTGTCGCAGATGAAGGCGGGAAAGCTACGTGCGCTCGCGGTAACCAGCCTGCAGCGCTCGCCCGTCGCGCCGGAAGTGCCGACGATGGCGGAGAGCGGGTATCCGGGCTTCGAAGCGCTGGCGTGGCACGGGATCCTGGCGCCCGCAAAGACGCCGCCCGAGATCGTGAAGAAGCTGAACGAGGAAGTCGTGAAGGCGCTTGCCGACCCCACGACAAAGAAACTGCTCGAGGATCAGGCGATGCAGACGGTGGGCAGCACTCCGGCCGATTTCGCCTCCTTCATCCAGAAGGACATTGTCCTCTGGAAGGGTGTGGCCACGTCGGCGAACGTTACTGTGGAGTAGCGAGCTTCGCCAAGGTCGACACGTCGCCGGCCTTGTCGAGCGACCACACGGCATCGATCAGCGGCTGGATGTCGTGCCTGGCGTTCCAGCTCTGGGCCTCGTCGCGCAATTTCCGCTCGATCTCGGAGTCCTTGAGCGGGTTGGCGGCGCTGCCTTTGGCCGCCTGCGTCGACATCTTGTGGACCTTGCCGTCGGCGGTCGTGAATTCCATGTCGACCGCGATCGTCGAGATCTTCGCGTCGCCGGCGACCGAGATGCGCTTGCGCATCGCGCTCACCCTGGGATCGTTCACGCAGGCGTCGGTGAACTGTTCGAGGCCGGCCTTGCCCAGCACGAGCGCGGCGGCGACCGCATGCTGCAGGCTGACCTGGCTTTCGCGGCCCGTCGCGACCTCGGGACGGTCGGTGCGCTGGACGAGCAGCGGATTGCCGCGCGCCATGACTTTCTCGACGACAGCGCCGGGGTTCTGCTTGCGCCAATCGAGCGCGAGGTCGAGCAGGGGGTGGATCACGAAGCCTGCCGGATAGGGCTTGATCGAATTGTTCGCGACTTCCCACGTCTTGCCCAGGCCATCGAGCAGCGCACTCCAGTTCGGCGGCTCGCCCATAGCGGCAAGAAAGCCCTGAGGTCCCGCGATCGGTTCGGGTGGCCCTTCGAAGCCCTTCTCGGCGAGCAGGGCGGAGAAGAGCCCGTTGCGCGCGGCATTGCCCACCGAGACGCTCTTCGCGGGCCAGCCGAGGCACTCGCAGAGCCCCGCGGACTGCGTCGAGGCATTGCCCAGCGCCCAGACGATCTGGGCCTCGCTGAGCTTCAGCAGCTTCGCGGCACCTGCGGCCGCACCGAACACGCCGCAGGTCGAGGTGATGTGCCAGCCCTTGGGATAGTGCCCGGGTGATACAGCGCCGCCGACGCGGCATTCGATCTCGAAGCCCAGGATGAACGCCAGCAGAAATTCAGGGCCCGTTACCTCGCGCAATTCGGCGACGGCCAGCACGGCGGGGGCGAGCGGCGACGTCGGATGCACGACGGTCGGCAGATGCGTGTCGCAATAGTCGAACACATTGGCGCCGGCCGCGTTCAGGAAGGCGGCGCTCAACGCGTCGATGCGCTCGCTGCGTCCCACGATCGTGGCCTGCCTGCCGCCGGAGAATTCCGACAGCGACTTCAGCGCCATGTCGATCGGCGCGGTGCGGCAGCCGGCAATCGCCACGGCGAAGAAGTTCAGCAGCGCGCGCTTGGCTTCGTGGCGGACGCTGTCCGGGATATCTTGCCATTTGGTCTGCGCAACGAAACGGGCGAGGGTGGGGGTAACCCCTTGCCGGGGCAATTGATTGGGCAACATGCGCGGAGATTACGCGGTGTCGCCGCCATTCACCACGGAACGCTTTCGGGATACGGTGCGATCATGCCCATTCGACTCGATGTATTTGCCCCCGATCGCCTCGTGATAGGCGTCGCCGTGGACAGGATCACCCTGGCCGACCTCGTGGACTTCCTGCGCCGGATTCAGGAAGGCCAACTCCATCGCTTCCGCAAGATCATCGATATCGCCAACGCGCAGCCCGACATCACGCCGGAGGAACTCACCGCCTTCAGTGAAGGGCTCCGCGCGGCGCTCAGGGACACGCCGCGCGGGGCGCTGGCGATCGTGGCGAACGAAAAGCTCGATCAGCTCGCGCGCCTGTTCAGCGGCGTCACCGGCGCGGAACGGCCGGCCAACGTGTTCCGCAGCATCCATGAGGCGCGGAAATGGCTGAACACCAACGCCTTCCCGCGCTGAGCCGCTAGCCCAGTACGTCCTTCTCGCTGAACTCCACGCCGCGCGTCACCTCGGGCGCCGAGCCTTCGTACTCGACCTTGCGCAGCTGGTTGCGCCGGATCTTGCCCGAGATCGTCTTGGGAAGTTCCTTCACGAACTCGAGCCGGCGGATGCGCTTGAACGGCGCCAGCTTGGTGTTGGTGTAGTTGAGGATCGAGGCCGCGGTCTCCTTGGTGGGTGGCGTCGCGCCCACGAGCAGGATGAAGGCCTTGGGCACCGAGAGGCGAATGTCGTCGGGCGAGGGCACGATCGCGGCTTCGGCCACGGCGTCGTGCTCGATCAGCACGCTTTCCAGCTCGAACGGGCTGATGCGGTAGTCGGACGATTTGAACACGTCGTCGGCGCGGCCCACGAAGGTGAGATAGCCGTCGGCGTCGAGGCTCGCGACGTCGCCGGTGCGGTAGACCCTGTCGTTGATGCCCGCGAGCTTGCCCTGATCGTCGGCGTAACCCTGCATCAGGCCGGCTGGACGTTCGTCGTTGAGGTCGAGGCAGATCTCGCCTTCCTTGGCCGGCATGCCGTCGGGATCGAGCAGCAGCACGCGATAGCCCGGCAGCGGCCGGCCCATCGAACCCGCCTTGACCGGCTGGCCGGGCGGGTTGGCGATCTGCGCCGTGGTCTCGGTCTGGCCGTAGCCGTCACGGATCGTGAGGCCCCAGCCTTCCTGGACCTGGGCGATGACCTCGGGATTGAGCGGTTCGCCCGCGCCGCAGACTTCGCGCAGGGCAAGCTTCGAGGCCTTCAGGTCTTCCTGGATCAGCAGACGCCACACGGTGGGCGGGGCGCAGAAGGTCGTGACCTTGCAGCGCTCGAGCACGCCCAGCAGCCCCTTGGCGTTGAACGGGGCCTGGTTGACCATCAGCACGGTTGCGCCCGCGTTCCACGGCGCGAAGAAGGTGCTCCAGGCATGCTTGGCCCAGCCGGGCGAGGAGATGTTGACGTGCACGTCGCCGGGTTTCAGTCCCAGCCAGTACATCGTCGAGAGCGCGCCCACCGGATAGGAGCGGTGGCTGTGACGCACCAGCTTGGGCTTCGCGGTCGTACCCGAAGTGAAATAAAGCAGCAGCGGGTCGTCGGCGTTGGTTGGGCCGTCGATCTTGAAATCGGCTGGGGATTTATAGGCGTCGCCGAGCGGCTTCCAGCCGTCGAACTTCTTGTCGCTGGTCGTGATCTTCACGACGCCGTCGAGCTTGAGGCCGGCGCATTTCGGGATCTGCTGCTCGTCGGCCACGATCATCTTCGCACGGCCGCGCTCGACGCGGTCGGCGAGTTCGTCGGCGGTCAGAAGCGTCGTCGCCGGAATGACCACGACGCCGAGCTTCATCGCCGCCAGCATGATCTCCCACAGGGGCGCCACGTTGTTCAACACCAGCAGCAGGTGATCGCCGCGCTTGAGGCCTAGCCCGCGCAGGTAGTTGGCGACCTGGTTGGAGCGCGTCGACAGCTCCGCAAAGGTGAGCCTGGTCTCTTCGCCCGAGGCGACATCGACGATCCAAAGGCCGCAGCGGTCCTTGCTTTCGGGGGCGCGGGCGAGCTCCGCGTCGAACCAGTCGAGCGCCCAATTGAAGGCCACGGGCTCGGGCCATTTGAAGCCCGCCATCGCGGCGGCGTAGTTCGTGCGGTTGGCGAGCAGGAATTCGCGCGCCTCTTTGAATGTCGGCATTTTTGTTTCCTTCCCTTGGCCTATTCCTGCACCGGCGGCCCTTCGAAGGAAAGAGGCGCATCGGCGGCGGGGCGTGTCTTGACGTCGAGGCGCGCGCAGCCCGCGTTCAGACCGTCGGCCGGCCCCTTGTCGGTCGGCGCCACGAACAGCGCCGCGACCTTGATGTCGCCGACCTTGAGCCGCGCCTCGCTCAGCCAGCGCGTCGCGCGAATCGAGGCGCCGGCCTTGTCCATGCGCAGCCAGCCGCACAGCAGTGCGCTTTCTCCCGACACGTCGATGCGCACGAAGGCCTGGTCCTTGCCGTCGAAAGCGCCGGCGCGGCTGGCGACATGCCAGCTGAAGGGCACCGCGCGGTAGAGCTTGGCGTCCTCCGCCGACACGTCGATCTTGCCGACATAGTCCGATTTCGTGAGCACGCCATGGTTACGCCAGTTCTCGGCGGCTACGGCGCCGAGCACCAAGGCTCCGACGCCGAGCGCGGGCATCAGGAGCTTCGAGTTGAGCGGAAATCTCATGCCAGGATCGTGGTCAACCCGCCGTCGACCACCAGCGTGTGCCCGGTGATGTAGGCGCCCGCGTCGGACGCGAGCAGCAGCAGGGCGCCCCGCAGGTCATGCGGCGTGCCCCAGCGGCCGGCCGCGGTGCGCTGCTCCAGCATTGCGCCGAATTCCTTGTTCTTCTGCAGGGGCACGTTCAGCTCGGTGCGGATATAGCCCGGCGCGATCGCATTGGCCGTGACGTGCGGGCCGTACTCGGCGGCCAGGTTCTTGGTGAGGCCGACCAGCCCGTGCTTGGCCGAAACGTAGCCCGCGACCGAGGCGCGGCCGAGCACCGCCATCACCGAGGAGATGTTGACGATGCGACCGTACTCGCGCGCCAGCATGTGACGGCCGACCTCGCGCGATACGACGAACTGTCCGATCAGGTCGGTCTCGATGACCTTGCGGAAATCCGGCGTCGCAGTGTCGACGATGTTCTCGCGATGGATGACGCCCGCGTTGTTGACCAGCACGTCGATGCGCCTGTGCTTGCGGATCACGGCGCGGATCTGCGCGACGGTCGCCTTCTCGTCGGTGATGTCGAGCGGCACGACGAAGGCCTTGCCCTTCTTCCGGGTGATCGCCTTGGCGGTTGCCTCGAGGTCCTTCACGCTGCGGCCTGCGCACAGCACCGTGGCGCCCGCTTCCGCGAGGCAAACCGTCATATCGCGGCCAAGGCCGCGGGACGCGCCGGTGACGAGCGCGATCTTGTTCTTGAGCGAAAACAGGTCTGCCATGGGGTGCTATCCTAGCCTATGTAAGGCGGGACAACCTACGGGGAGAAGAACATGGCCAAGGTGGCAATCGTGACGGGATCGGCGACGGGGCTGGGGGCTGCGTGCGCGGTCGATCTCGCGGGGCGCGGCTGGAACGTCGCGATCAACTATACCAAGAGCAAGAAGGAAGCCGACGAGACCTATGCTGCCGTGAAGGCCAAGGGCGTCGACGCGATCCTGGTGCAGGCCGACATGGGGCAGGATGCCGACTGCAAAAAGCTCGCGGCAGAGACGCTGAAGAAATGGGGCCGCATCGACGGCCTCGTGAACAACGCGGGCACCACCAAGTTCCAGAGCCAGGGCGATCTCGACGGCGTGTCGGCGGAAGACTTCGACCGCATCCTGCGCGTGAACGTCACCGGCCCCTACATGATGAGCCGTGCCGTGTATCCCACGATGAAGAAGCAGTGGGATGAGAAGCAGGAGCGCGGCTCGATCGTGAACATCTCCTCTATCGCGGGCGTGATGGGCGTGGGCACCTCGATCCCCTACGCCGCGTCGAAGGGCGCGTTGAACACGCTCACCTTGTCGCTGGCACGCTGGTTCGGACCGGCGGTGCGCGTGAACACGGTGTGCCCGGGCTTCATCCAGACGCGCTGGCTGCTGGGCGCACTCGGCCAGGAGAACTACGAGAAACTGCGCGACGCGCAGGAACAGACGACGCCGCTGCGCCAGGCCGGCACGCCCGAGCAGATGGCGGAGGCGGTGATCTTTTTCCTGACCAGCGCCAGCAACATCACCGGCGAATTCCTGATCGTCGACGCCGGCACCCATCTCGGCGGCCTGCCGATGAAGGGGCGCTAGGCGCTTGGCTGCGTATCTCTTCGTCCAGATAAAGATGACCTCGGGCAAGGGCTGGCCCGAGTACCGCGCGGCGGTGGACACGCTCGCCGAGAAATTCGGCGGGCGATACATCGTCCGCGGCGCGGTCGAGATCGAAGTGCTCGAAGGCACGCACGATGGACGCCGCCTGGTCGTCTTCGAGTTTCCGTCGATGGAAGCGATCCACGCGTTCTGGCATTCGCCGGAGTACGTCGCTGCCAAGAAGTTCCGCGAAGGCGCCGCCGATCTCGACGTCTGGGCGGTACCTGGCGTCTGAGTGAGGTCAGTCCGCGGCTTGATCCGTCTCCGCGTGCGCCTTGGCGAAAGCCACCGCTGCATTGTGGACGTGGCGGGTGGCGAGCAGGGCCGCCAGTTCCTCGTCGCCTGCGATGACGGCGGCCAGGATGCCGGCATGCTCCTGCCAGTCGTCGCGCGCGCGGGGGCGGCTGTTCAGCGCGAAGGCCAGGCTGGTGCGCTCTCGCAGCGAGCGCATCGTGTCGGCCAGCACGGAATTGCGGCTGGCTTCGGTGAGCCGCTCGTGGAATTCGGCGTTGAGGCGGCTCAGCATTTCGGGCGATCCGTCCTTCGCCGCGGCGTTGCCGCGCTTCAGCGTATCGCGCAGCAGCGCCACGATCTCGGGATCGTGACGGCGCGCGGCAAGGCGGGCGTTGAGGCCTTCGAGGAGTGCGCGTACTTCGACCAGCTCGTCGACGATCTTCGGCGTGACCTCGGCAACCGAGGCACCGCGTCGTGGCTCCAGCCGTACCAGGCCCTCGCGCGACAGCCCGAGCAGCGCCTCGCGCACCGGCACGCGGGACACGCCGAGCTCGACGGAGAGGCGATCCTCGACCAGGCGCTCGCCGGGCTTCAGCGTGCCGTCGAGGATCTGGCCGCGGATGCGATCGCTCGCGATCTTGGTGAGGGAGTCCTTGTCGCTCACTTCTTCAGCGTCGCCATGAAGGCCGCGATCCCGGCTTCGCAGCAGGCGATGTCCTGCTCGCCGTTGCCGCCCGAGGCGCCGATGCCGCCCACGACCTGGCCGTCGACCACGATCGGGAAGCCGCCCACGAACACGGTGAAGCGGCCGCCGTGCTGCGTCCAGATGCCGAACGCCTCTTCGCCGGGCAACGAGTTCTTGTAGTTGTCGGTGCGCTTGCGATGGCCGGCCGCGGTGAAGGCCTTGTTCATCGCGATCTGCACGCTTGTCACCTTGCCGCCGTCGAGGCGGCGCAGCGCGATCGGATAGCCCGAATTGTCGGCGACGCAGAGGACTTCGGGCACGCCGATCTCCTCCGCCTTCTTCTGCGCCGCGTCGAGGATCAGATGCGCCTCGGCGAGCGACAAAGTCTTGAAGCTCAGCATCGACCTAGGCCGCGAGCTTCTTCTCGGCCTGCGACTGGGCAAGGAACGTGCGGTAGATGCCGTCGAGATAGAGGCGGCGCATCATCGCGGCTTCCTTGACGATCCGGACGCAGGTCGCGCGCTGCTCGTCGGTGGTGGCGTGCTTCTCGACGATCTCGAAGCCCTTCTCGCCGTGCTCGACGTCGGCCACGATGTGGATCGAGAAGAAGGTGACCTCGTCCTCGCTGAAGCCGTACTTCTCGAGCAAGGGCGGTGTGGTCTTGCTGTAGATGCGCGGCACCTGGCTTTCGAGGCCAATCAGCAGTCCCGACAACGCCTCGACGAAGGGCTTGCGCGACTGCACCGTGCACCAGCTTTGCAGGCCGAGCGTTTCGGGCAACAGCTCGCCGTTCAGCTGGGCGTTCAGCACCTTGTCGCGGGACATGCCGCAGATCTCGCCGAACTCCAGCAGCAGGTCGGAGTGACGGACCGGCGCCGCGCCGCCCATTCCGACCAGCCCTTCTTCCTCGGTCACGTTCTCGAGCAGGAAGTGCTGCACGTCCTGGTGCGGGCAGTTGGCGTAGACCGCCGCAACCCACTCCGCGAAGTGGCTGACGTAGTGATAATGCTGCTTCACCCATTCGCCGAGCAGGCGGCGGTCGAGCTTGCCGGACGTCCAAGCCTCGCTCCAGGGATGCACGGCCGAATGCCGCTGGTCGATGGCGTCCTCGAGGGCGAGACGGAATGCACTCTTGGCCATGGCAGTCTCCTATGGATCGTATACAATCTAGGAAGATTTGATCAAAACTCGCCTTTCCACAAGCCTTATTGTATACAGATTCCGATGAAATCAGAGGATTACGCCCAGGGCGACGCGTTCCAGACCGAGAAACGCTCGATTTTCTCGACCGGATGGCTGCCGGCCTGCGCCGAGGCGCAGATTCCCAAGGCGGGGGACTTCGTCTCGCTGACTGTCGGCGGGTGGAGCGTGATCGTGACCCGCGATCCGGCAGGCGCCATCACCGTCCTGCGCAACATGTGCCGCCACCAGGCGATGCCGGTGGTCGGTGTCCCTGCGGGCAATTGCGAGACCTTCCGCTGCCGCTTCCATGGCTGGACCTTCGACTTGACGGGCAAGTTCCTGGGCGCGCCGCCGCCGGTCGCGCCGCGCGAGGCATCGGCCAATCACAACCTGATCGCGCTGCCGATGTTGATCGAGGCCGGCATCGTCTTCTTCTCGCTGGACTCGCTGGCCACAAAGCCGGCGCTGGGATCGGCAATGCCTGCCTATGGCGGCACGATCGTCAGCGAAATCGCCGCCAACTGGAAAGTCGTGGTCGAGCAGTTGCTGGAGGAGCAAACGCTTCGCCCGGAGACTTTCTCGTGGCACAGCCCGCTGCTGGCGCTGCGCCGCCCGGGATCGACGGCGATCGTCGAGCAGATCGCGCCGCACACGTTCCTGCGCACGCGGCTGTTCGCGCATTTCTTCGGCGACGAGGTCGACGACCAAAAGCGCACGGATGCCGAGGCGTTCAAGGCGCGATGCGAGGTCCTGCAGGCGAGCCGGGCGGCCGGCGTGATGCCGACCGACGACAGCGCACTTCTGTCGGCCTTCCATAAGCGGATCGAAACGGCCTACGCCCAGGCCTAGACCGGGAGTTCGTGCCCGCGGCCGATGTTGCGGATGACGTCGCTCAGCTGCGGCTTGGCCGCAATCAGCGCCTTGCGATAGACCAGCAGTCCGCGCATCAGCGCGCCGTCGCGCTTCAGCAGCTGGTCGGCGAACTCGACCATGCGCGTGTTGGGCCAGCCGTGCTTGCGCAGGGTCAGCAGGCGCAGGAACGCCGCTTCTTCCTGGCCGGGCGCGTGCTGGCACATCAGGATCGCCGCCGCCGCCTGGCTGCGCGAGATGCCGGCGTGGCAATGGATCAGCGCGTGGCCGCCGGGTGTCGCATGCACCCGCTCGCCGAACGCCAGCACCGTCTCGATGTGGGCGATCGAGCAGGCCTCGTAGCCCGGATATTCCGCGACCACGTCGTCGAAGCTGATCAGCTCATGATCGACGCCGGGATAGGCGTCGAGCGCGGCAGGGCGCGGCTCGTCGGTGTCGATGATCGACAGGATGTGCGTCACACCCTTGCCGACGTGCTCGGGCAGCTCGGGGATTCCGCAGATGGTCACGCGATGGTCGGGTAGGGGCATGGGATGCTTCTACAGCAGTCCGCGCGCCATGTTGAGCCCAAGCGCCAGCATGCCGAAGACGAAGATTTTCCGGAACGTCTCCGGCGAGGCGGCCTCGCGGCCCTTCTGCCCCAGCCACATGCCGATCATGGTCGGGATCAGCGCGCCGACGCCACTCAGCGTGGTGTCGAAGTGGAAGGCACCCTGCCACGCGAGCGCGATGGTGAGCCCGCCGATCAGGAACAGGAACATCACGCCCAGCGCCTGAACGAGGTCGTGGCGGTTCATGTCGAGCGACTGCATGTAGGGCAGGAAAGGCACGGCCGCGACGCCCGTGAAACCGCACAGCGCGCCGCTCAGCGCACCCACGATCGGATTGGCCCACCGTTCGGTCTCGCGCGACACGGCCGGCCGCCACCGCGTCAATGCCACCAGCGAATAGATCGTCAGCAGCACACCCACCCACGAAAGCGCTTGCTGCGAGCCCAGATGGTCGAAAGGAAGGGCAATGGCGAACAGCGCCACGGTGGCGGTCAGCGCCATCGGCCAGAAGCGCCGCATCAGCCGCACGAAGCCGCCGCCGTAGATCGCCTGCCAGATGTTCGTGACCATGGTCGGCAGCACCATGATCGCGAGCGACTGATCGAGCGGCAGGGCGAAGGTCATGATGCCAATGGCGATCGGCGGCATGCCCATGCCGATCGCACCCTTGGCCACGCCCGCGATGACGAAGGCCAGCGTGATCACCAGAATCTGAAGGACGGTCATGCGGCGTCTGGAAAGACCTGCTGCACGAAGCGAGGATAGGCTTCGCCGATCTGCCGCGCGATCGGCCCGCGGATCAGGGCCAGCGTCTGCGCGTCAGGCTCGGCCGTCGGGCCGACCGTCGCTGCAATGTCGAACTCGAACGCGGTATTGTCGCGCACTTCCTCGACGCTGTGGCCGGGATGCACCGTCTCGAGCGTGAAGCGGCGGCGCTCCCGATCGAACGAGAACCAGCAAAGATTGGTCAGCAACCCCACCGGGCCGCCCGGCCGGTAGACGCCGTCGGCGCGCGGGCCGGGCGAGGAAATGAAATCGACCTTGGGCACCATGACCCGCCGCGTATGTTCCTCGCGGAACAGGATCACGTGGGGTACCAGGTAGTAGAGGTAGCCCGAGCCGAAGGAGCCCGGCCAGCGCACGTTCGTCTGCGGGTAGGTCCCGCCTGCGCCGACCAGATTGATGTTGGCCTCGCCGTCGATCTGGCCGCCACCCAGAAAGAACGCGTCGACCCGGCCCTGGGCTGCCATGTCGAAGAGTTCGACGCCGCCCGAGTTCATGGCGTTGTGCTTGCGGCTTCCGAGAATGGTCACGAAGGTTCGCCGCGTGGCGCGATGCTTGGCCAACAGCGCACCGGCGCCCGGAATGGGCGAGGAAGCGCCGACGGCGATGCTGCGGCAATCCTTCAGCAGACCGGCGATCGTGTGGATCAGCAGTTCCTGGCGCGAGACGCTCACTCGGCGGCCTGTTTGCGCCGATGGACGAACTCGTCGAGATAGCGGGCGAAGCCGTCGGCGGTGCGCGCGAGCTCGCCGTAGCGGCGGAAATGCGCTTCGTCGATATCGTAGACGTCCGGCAGGCCGAGCGGCCAGGCGCCGCGCGGCGCCACCGCCGTCGCCTCGACGTAGATCGCGGGCAGGGCACCTGCCGCGGTCTCTTCCGACGCCATCAGGTCGATGTCGCGCACTTCCTCGACGGTCACGAGCGCGCCCTGCCGGGACGCCTGCGCCATCAACGCAAAGTCGCGGCGACGGCCGATGAAGATGTTGCCGTTGCGGTCGGCATAGGGCGCGTGGATCAAGGCCACGTCCGGTCGTATGGCGGGCAGCAGCAGGATTGGGTCGGGTCTATCGGCTTCTGGCGCGAACGGATTGTCGATCGTCTTCCAGTCCGGGCGATGCACGACGAGGTCGCTGCCCAGCAGGCCGCGCAGCGGGATGAACGGGATCTCCTTTCGCCCGGCTTCCATTGCCGCGTAGATCGCGGGGCAGGTCGCGTCCATCATCTTGAGCGCGCCGCGCTTCAGCGCGTCATGGAAGCGATGGGGAACGCCGTACTCGCCGAAGGTGACCGCCGAGGTCTCGAGGGTGGAAATACAGCCCGCGCCAATCAGCAGGTCGGCCTGCAGGCCCGCCATCGGTACGCACACCAGGTGTAGGTCGCGCACGCCGCGCCGGATCATGGCGCGCGTCGTTTCCATGGCGACACCGGTGTTGTCGACGCCGATCGCGACCTTGGCGCCGTCGGGAATGCGGGCGGCCAGTTCTTCGGCCGAGCCCAGCAGCCAGTCCTGGGACATGCGTCCCTCCCATTCAAGTCTTCTTGGCCGCTATCCTGCGGCTAGCAGACCCGGGCGGCAAGCTTGTCGAACGCGGCCCAGAATTGCGCCCGCCGCGCATCGGTTTCCATGAGGATCTCGTGACGAGCGCCGTCGACGACGGCGTGCTCGGCGCCGGGGATGCGGGAGACGGCGTCGAGGTGGGTCGCGGTATCGACGACCGTGTC
>CAIWTJ010000246.1 GCA_903915535.1 Enhydrobacter aerosaccus
AGGATGGGCTCCGCAGGGGCCGAACAAAAGGATGCCACCAGCAGGGGGCAGGAAGAACAGAAAAGGAAGGACACGATGACGTCAGACAGTATAGCCTGATCCCAAGACCTCAACTGTCCACGGAAACGGGGTAGGTCCACTTCAACAACATAGAACAAGGTGCGTTTGGAATTGGAAAGTTCCCAGATGGCTGCATAGACAGCCCTCAACATGCAAGCTATTCGCTCTATGTTGAAGCACGACGCTGAAGGATTGAGAGCAATGAAGACCTTGAGGCTTCCGTTGGCTAATCGCAGATAGCGAGAGCGGAATGGATGCTTACGTTCTCATTGGGATAGTGTTGATTTCCGTGCTGGTAGGATTTGGCGGCGGCGTTGCCCTTTGTCTTTACGCCTCGTCCTTTCCCAGTAAAGGACATCAGCGTTACATTGAAGCATTGGTCAGACACAAACCGACATCGACCCACACGAAGCGATAATGCTGCTGATATTTTCGATTATGAGCCTTCTATCTTGTTCAGAGATCCTTGGCCGTAAGGCGAAAGCGACATGATCTTACTTTTTGGTGTGCTCCTAATTGGTGGCAGCGCGGGTGCGTGGTTCGGTTGGTATCGAGGAACCATCGCCATCTATCGGCCTTCCGATGATGCGATGGACGCTCCTTTTGCAAGCAGAAGCGCGCCAAGCCCCCGGCTGCTGCGACTTAAGCGCAACCGCATATTGCACATGCTATTCTTTGCCGTAGCGGGCGCTGCAACCGGGGCGACTATTTTGTTTTATTTGGCTCGTTAACGTCGAACATCGTCTACTCCATGGACGAAGCCGACGAAGTGATCGAATGTAGGGCGAGGGTCATAGCGGTGTTAGGCAGATGTTAGGCATCGTCAATCTTGGACAAACGAGTTCAATAAAATATGGGGATTTTTTATGTACTTGGCAGTTCAAGCACTGTCACGGCCGGGTCTGATACTGGCTGCCCTCCTGCTGCTGGCAGCAGGAGGGGCACAGGCTCAGAACCGGGTGCCGCCCAGCGTCGCCATCTACGAGCGCGCCTCGTCTGACCCTACGATCACGGTCGAACGCCTGTTCGATCTCGGCGAGCAGGCCGCCCAGGATCTCGTGCGCGGCGAGCTGGGTAGCTACAGCAGGGAGGAGATCGACGCAGTCCGCAAACAAATGCCGGGCTTCGGCCTAGGGAACATCGAAGCCATTGTGGCCTTGCCCGACGTTGCGTTCTTCGCGGATCTCAGTCGGCGTCGAGGACGGCCTCAGGACGTCGCGTTCTTCGAAGCTCTGACTGTCCACTTCCCGGACCAGTCATGGTTCCCCGCTTACATGCAACAGACGACCGACGTTCAGGGCTGCCTGCGGCTCGATGGCACGTTCAGCCGGGTCGATGGTGCCTGGCGCCGCTTTCGCGCGGCGTATCCGCAGTCTTACGTCCGACACGTCGCAACACACCTCGAAGCGATCGAGTACTGGATTTCCGGGAGCATGGACATCAAGCGCGTCTGCGCTTGCGGCGAACAGCCGGAAGCCGAGCGCGACATCGCCGCGCTGGCCACGCTGGGTCCCAACGAGAGCATGGGCCGGAGCGCGGCCGCGTTGCTGCGCGGCCTGCGCGACGGCAGCGTAGCCTTCAAGGCCCAGTGCCGCCCGAACTGAGGGCCGCGCCTACTTCATCATCGTGAAGCGGTCGCGCTGGGCGAGGCCGCATTCGCCCATCACGTCCATCGCACGCTCGACGTTCGCCGTGCCGAGCACGAACGGGTTGGGGCCGCGCGGGTCCTGGCGGCGCTTGGCGAGCTTCGCCACGGCCTCGTCGTAGCCCGCATGGTTCGAGATCAGCACGTCGATCTTCTGCTCGGCCACGATGCCGCGCATGCGTTTGGTCGAGGCGATGAAGGCGTCGAGGCGCGTGAAGTCCTTGCCGAAGTTGAAGCCGGTGCCGCCCCATTCGACGACGCGATGAGTCTGGCCGCCCGACTTCACGTCGAACACCGGCGACAGCGTGCCCATCGTATGGCCGGGCGTGTTGTACAGGGTGACCGTCGTGTCGCCCAAGGTGATCTTGTCGCCATCCTTCACGACCATGTCGCGCTTGGGCGCGGGCTCCCACATCGGCGTCGGGAAGTCGGGATTGGTCTCGAGCATCGTCCAGTCGGCCTCGCCCATCGCCACCTTCGGGTGATAGCGCCGCACCAGGTAGTTCACGCCGCCGGAGTGATCGCCGTGGCCGTGGGTCACGATGATGTATTTTATGCGCGCGGGGTTGAGCCCGACCCGGCGCAGACCGCCCTCGATCAGCTGGGCCGCTTCCTTGTCGGTGTTGAGCGTGTCGATGAGGATGATCCCCTCCGACGTGTTGATCGCCCAAGCACTCACCCACGCATCGCCCAGGAAGTAGAGATTGTCGAACGCCTTGCCGGGCGCGGGCGCAGGCTTGGCGATCAGGGCCATGAGATCGTGCTCGTCGACCTTCGGCCGCACCGCGGGTGCCGCCTTGCAGAGAGACAACAACGCCGACAGATCGGAGCCCGCGAGACGCGTGGCCGTATCGACATGCGCCTGGACGGTGGCGTCGGACACGGGAGGCGTTGCGGGCGTCGTTTCACAGGCGGCCAGCGTGACGAGGGCGGCCATCAGCAGGGCGGATTTCTTCATGGTTTCTCTCCCGATAGTTTCTTGATCTCAGAGCGTGGACGTAAACGATTCGATCCGTGCCTCCTTGAAAGCCGGACGGGCCTGGAGCTTCTGCCACCACGCGTGGACGCGCGGATGTTTCGCCGCCGACATCTCGTCGGGGATGATCTCCTCGTCCATGCGCTTCACGAAGGGCACCACGGCAATGTCGGCCAGCGAATAGCGGTCGCCGACCAGCCAGGCATGCTGCGCGAGGTTCGACTCCATCTTGTCGAGCATCACCGTGAGCTTGCGCCGCGCCTCGTTCTCTTCTTCCGCCGTGTAGGGCTGGCGGGCGGCGCGCAGCCACGCCTGCTGGCGCTCCTTGCTCGGGATCTTCTTCATCGCTTCGGCAAGCTCGGCATCGGTCCACTTGGAGGCGACCTTGGCGATCGAATGCTTCCAGTTGAAGATGATGAGGTTGCCGATGCGCTCGTCGGCATAGCGGATCCAGTTGCGCATCTCGGCGCGCCCGTAGGCATCGTCGGGGCGTAGCGGCGGCTCGGGATAGGTCTCGTCGAGATATTCGCAGATCGTGCCGCTCTCGTAGAGCGAGCGGCCGTCGGGCAGGATCAGGAGCGGAATCACGCCGTTGGGGTTGAGCTTCAGATACTCCGGACTGTGCTGCTCCATCTTCGTGAGATCGACCAGCACGCTCTCGAACTTCAGTCCCTTCTCGGCGAGGCAGAGCCTCACCCGGCGCGACGCGCTCGAGCGCCATCCGTGATGCAAGATGAACATGCTGAAGCCTATCAGTCGCCGAGGCGGAAGTGGATGCGCACGGTTCGCGTGGCGGCAGCGCCCGGCGGCGGCACGGTGGCGCCCTGCAGCATGGCGCGCGCCGCGGCATCGAGGTCGGCATGGCCACTGCTCTTCTCGATGGTCACCTCCGTCACATGGCCATCGCTGTCGACGGTGAAGCGGACCAGCACCTCGCCCTCTTCACCACGACTGCGCGCGCCGGAGGGATAGCGCTGGTTCGACCGAAGCCAGGCACTCAGTCGCACGTTCCAGCCCGGCACCACACTGGGCGCAGGCGCCGGTGAGGGCGTGTTGTTCACGGGCGGCACCATCTGCTGCCGTGCGGACGGTGTTGGCCGCGGCTCAGCGGCAGTCGCGGGCTTCGGCGTCGGCTTGGGTTGAGGCGCCGCCACTTTTGGCGGCGGCGGCGGCTTGAAGTCGGGAACTGCAAGCGCCTCTTCGGGCGGTGGCGGCGCGTAGTCGAGCAGAGGCTGCGGCGGCTCGGGCGGCGGCGGCTCGGCGGGCTTTGCCTCGGCCGGCGCGGCGGAGGGCGGTGCGGGCGGCACGAACACCGTGATCGCCGCCGGATCCTCCGCCGCCGGAGCGTGCCGGCCGAACGCCATCATGGCGATCGCGATTGCGGCTGCGTGCACGGCCAACGAGACCGCCATCGCGCTGCCCAAAGTCACGGGCGAAACGCGCGGGCGCGGACCGGCTTGACCGATTGAAATGTTATACTGTAACGTCACGGCATGTCGACTTTACCGGGGGTGCGTCGTGGGGAGCAAGGGGAAGGCTGCGGTCGCGTTCACGGCCGCCATTGTCCTCAACTTTCCGGCGGTAGCCCAGACGCCCCCTCCAACGACGGCAGACGATAGCGTCATCGATCTCGACATCACCGCCAAGCGCCTCGACGCCGCGCGCAGCACCATCCAGCCCAGCCTCGGCGCCACCGCCTATTCGTTCAGCAGGAAGACGGTCGACGCGATCCCGCAGGGCGAGCAGGCCCCGCTCAACCAGGTGCTGATGCGCGCGCCGGGCGTGGCGCAGGACAGCTTCGGCCAGATCCATATCCGCGGCGACCACGCCAACCTGCAATATCGCCTCGACGGCGTGCAGCTGCCCGAGACGCTGTCGCTGTTCAGCCAGTCGCTGGCCACGCAGTTCGCCAACAATTTCTCGCTGATCACCGGCGCGCTGCCGGCGCAATACGGCTTCCGCCAGGCCGGCATCGTCGACATCGCCCTGAAGTCGGGAACGACGGATCCCGGCGCCGAGGCGTCGATGACCGTGGGCTCGCGCGACTACCAGCAGCCGTCGCTGAGCTACGGCGGCCGCTCGGGTGCCACAGACTATTTCGTGACCGGCCAGTTCCTGCATTCTGGCGTCGGCATCGAGAACCCGACGTCGTCGGACACGCCGCTTCACGACAACACCGACCAGTGGCATGCGCTGGGCAAGGTCACGAGCATCATCGACGAGAACACGCGCATCTCGTTCATCGCCGGCGGCGCCAGCGCACGCTTCCAGATTCCGAACAATCCCAACCAGCCGACCAACTTCACCGTCAACGGCACGTCGATCCAGAACAGCGCCAACCTCGACCAGCGGCAGTGGGAAGACACGTACTTCGGCATCGCCTCGCTGCAGAAGCACTATGGTGCCGGCGACTTCCAGCTCTCGGCCTTCACCACCTACTCGACACTCAGCTACAAGCCCGACACCTTCGGCGACCTTGCCTTCAACGGCATCGCGCCCTGGTCGAACCGCATGAGCCTGACCAACGGCCTGCAGGGAGACGGCAGCTGGCAGGCGACGCCCACGCACACGTTGCGCGCGGGCTTCCTGGCGCAGCGCGAGCACGCCACCAGCCTCACGAACGCCCAGGTCCTGCCGGTCGATGCCACAGGTGCGCCGGCCAGCGACCAGGCGATGAACATCGTGAGCGGTGCCGACCAGGTCGGCTGGCTGTACGGAATCTACCTCCAGGACGAGTGGAAGCTCACGCCGACCGTGACCGTGAACTACGGCGCGCGCTTCGATGCCATCGACGGCAACACACAGGAGAACCAGCTCAGCCCGCGGCTCAATGTCGTGTGGCAGCCGAACCCGATCCTGACCGCGCACGTGGGCTATGCACGCTATTTCACGCCGCCGCCGCTCGCGCAGGTCAACAACGGCGCCATCGGCTCGACGATCGGTACGACCGCGCAGCCCACGGTGCTGCGGAACGATCCGGTGAAAGCCGAGCGCGCCGACTATTTCGACGGCGGCTTCAGCCTCAAGCCCCTGCCCGGCTTCACCCTGGGCTTCGACGCCTACTACAAGATCGCCCAGAACCTGCTCGACGAGGGCCAGTTCGGCGCGCCGATCGTGCTCAGCTCCTTCAACTACGCCAACGCCCAAGTGAAGGGCATCGAGCTTTCCGCCAGCTACGACGACGGCCCGTGGTCGCTCTACGCCAACGCGGCATGGTCCGAAGCCAAGGGCAGCAACATCAACTCCGCGCAGTTCAACTTCCAACCCGACGAACTGGCCTTCATCGCGCAGAACTACATCTACCTCGACCACAACCAGAGCTGGACCGGCTCCGGCGGCGCTTCCTACATCTTCAATCAGGGCTCCGACTGGTCCACCCGTGTCGCCGCCGACGTGATCGTGGGCAGCGGACTGCGCGCCACGCTGAACACGCCCAACGACACCGCGCTGCCCACTTATGTGACGGCCAACCTGTCCGTGGCGCAGAAGATCGCGATCAAGGGCACGCGCGGCACGCAGCTCCGCCTCGACGCCATCAACCTGTTCGACCACAGCTACCAGATCCGCGACGGCTCGGGCGTCGGTGTGGGCGCACCGCAGTTCGGCCAGCGCCGGACCTTCCTCGTGAGCCTCAGTCAGAAATTCTGATCTGCCGTCACCCCGAGCGAAGCCGAGGGGCCCTTTCTTGCCTCCTACCATGAGAGGTCCCTCCGCTTCGCCGCGCTTCGCGCGGCTCCGGTCGGGATGACGGAAACGGCTGTCACATTTCCGCCCGTTCTTTCCATGCTAGAGGTATCCGCATGGATACCATCGACCTCCCTCATGTCGTCGCCCTCGAAGGCGGTTCCAACTTCCGCGACCTGGGCGGCTATCGCACGGCCGACGGCCGCACGGTCCGCCGCGGCTCCGTTTTCCGCTCCGCCCATCTCGGCACCCTGACCGACGCCGACCGGCTCGCGATCGGACGCCTGGGCGTGCGCACCGTCGTCGACCTGCGCGGCGTCAACGAGGCGGCGGAGACGCCGCACAAGGTCGAAGGCCTGGGCTGCCGCATCGTCGGCGCCCATATCGAGCCCGGCGTCGGCGAGAAGATCCGCGGCGCCGTGGCCGACGGCAGCGCCAATCCGTTCGTCATGATGGGCTTCCTCACCGATCACTATCGCGACTACCCGCGCCGCTGCGCGCCGGGCTTCCGCACCCTGTTCGCCACCCTGAGCGAGGACGATCACCGCCCACTGGTGTTCCACTGCACCGCCGGCAAGGACCGCACGGGCTTCGCCTCCGCCCTGCTGCTGACGTTGCTGGGCGTCCCATGGGAGACGGTGATGGAGGACTACCTGCGGACCAACGATCTGTGGACCGGCCATATCGGCCGGTATCCCGAACTGGATATCGATACGCGCGCCGCCATCGTCGAAGCGCGCACGCCCTATCTCGAGGCGGCGTTCGACGTGGTCCGCGCCGACTACGGCAGCCCGGAAGCCTTCGCCGAGAAGGCGCTCGGCCTCGATGCGAAGCTGCGCGATCGCCTCAAGACCGACCTGCTGGTGAGCTGAGTGGCGCGCTACGACACGCCCGAACCGTTCACGGTCGACATCCCCGAACGCGCGTTGATCGATCTCGACGAGCGGCTGCGGCGCTGGCGGCCGCCGATCGCGATCGAGGACAAGGGAAGCTGGGCGTCCGGCACCGATCCGGCGTTTCTGGAAGAACTCGTCGAATACTGGCGGCACGGCTACGACTGGCAGCGCTGCCAGGAGGCGATCAACCGTTGGCCCAACTATCTCGTCGACATCGGCCCGCAGCGGATTCATTTCATTCGCGAGCCGGGCACCGAGGTCGAAGACGCGCCGCGGCCGATGCCGCTGGTGCTGACCCATGGCTGGCCGGGCTCCATCGTCGAATTCCTCGACGTGATCGACATGCTGGCGCATCCCGAGGAGCACGGCGGCGATCCGCTCGATGCCTTCGACGTGATCGCGCCCTCGCTGCCGGGTTACGGCTTCTCCGGCCCACCGATCCGCGAGGACGGCACCACCGGGCCGATCGGCCCGCGCGCGATCGCGGGCCTGTGGCACAGGCTCGTGACCGAGAAGCTCAATTACCGGCGGCCCTACGGCGCGCAGGGCGGCGACTGGGGCGCGGTCGTCTCGGGTTGGCTGGCGTTCGACCATCCCGTGAAGGACGACAGCGGCGTGCTCGGACTCCATCTCAACATGATCGGCCTGCGGCCCGGCATCGATCTCAAGACAACGACGTTCAGCGCCGACGAGCAGGCGTGGCTTGCCAAGATGGGCACCGCGCTCGACGACAAGGTTGCGTACCAGCGCATCCACGCCACGCGGCCGCAGACGCTGGGCGTCGCCCTCACCGACTCGCCGGTGGGGCTTGCGGCCTGGATCGTCGAAAAATTCCAGGCGTGGAGCGATTGCCAGGGCGATCCGCACAATCGATTTTCCATGGACCTGCTGCTCGACAACATCATGGTCTACTGGTTGACCGGCACGGCCGGCACCGCGACCTGGCTCTATCGCGGCGTCACCGAGCAGAAGCCGCGCGCGTTGCCCGACGGCGAGCGCGTCGAGGTGCCGACCGCCTTCGCCGCCTTCCCCGCCGATCTCGCGCCGGCGCCGCCGAAAGAGTGGATCGAGCGCGCCTACAATCTCCGCCGGCACACGCTCATGCCGAGCGGCGGTCACTTCGCCGCGCTCGAGGAGCCGGCGCTGCTGGTCGAGGATATCAGAGATTTTTTCCGGCCGCTGCGGTTCGGCGCCGCCAACGACTGAGGTCCCTCCCATTAAACAAATGGGAATTTAATGGGACGGCCTTCTCGCCAATTGCCTTTCGGAAGACTCGCCATTGCGCCAATATTGCGCAAAACGCACTTCTAGTCAAGCCCCTTTCATCGGCAGCGCCCCGGGGCGGGCGTCAGGTGCGGTTGAGAAAGTGGCTCCACCGCGCCGGCCAGAATGCCAGAGCGAAGACGAAAAGGGCGAACAGCAACATGGCGATAATGCCAGCCCATATTTGGAAATTCAGCGCGTCTTTGGCAACAAAAGTGCCAGCGATAAGGCTGCCAAGCATAAGAAGTAGTCGAACGATCCAGCCAACCAACATGGCCTCCCATAGTGATTTTGCCTGCCGCGACTACGACCCGCAGCGGACGACCACAGACGGCTTTCCGAGTGCCGCGCGCGCCGTACCGGCGGCAGGCATGTTCTCGCTTGTGAGCGTCGAGTAGTTCCCGCCCGGACAGAGCGCCAGGGCCCGCTTCTGACAGCCGGCCGGGTCCTCGCAGGAAATCGCATAGGCGGGCTTGCCGTCCGTCCAGGTGACGTTCGAGAGTTCCGAACGTGTCGCACCGTCGTAACCGGTGGTGGCTGGCGTCGTGCAGGCCGCAGCAAGACCTGCCATGCCGATGAGGAGGGTCGTATTGAAACCCATCGAGTGTCGCGCCATCTTTTTCCCCGGTTCGGGTTGTCGAGCCGATTGTCAGAGTGAACGGGTCTGCCGTGCGCAGCCTTGATTTGAATCAACGCGGGCAAGTCGCCGCAATGGTCACTGCACGACAAGGGTCCGCGAAAAGCGGGCCAAAGCTTGCGACGATGATCTTCGACGTGTAGAGCGCACGCTCTCTAGCGCCGATCTACTTTCACTGCGGGAAGCGAGTTGCACGTGGCCGATCCGGATGACGACTATGTCTTTGACGAAGCGACCGGTGAATGGATTTCCGGGGCGGACGCAAAGGCACGGCAAGCGGCCGTCCAAACGGTCGAGGTACGCGATGCCGTCGGCAATCTCCTGGCCACCGGCGATAGCGTCGTGCTCACCAAGGATCTGAAGGTCAAAGGTGCGAACCAGACGCTGCGGCGCGGAACGGTCATTCGGTCGATCCGCCTGACAGGGGATTCTCAGGAGATCGATTGTCGCCACGAGGGCATCAAAGGCCTCGTGCTGCGCGCCGAATTCGTCCGAAAGCGCTGAGAGGCGGCTCCGGCAATCGGGGCATTTGCCCATGACTTCTATGGGCCTACGGGCGCCCGGCGATGCCCGACTCGTTTGCTAGCCGGCAATCCTCACGGCGGCCGAACGCATCGTGAAGGCGCTACGGCAACCCGAGCGGAGATTACGAATAATCAATTTCGACGGCAGATCGCCGGCTGTAGCCCGCAATGTGACGCGGCGGCTGTCCGGCCCGCTCTCCACGACGGTTTCAGCCCCTGGCAAGTACGCTCCGGCGACATCCACCAGGCCAAAGCCAACGGAGCCACGATCGACCGTACAGTCGATGTCGACGGCGATGCCCGGCAGGAAAGCCCTATCGCCCTGCAGGCCACGAATTGCCCCCGCCAGGTCCAGCTCGGCAGCGGGCGCAAACAATCCGGCAGGACAACGGAAGGACTGTGCTTTCAGCGTGCGACGCGCACCGGCCTTCAACGAAATCGACGCATTCGAGAGAACGGTTTCGCGCGATAGCAGATCAACGTCGAAGTCATCGAGCCGGAAAGGTCGATCCGAGGCGTATTGAAGGTCGAACCATCGGTAGTTGTGCGAACAGAACTCAAAATCGAGCACTGTTCTGAAGGGCGCGGGGAAAAGCCGCCGCCTCACCTTCTCTATGTCGTGCCACTCCGCCCAGGGTGTTCGTTCGCCGTCGGTCAGCTTGCCCCATTCTTCAAACGCCGGTGCGCCCTCGCGCAGCCATCTTTCGCGGGGATACACCAACTCCATCCATCGTCCGGCCGGCTTGAGGTGGGAAAGGGCTTCCAACGCCTCCTTGCGCGCGATCTCGAAGGGGACGTGGTGAATGGATCCGAAGACCCAAATGACATCGTAGTCGGCCGGCAGGGCAGAGAATGACAGGTCGTCATCGATCAAATGAAAGCGAACCCGGTCGCTGAGGCCCTTCAGACACGCGATGCGACGGATCACGTCGAGGTTGTCGGGAACGATGTCCGCGAAGGTCCACAAAGCACCGGCCTCGGCGAACCTGATACCATCGAAGCCCAGACCCGATCCCAGTTCGAGCACATGACTGGCGCGAAAGGTGTCGAAGTAGAGAGGCCCCAGCCAGCCAATTTCACCGCCATAACGTCGACCTGCCATCGCATCCCAGGCGGCGAGCAGTTTCTCATCGGACATTGCGAGGAGATCGGAGGAGAACATGCGCCCGTCGGTGTCGCTTCCAAGGGGCGCTTCCCTCCACTTATCGCGATAGCGGTCTAGTTCGGCGAATGCGCTGCCATCCTGACGACCGTCGAGTCTCTCGGAATTCGCCATGAAGGATCAACGCATTCCCGGAAGAGACGTTGCGATGTCCGTCTACGGTCGGGATCGCTCTGACCCGGAGACGGACGTGCAACCGTCCCTCCCGGCACAGGCCTCCTGTGCACTTGCGGCCTAGGCGAGCGTCGCCGTCGCCTGCGCCGCGACGGTACCCTGCGGCGTGACCGTCCAGAGTTCGGCACCGTTTCCGTCCTCCGTCGGCCGGCCGATCACGTCGAACGGCGCGGTGTCGAACAGCGGCGCGCGGGCGCGGATGGCGAGCGTCTTGATCTTTCTACCCGGCATCGAATCGCGCAGCAGGTCGAAGATGCACTGCTGGGCGAATGGCCCATGGACCACCAGGCCGGAATAGCCTTCGCTCTCGATGCAGTAGGTGCGGTCGTAGTGGATGCGATGCGGATTGAAGGTGAGTGCCGAGTACCGGAACAGCATCACCGGCCCCGCCTTGATCGTGCGCCGCCACGGCACATCGGTGGGCGCCGCATCGCGTACCGGCACGCCGCTCTGGGCGCCGGCCTTCACTTCTTCGCGGAACACGGTGCTCGCGACCTCGACGACGGCGAGGCCGCGCGGCGTGAAGATACGCCGGGTCTGCGCCGTCACGATCAGGGCGCCGGTGCTGCCCGACCGCAGTTGGATGTCGGTGAACTCGGTCTCGCGCCGCAGCGTGTCGCCGACCCGGATGTCGTCCTCGAAGGTGAAGGTCGAGCCTGCGTACATGCGGCGCGGGAACGGCATCCGGGGCAGCACGTCGCTCTCGACCGGCAGTCCGTCTTCGCCGAGCGCCGCGGGCCGGGCATAATTGTGCAGATAGGCGAGATGCCAGCCCGGGGCGATCGCCTCGCCCTCCGACGGCACCTTGTCCTGTCGATCGAAGGTGGCGATCATGCCCTTGAGCGGCGCGGCCGTGGCCACATCATGGTCCTCGACCTTGCGGCCGAGCTGCTTGCGCAGCGGCTCGATATCGATGGTCATGGCTCTTCCCTCCCGCTTTGGCCGAGCCTATCCAATCCGCCGGCAGATCGAAACTCAGACGCGAATGGACTAACGCTTTGCCGGATCGCGGTTGGTTCCTGGGGGCCCGCTGGGGCCGCGCTCGATCACCGGCAACATGACGGCCATCCCCGCTTTGTAGACCTCCTGATATTCCTCGGGCGTCGTGAAGCGCGAGAGATGGATGGGCACGTCATCGGCGGTGTGTGATTTTGCGTATACGGCCGGATCCTTGCCGCGCGCCTCGACGTAGAACTTGCGTGCCCGGCAAAGATCCCGCTGGTCGCCGGGAGACAGGGCCTCGATCGCGGCAGGCGTAAGCGCCCCTGCCTTGGCGTTGGCCAGCGATTGATAGTCGGTTTCGCTCAAGGCGCACGGCAGCGCATGCGCCAAGCCAGGATATGCCGCCAAAACGATGGCCAGTCCCCTCAACCGGATTCCCATCCTTCAATCCCCCAATCGATTCTCATGTCCTGCCAGATAAGCCAGTCTAGTTGAAGTTCGCTGGCCATGCGATCTCCTGGTCGCCTTCGCCCTCACGGAGAAGCGTAGGTCACTTCGAGAAGGTCCATACGCTGTTCCGGCGTCAGCCGCAGTTCAGCCGCCAACAGCATGGCACCAGAAGCCCTGTCGCCGCTGCCACGAGAATGAACTCTGCAATTTTGGTGGCGAACCCGGCGGTCGCGTCGTCGACGATGATGCCCGGTCTCTGAAATCTTAGCCTCAATTGCTGGGACATTGCTCATCTCCTGCGGTTGCGCGTGATGGTGCGGCCGGAAACTCCCGTTCAGTGCCGTCGCTCTCGTAAGGCAACACTCGCAGAAGTCGGCAACGACATCGGTGGCATTTCCCACACAACGCCGAATGTTCGCTTTTCGCAGGGTTAGGGGCGGCTGCCCGCCGGGCTCACTCGGCGGCGACGGCGAGGCCCATCTGTTCGCAGGTCGGCGCCACGTCGGACACGGTCGCGCGGCGCATGTCGCGCTTGTAGCGCTGGTCGTCGAAGTCGAGCCCGCGATGCATGGTGCAGCGGTCGTCCCACATCACGAGATCGTTCACGCGCCAGCGATGGGTGTAGACGAACTGGCGCTGGGTGGCGTGGTCGATCAGCTCTTTCAGCAAACGCTCGGCCTCGGGCCTGGCCATGCCGCGGATCGCGCCGGCGTGGCTCGCGATGTAGAGACTCATGCGGCCGGAGTCCTGAAGGCGGCGCACCAGCACCTGCGGCACCGGCTCGAAGGCCTTGCGCTCGTCGTCGTTGAAATCGCTGAAGCCCAGCTTGGCACGCGAGGTCATCAGCGAGTGTTCGGCCACGAGGCCCGCGATCTTCTGCCTGGTCGCCTCGGGCAGCGCGTCATAGGCCGCGCGCATGTCGGCGAATTCCGTCTGGCCGCCGATCGGCGGGATCGACCTTCCGTGCAGGATCGAACAATAGGCCGGCACGCGCTTGAACGAGGAGTCGGTGTGCCACAGGCGATTGCCGAGCTGGTACAGCCGCACCCGGTCGTCGGTCTTGAGGATGCGATCCTGGGCGTCGAGATTGCCCACGTCGGCCAGCTGCGGCTGCAGGCGCATCTTGTGATCCGAGCGGATCGCGAAAACCGAGGTCTCCAGCGGCCCGAAGTGACGCGCGAAATCGAGATGGCTCTCGTCGCTGAACGTCTGGTCCGGGAAGACCAGCACTGCATACTTTGTGAACGCGGCGCGGATCGCAGCCAGGTCTTCGTTGCTGAGCGGCTTGCCGAGATCGACGTCGCCGATTTCGGCGGCAAACTCGGGCGTGGTCGGCTGGACGGTGACGGTCATTTGTTCCTCCCGATACCGTGTGTTCCCGTGATTGGACCACCGAACGGCCAAGGCTGTAAATACGCGCCACGGTTCCGATTGGCGGAGAAGTCCATGATGCGGTTTTTGGCCCTGTTCGGCGCGACGTTTGCCCTCCTGCTGGGAACGGCGCAGGCGGTCGACCGCAAGGACCTGGGCGACGACGGCTTCTGGAACGAGTGGTCGGACGCCACCTTCGAGCGCGCGGCCAAGGAAAAGAAGTTCGTGATCGTGTCGCTGCAGAGCTGGTGGTGCCCGTGGTGCCACACCATGAACAAGGACACCTGGGCCAATGCCGACGTGCGCGGCGTGCTGAAGGATCATTTCCTTCCGGTCTATGTCGACCAGGACAGCCGGCCCGACGTGTCGCAGCGCTACGAGCGCTGGGGCTGGCCCGCGACCATCATCTTCGGACCCGATGGCACGGAGATCGTGAAGCTGCGCGGCTTCTACTCGCCGCAGTTCCTGATCCCGATCCTGAACGAGACGATCAAGGACCCCTCGCCGGTCGACTACGGCACGCAGGGCGGGCCCGAGCGCGAGCGCACGCTGGCAACCGGGCTCACCGATGCGCACCGCAACGAGATCCTGGGATTCCTCGACAAGGCCTACGACCGCGCCAACGGCGGCTGGAGCAAGAGCAAACTGGTCGACGGGCCGACGCTGGGCTGGTTCCTCGACCGCGCGAAAGCGGGCGACAAGGAAGCCGAGGAGCGCATCCGGCGCACGCTCACCGCGCAGATCGCGATCATCGACAAGAAGTCGGGCGGCATCAGCCAGGTCAGTCTCAAGCCCGACTGGTCGAAGCCCTCGATGGAATTCTCGATGTTCGCGCAGCAGGCCGCGCTCACTGCCTATGCGCGCGCGTCCGTCCTCTTCAACGATGCGTCGTATCGTGCGGCGGCCGACCAGATCTACGGCTTCCTGAAGAACACGTTGGCGGGACCCGGCGGCGGCTTCTACGCCTCGATGGGCGAGGCCGAGGGCTCGCCGGGTGTCGACAAGCGCCAGTACGCACGCGAGACCGGCCAGGCGATCCAGGGCGTGCTCGCCTACTACGACGCGACCGGCGACGCGTCGGCGCTGAAGCTCGCGATCGACGCCGCCGACTGGGCGATGCGCGAACGCAGCCGGCCGAACGGCGGCTTCCGGCACACCGCCGAGGACAAGGGCGGACCCTATCTCGCCGACAGCATCGAGATGGGCCAGGCCCTGCTGGCGCTGCATCGTTCGACGGGTGACGTGAAGTGGCTGAAGGCGGCCGCGAGCACCGGCCGTTTCATCGCCGAGACCTTCATCGATCCCAGGACCGGCGGCTTCTTCGCCTCGGCGTCGCCCGACGCAAAGAACCTTCCGAAGCCGATCAAGCAGCGCGAGGACAACGTCACGACCGTGCGCTTCTTCTCGCTGCTATCCTCTTATACGGGCGAGGCGCGCTATCGCGAGGTCGCCGAAGCCGGCATGGGCTATCTCGCCTCGCCGGTGATCCTGGACGCCTTCGGTTTCCTGCCCGACGTGCTGCTGGCCGAGCAGGAGCTGCAGAACGAACCGGTGCACGTCACCGTCGTGGGCGCCAAGGACGATCCGCGCAGTGCCGCGCTCTATGCCGGGGCGCTCAAATATCCGCTCGCGTTCAAGCGCGCCGAGTGGTGGGACAAGCGCGAGGGCAAGCTCACCAACGCCGACGTCGACTACCCCGACTTTCCCGAGGGCCCCGCCGCCTTCGCCTGCACGCGCAATTTCTGCTCGCTGCCGGTGACCGACGCCGCCGCCATCCCCGCCCAGATCGACCGTCTGCAGCGCGCACTGAAAAAATAGCCGGTCAGCGTTCCGCTCGGCCTTTGACGAGGGCGAGCAGATTGCTTTCCAGGTCGCCCAGGAACAGCTCACCCCAGAGCGACGAATAGGCGTTCACCGGCGTTTCGATCCAGTAGCGCGTCTCCAGAGTCACGAGGGTATGGCCGGGGTCGAGCGGCGTGAGCGTGTAGCCTCCAGTCGTCACATGAAAGTACGGGCTGTCGGGCGCAAGATGCCGATCGGTGAATTCCCAACCCTGGCTGCTGTCGAAAATAAACTCCCAGCCGATGCGCCGGTTTTCCTGCCATTCGATGATCCGCTCTTTGAATTCGATGTGTTCGCCCCAGTTGGCCGTGCGTTCGGCGCCGATTCCTTCGCCGAATAGCCTCGCCGATAGCGGCCGAGGCACGCCGACGATGTCCTGGGACACGTTCCACCGCCCTTCGTCCGGGCGCACATCGGGAATGCCCCGCAGCAAAGGCCAGATTTGATCCGGCGACGCGGCAACGACGATGCTGCGGGTCACGACATAATCATCGCGCGGCATCGTCATCGTCGACTCAATCTGCAGGGCCAGAAGCGGAAGCGCCAGAACGACTGAGCTGAACACCTTGTCGTCGGTCACGACGAGACGAAAATGCCTGGTCAGCAACGCACCAATCATGCCGCTGAACAGCCAGAGCGGCGACAGGATCATCACGCACACGACGCCTTCGCGCAGATAGAACACCGAGATCAGGATAACCGCGAGCAGCGTCCAGAACGGCACCATCATGTAGCGCAGTAGCCGACGCGTGCCGCGCAAATCGATCATGTAGGCGATGAACGCGCAGATGGCCGCCGGCTGGACGAGCAGGAACGTAGCGCTCACCAATCCGGAGCTTGGTCTGATCGTCTCCAGCAAGAAGTAGGCGCCCACTCCGTAGACAAGGGCGACGCCGGCTGCCCCCGCGGCCCGAAGTCCGAGTGATTGTTTTGGGGCATTGTCCGGTTTTTGGTCAGTTACCATTTCAGCGCTCGAACGGGCGAATTGGAGTCGACCATGTTCGACCCTCTCCGTCTATACTCGCCCGCATGATCGAGAAGCAGGAAGTCCAGGAACTCTTTCCGACGCCGCTCTGGGTGGTCGACCTGAAGGCCGCCGAAGCCGCGCCGTTCAACGCCAGGCTCAAGGCGGAGATCGAGAAGATCATCTCGCCACGCCCCAAAATACCGCCGGGAAGCAACTGGCAGACTCCGCAGGACCTGCACACCCGTGCCGCCTTCGCCGACTTCGTGCAGCTGGTCGAGGTCGCCTCGCGCGGCGTCGCGCGTTTCCTGCAGGTCGACCAGTATCCGATGGTGATCACGGGCTGCTGGGCCAACGTCAATCCGCCCGGCGCCTATCATCCGACGCACAACCATCCGAACAACTTCCTGAGCGGCGTCTACTACGTCGACGTACCGTCGGCGGGATCGTGCCTGGCTCTGCAGGATCCGCGGCCGCTAATGATCATGCCCAGGCCCAGGGAATTTTCGCGGCTTACGGCCAATGCCGCCGACGTCGCCAGCAAGAGCGGCCGCCTCGTGCTTTTTCCGTCATGGCTGCGGCACAATGTGCCGGCGAACAACGGCGACACCGACCGCATCAGCATCGCCGTGAACCTGATGTTCACGAATTTCGCGGAGACGCTGTCCGCACCGATGTGGGACGCTACGGCAGGCAAGGACAAGTAACATGCTCAAGGACCGCTACGGCAACGACATCTCCACAGCCTCGACCGCCGCGCGCGACGCCTATCTCGCGGGCGTCGACAGCCTGATGTCGGCGACGCCCGGCATGGATGCCCACTTTCAGAAATCGGTCGAGGCCGACGACGGCTTTGCGCTGGGCCACATCTCGCTGGCGCGGTCCAAGCAGCTGCTGGGGCGCGGCCACGAGGCCAAGGTTCCCCGCGCGCGGGCGCTCGAACTCGCCGCGACCGGCACGCCACGCGAGCAGAGCCAGATCGCGATCTTCGACAAGATCCTGACTGGCCAGGCCAACGCCGCGCTCGACGCGATCCATGTGCACATGAAGGAATGGCCGCGCGACGCGATGGCGCTGGCACCGGCGACGAGCGTGTTCGGCCTGATCGGATTCTCGGGCCGGGTCGGCCGCGAGGTCGAGCAGCTCGCCATGATCGCGCCGTTCGAGAAGCACTTTGGCGACGACTGGTGGTATCGCACCCAGCTCGCCTTCGCGCAGATCGAGCTCGGCAAGCTGGACGAGGCGCTGCCCAACATCGAGGGCGCGCTCAAAGCCTATCCGAAGAGCGCGCACGGCGCGCACATCCGCGGCCACCTGTTCTACGAGATGGGCGAGCGCGCGACAGGGCTCGCCTTCCTGACGGAGTGGATGAAGGACTATCCGCGCGAAGGGCTGATGCATGTCCACAATCACTGGCATCGGGCCTTGTGGTCGATGGAGACCGGCCGCCACGAGCAGGCGTGGAACATCTACGAGACGGCGCTGAAGCCCAGCGCCGCCTGGGGCCCGCAAGTGAACGTTGCGACCGATGGGCCCGCTTTCCTGCTGCGCGCCGAGATGGCGGGCCAGCCGCGCCGCACCGACCTGTGGCAGGAGCTGGGCGACTACGCCACCAAGTGGTTCGGCAAGCCGGGGCTCAGCTTCGTCGACATGCACACGGTGCTGGCCTACGCGATGGCCGGCGACGCCGAGAAGCTCAAGGGGTTCATGGACAATCCGCGCGGTGCGGCGGGCGACATGGTGCCGCCGATGGCGCGCGGCTTCGATGCCTTCGCGAAAGGCGACTGGAAGACCGCCGAAGCTGAACTCGAACCGCTGCTCGACACGCACGAGCGCCTGGGCGGCAGCCGCGCCCAGCGCGACCTGCTCGAATACACGGTGGCGGCGGCGAAACTGCACGGCCGCGGCTCGGCCGCAGCGCGCGAAATGATGACCCGGCGGCGTCCGCAAAACGCACGGAACGGCGGCTTCCCGCTAGCGGGGCTTTAAAGCCCGTCATCCCGACCGAAGCGCCGTAGGCGCGTAGCGGAGGGACCTCTCTTCGTAGCAGGCAATACGAAAACAGGTCCCTCGACTACGCTTCTGACCTGCCCCCGGGTTTTCGGACCACGCATAACTTGAGAGAGTGGCCTCCGCATGGAGGCAGGAATGCGCAAGTCGAGGTTCAAGGACGAGCAGATCGTGGCGATGCTTCGGGAGACCGACCGGGATGCGGTCCCGGTG
>CAIWTJ010000247.1 GCA_903915535.1 Enhydrobacter aerosaccus
CGAGCGAGTTCATCCGCCGCCGGCGTAACGCTGCTCAACAGGGTGCGTCATGAGCCAGGCTCCGAAATCGCGCGGTCTTGGCCGCGGCCTCTCCGCTCTTCTGGGCGACGACGAAGTCGCCGCAACGGTGGCGCCCGCCGCTCCGCCGGTCGCCGCCTCGCCGCCCACGCGTCCGGCCGCCAATCGCACGCCGGTCACGCTTCCGATCGCGCAGCTGCGTCCGGGCAAGTACCAGCCGCGCACGACCTTCGACGGTCTCGACGTGCTGATCGACTCGGTGAAGCAGTTCGGTCTCTTGCAGCCGATCCTGGTGCGCCCGATCCGCGACGAGCCCGAGGCCTACGAGATCATCGCCGGCGAGCGGCGCTGGCGGGCGGCGCAAAAAGCGCAGCTGCACGACGTGCCGGTGGTGCTGCGCAGTCTCGACGATCTCGAGTCGCTGCAGCTCGGCCTGGTCGAGAACCTGCAGCGCTCGGACCTTTCGCCGATCGACGAAGCCGCGGGCCTGCGCCGCCTGATCAGCGACTTTAACCAGACGCAGGAAGAAGTCGCGAAGACCGTGGGCAAGAGCCGGCCCTATGTCGCCAACACGCTCCGCCTGCTCGACCTGCCGCCCGAGGTCCAGGAGCTGATCCGCGAGGACAAGCTCACCGCCGGTCACGGCCGCGCGCTGCTGGGCTTCCCCGATCCCGCGAAGATGGCGGAGCAGGCGATCAAGGAAAAGCTCTCGGTCCGCGATCTCGAAAGGCTGGCGGCCGGCGAAAAAGCCAAGACGCGCCCGGTCCTCAAGACCAAGGGCCATCGCCCGCCCGAGCCCGGCGAAAAGACCGGCGACACGCGCGCCCTCGAGAAGCGCATCGAAGAAGCGCTGGGCCTCAAGGCGTCGCTCACGATGCAGGGCAGCGAGAAGACGATGCTCACCCTCGAAATCAACGACTACGAACAGCTCGACAGCGTCGTGGAAAAGCTCACGCGCAGATAACTTTCTCCCCCGTCTCGGGGGAGGTGTCGCGGTAACTCGCGACGGAGGGGGTGGCGGGCAATCCGGGACAATTGCCCTAAAACCCTTATGCCATCGACATCGGAGCTGTCCCAGTATCGTGGGACAATTACGGGACACCGAGCTCGGCCACCACCCTCTGCCACTCGGCCTGCAGCGGCGCGATGTCGGCGGAGCGGCCGGACTGTTCGAGGGCGGCCGCGAGGTCGCCGAGGTGGACGGCGCCGGCCGCGCGGGCGGCGCCCTTCAGCTTGTGCGCCAGGTCATGGAGTTGCTTGGGGTCGGCCTTCGCGGCCTCGATCTCGCCCAGGAGGCGGGCGCCGGCTTCACGGAAGCGGGCCAGGACCCGGGTGATCGAGGCCGGGCTGTCGCCGAACATCTGAGCCAGCACCGAGCGATCGACGGCAACGCCGGTCGGCGGCTTCGGTACCGCGGCCGCGGGCGGCACGGCGGCCGGGGTCGTCCAACGCGCCACGGCTTCGCGCAGCCGGTCGAGGGTGAGCGGCTTGGTGAGGTAGTCGTCCATGCCGGCGCTCAGGCAGCGCTCGGCTTCGCCCTTCAGCGCGTTGGCCGTCAGCGCCGCGATCGGCGTGCGGGCGCGGTCGCCGCGAACGACTTCCTCGGCGCGGATCTGGCGGGTCAGCTCGAAGCCGTCCATGTCGGGCATGTGGATGTCGGTCAGCACCAGCGCATACGGCCGCTCGCGCCAAAGGGTGAGCGCTTCGATGCCGTTGATCGCGGTGTCGAGGGCGACACCCAGGATCTCGAACTGCCCCGACAGGACCTCGAGATTGATGTCGTAGTCGTCGACCGCGAGCACACGCAGCCCGGACGTCTGGAGCGGCAGCGGCTCCGGTGCGGCCGTGGCCGCCGCGATGGCGCCCGCGCGCTTTACTTTCAGGGTGACGGTGAAGGTCGACCCTTTGCCGGGGGTGCTGTCGACACTGACGGTGCCGTCCATCAGCTCGGCAAGGCGGCGCACGATCGACAGGCCTAGCCCCGTGCCGCCGTAACGCCGCGTGGTCGAACTGTCGGCCTGCGAGAACGGCTGGAACAGCCTGGCCTGCTGGGCCGCGTCCATGCCGATGCCGGTGTCGCTGACCGACAGGCTGAGGGTCATCTGGTCGGCGTCGGATTCCAGCGCCCGGGCGCGCACCGTGATGGTGCCGCGGTCGGTGAACTTGGTGGCGTTGCCGATCAGGTTGAACAGGATTTGGCGGATGCGGATCGCATCAGCGAGCACCGCGTCGGGCGTGCCCGGCTCGACGATGGCGTTGATCTCCAGGCCCTTCTTCTCGACCTGCACCGAGAGCGTTTCGGTCGCGCCGTCGATCAGCGCGCGCAGCGAGAACGGCGCCTCCTCCAGCTCCATGCGGCCGGCCTCGATCTTCGAGAAGTCGAGGACGTCGTCGATGATGCGCAGGAGCGAGCCCGCCGAACTGCGGATCGTGCCGACCATCCGCTTCTGCCGCTCGTTGAGCGGTTCGCGCTCGAGCAGCTCGGCGGTGCCCACCACGCCGTTCATCGGCGTGCGGATCTCGTGGCTCATGGTGGCGAGGAAGGTCGACTTCGCCTGGTTGGCGGCCTCGGCCTCGTCGCGCGCGGCCTGGGCCGAGTCGCGTTCCTTGCGCAGGTCGCGCTGGCGGTGGCGCAATTCGGTGATGTCGGAGAACAGCGATACCGAGCCGCCCGACTTGGTGCGTGCCGCCGTGAGGCGCGTCCAGGCCTGCGGGCCGATCGGGAATTCCATCGCGCCCTTGCCCAGCCGGTGCTGCTTGATGACCTGCTGGGCCAGCTGCTCGACCTGGGCTTCGGGTACCGGCAGGTCGAGCAATTCGTACTGCGCCCGCATCGCCGCCCGCGCCGCCACCTCGATGGTCGTGCCCGGGGTGACGATGGCGGGAATGTTCCAGTTCACGGCCTTGTAGGCGTCGTTGCACTGGATCAGCCGCTCGTCGGGACCCCAGATCGCGACGCCACTGGTCATGCTGCCCAGCGCATCGTCGAGCAGGGTTTGTGCTGCCTCGGCCTTGGCGCGCGCCTGTTCGGCCACGGCCTGCTGCTCCTTGAGCTCTGTGATGTCGCGGTAGATCGCGAGCGTGCCGCCGGTCGGCAGCGGCTTGAAGTTGAACTCGATGATGCGGCCCGACGCCGTGCGGCGCTCGTAGCGCGTGCCGTTCGGGTCGAGCATGCGCTGGGCACGCTCCTCGACCATCGCCTCGATCGCGGCCTCGCTGGTCGCCGGCCCGAAATCGCCCCGCCGGGCTTGAAAGCGCAGGATGTCGTAGCCGGAGGCACCCGGGAAAGCGACCTCGCCGGAGAATCTCTGGAACTCCATGAGCTGGCGATTCATGAAGCGCCAGCGGAAGTCCTCGTCGAACAGCATGACGCCGTCGATCATGTTGTCGAGCACGGTCTGCAACGTGGTGCGTGTGTCTTCCGATTCGGCGCGCGCCGCCTTCAGCCGCTCTTCCTGCTGGACGATCTCGGTGATGTCGCGATGGATGGTGAGCACGCGGCCGTCGCTCAGCCGCCGGTACGAGACTTCGACGGTGCGGCCCGAGACGGCGCGCCGCCGTTCGGGCGGCTGCTCGGCATCATGGAAATGGCTCACGCGGCTGGCGATCCAACCTTCCAGTCCGCCGGGCAGTTCCTCGAGACGGCCGTAGTCGCCGCGCCACGCGCGGTAGCGCACGATGTCGGCGAAGGTCGGCAGCGTCTTGAGCAGATCGTCCGACATCTCGTGGATGCGCGCCATCGCGCGGTTCTGATAGACCCAGCGGCCGTCGGCCTCGTAGAGCAGGACGCCGTCGCTCATATTGTCGAACACCGACTGCAGCACCGCGCGTGAGTCCGTCGCTTCCTTCTCGCGCCGCTTCAGCTCGGTGATGTCGATGATGGTGGTGACGGTGCCGCCGCTCGAGGTGCGGCGGGCCTGGCCGCGCAGCCAGCGGCCGTCACCGACGGGGTATTCGGCCATGCCGCCGTGGCGATAGACGTGGGTGGTGCCCGCGATGAAGGCCTGCGCGTCGCCGTTCGGCCGCATCGACTCGGGCGAGCGATAGGCAACGGCGTTCAGCGCATCGGTGAAATCCACGCCGGGCGTAGTGGCTTCGGGCAGGTCGGGCAGGCTCTTGGCGTAGTTGAGGTTGCACAGCACGAGCTTGTCGTCGGCGCCCCACAGCACCACCGAGTGCGGCAGGTTCTCGATCGCTTCCTTCAGCGTGTCCCGCGCCAGCCGCGCATCGGCTTCGGCCGCCTGGTGGCGCTTTGCGAGATCCGCGTTGGCGATCGTGAGTTCGACCTGCTGGCGCTGGGCGATGTGCTGGGGCCGGTTTTGCAGGTTGAGCGCCACGAGATAGAGCAACGCACCGAAGCCGAGGGCCCATGACAGCGCGTCCTCCGATTGCAGCAGGCCGGCCGCCAGGAGGATGAGCGAGGAACCCGAGAAGGCGAGATAGGAGCGTGGCTCATAGAGACGGCCAGGTGCCAGCGCGGCGCACAGCAGCAGCGCCGTCGTGATGACGAGGCGCGGTTCGACCGGTGGCAGCATCACCAGCATCGCGCCGCCCGCGCCGTAGGAGATGCCCGTCAGCCCGGCGTAGAGGATGTAGTCGCGTCGCCACGTGTGGATCGTGCGCGACTCCGGCCGGGCGCGGTAAGCGCGCGACAGCAGGATGAAGCCGGCCATGGCCGCGATGTGCACAGCGAACGGCCCGGCGAGCATCCACCACGGCGCCACGCCCCAGTAGATGACGGCGAACACCGCCCAGAGGCTGAGCGCCAGGACCCGCAACGTGACGTTGCCGGTCATCAGGCGATCGGTGAGGACGCGTTCGACTCTCTGTCTTTCACTGGGAAATTCGCTCATCCCCCATCGTCGCCTCCCCGTGTTTCCTGCCGGTAACGCGGCGCGCCGAAGATGTTTCGTGGGTTACGCGAGCGCCGACCGACGGCTGACCGCTGCGATACAGACGAAACCAAATGGTGTTTTTTCGCAATTCTGAAGAAACCGGCCGGTCGTACCTTCGCCTCATCGAAAAACGGGGCGCAACGCCCGAGCAGGAGTGCTGAACATGATGACGATTTTGTACCGTCCGATGGTCAAGGAAGTTCTCGTTCTCCTTACCTCCGGCGTGCTCGCCACCATGATCTGCAGCCGGGTCTATGCCGCCCCGCTCTCCGACACCGAAGCGGCCGCTCCCGCGGTCTCGATCGCCACCGCCGCTCCGGCGCCGCAGTACCAGCTGCCGCCAATGTCCAAGGAAGAAGGCCGCCAGATGCTGCTGTCGGCGCTCCATGGCCAGGTGCCGCTCGCCAGCCCGACCCTGACGGGCAACCGCTAAAACCTAACGAAATTCCCTTTCGCCGGACGCACACCTCCGGCGAGAAGATGGTCGGGACTCCCATCACCGACCCAGCAGCGGCGCCCCCCCTCCGGCGCCGCTGTTTCGTTGTGGAGACCTTGAGGTTGGCGCCCCCGGACGGCAGGATGGCCACAGATGGCCGTTCGCTCAAAAGACACCCGCCCGCACGTCATTGTTGTCGAGGACGAGCAGTTTCAGCGTGAAACGCTGATCGATTTCCTGGGCGAGAACGGCTATCGCGCCTCGGGCGTCGAGTCTGGTGCCGCTCTGCGGAAGTTGGTCGAAAAAGATCCGGCCGCCCTCGTACTGCTGGATCTGCGGCTGCCGGGCGGCGACGACGGCTTTGCCCTCGCCCGCTTCCTGCGCGAGCGCAGCCGCAAGGTCGGCATCATCATGCTGACGGCGAGCGGCGAC
>CAIWTJ010000248.1 GCA_903915535.1 Enhydrobacter aerosaccus
AAGCAGTTCGGCGTCGCGATCGGCAAGTTCCAGGTGCTGCAGCACCGCATGGTCGACTGCTTCACCAACGCCCAGGAAGCGCGCTCGATGACCCTGATGGCCTCGCTCAAGATCGAGGACAAGGATCCGATCGTGCGCCACAAGGCGGCGTCGGGCGCCAAGGTCCAGATCGGCAAGTCGGGTAAGTTCTGCGGCCAGAGCGCTGTGCAGATGCACGGCGGCATGGGCGTCACCGATGAGCTCTCGGTCAGCCACTACTTCAAGCGGCTCACCATGATCGACCTGATGTTCGGCAACCAGCAGCATCACCTGACGCGCTACAGCAACCTCGCGATGGCGGCCTAACCGCCCATCGGGCGGCAGGGCCATGAACGCGATTCTCGACATCATCGTGCCGGTGTTCGGCACGGTGGCGGTGGGCTGGGTGATCGGGCGCTCGAAGCTGCTCTCGCCCGAGGGCCTGCGCGGCCTGACCAACGTCACTTTCTACGCGCTCTTTCCCGCGCTGCTCTTTCGCTCGATGTCGAAGGTGCGGGTCGAAGCGCTGTCGTTCGACATCCTCGTGGTGTTCTTCGGTACGGCACTGCTGCTTTACTTCCCGCTGATGATGCTGGGCCGCGTCCTGGGGATGCGGCTGGGCGATCGTACCGTGTTCGCGCTCTCCAGCACCTTCTCCAACGGCGTCGGCATCGGCATTCCCTTCGTCTCCTACGCCTTCGGCGAGGCGGGGCTGGTGCCGCTGCTGATGATCATCTCGGTCAATTCGCTGGTTTTGCTGACGCTCTCGTCGTTCCTGATGGAAATCGACCAGCAGGGCGGCGCGCGCACCGGCCTGCTGCGCAAGTTGGGCGGCGCGGCGTTGATGATGCTCAAGCATCCGGTGATCCCCTCGATCTTCGCGGGGCTCGCATGGTCCGAGACCACCGCCTTCGTGCCGGGGCTCGGCACGCCTGTCGTGATCGACCGCGTCCTGCAGGCGCTGGCAACTGCGGCGCCGCCCTGTGGCCTCATCATGGCGGGCGCGTCGTTGGCCCACGTGGGCCTGAAGGAGCATTGGCAACGCGCGGCGATCACCAGCGTCTTCAAGCTGGCCGTGCTGCCGCTCATCGTCTGGGTTGCGGGCCGCTACCTCTTCACGCTGGATGCACTGTGGCTCACGGTGGCCACGATCAATGCCGCGATGCCGGCGGGCGCCAACGTCTATCTCGTGGCCCAGCTCTACCGGACCGGCGTGGGGCTGGCGACGAATGCCGTGGTGATCTCGACCGGCGCCAGCATCTTCACTTTGTCGGCGGTTCTGCTGCTGCTGGGCGTTCAGTCGCGCTAGGCGCGGCGCGGCAGGTTGCCGAGGCCGCCCAGCAGCATGCGGGCGGCGAAGTCGGCGGCGCCTGCCGGATCGACCGGGGTGCGCGACAGCATGATGACGGAGATTTCGAACACGATGCCCGAGAGCGAGGCGATCAGGTAGGCCGGGTCGACGTTGGGCAGGATGCCGCGCGAGATCGCCGAGACGATGTCGGCATTGAGCGCATCGGCGAGATGGCGCAGGTCGGGCTTGTCGATCAGGTTGCGGACGGCGCCCACATTGTTGCGGCCGAAGGCGAGGATCTCGGGATCGGCCGCGACGAAGTTCATGTAGACCGTGCAATGGCTGCGGATGAATTCCTCGGCAGTCTTCGCCTTGACGCGGCCCTTCTGGTGGCGCGCCAGCAACTCCGCGCTCATGTCGACGACGACGGCGCTGAAGATCTCTTCCTTATCCTTGAAATAATTGTAGAAAGTGCCCGACGCGAGATCGGTGCGGCGCACGATGTCGCGCACGCCTGCCGCGCCATAGCCGATTTCCGCGAAGACGCTGCGGGCCGCCTTGAGCAGGGCCGCGCGGTTCTCCGCCTTATTCTGTTCGCGCCGGCCGGGCCGGTCGCCCGCCGCGGCGGTCGCCATGTGTTCGTTCATTTCCAGTGCCTGTTCAACGTGCCAATCACCTGGCCAGCCCCGCCAATTCGTGGCGAAGTCCCACGACCATGTCGTCCATCGCCCGCGCTGCGCCCTGCAATGCACCTCGCATGCCAATGAAACCATGAATCAAAGATTCGAATTCGCGATGGATCGTTTTGACGCCGGCCGCCGCGAGCCGCTCGGCGTAGGCCTGGCCCTCGTCGCGCAACGGATCGAATCCCGCCGTGTAGATCAGTGCCGGCGGCAGACCGGACAGGTCGGCCGCGCGCAACGGGGAAATCCGGGGATCGGAGGTATCGGCTCCGGCGTCGAGATAGTGGCCGGCAAACCATTCCATGTCGTCGCGGGTCAGCAGGAACCCAGTGCCGCAGCTTTCCTGCGAATGGGTTTTGCCGGCAGGATCTGTCGCGGGATAGATCAGCCATTGCAGGCATGGCGCATCGGGTTGCCCGCGCATCTCTTGCGCCACGACCGCGGCCAGGGTGCCGCCGGCTGAGTCGCCCGCCACCACGATGCGCGCCGGATCGAGGCCAAGGCTTGCGGCATTGGTCGAGAGCCAGCGGAACGCCGTGATCGCGTCGTCCACGGCGGCGGGAAATTTATGCTCGGGTGCCAGTCGATAATCGATGGCCACGACCGCGCAGCCGGAGCGGGCACAAAAGAAGCGGCACGGCAGGTCGTAGCCCTCGAGGCTCCCGATCACCCAGCCTCCGCCGTGGAAATAGAGGATGGTCGGCAGCAGGCGGGCCACCGAGCCGGCGGGGCGATAGATGCGGACACGCACCTTGCCTGTGGGTGTGCCCACCGTGCGGTCGACGATCTCGCCGACAATGGCGGGACGTCCACCCATGATCGCCTGGAAGGCGTCGAACTCCTCGCGCCCCTTGGCGACGCCGAGCTGGGGCAGGGGCTTCTGGCCGCTGCGGGCCAGGAGCTGGAGGAACCACTGGGTGCGGCTGTCGAGGACGCGGCCGTCGACCGTGACCGACGGCCCCGCCAGGATGTTGATCCAGGAGATCGGCATGCGCAGGGCCAGATTGGCCGCCATGCCCCGAAATTCCCGTGCGATCTCCGCCATCTGCATGCGGCTTGGTAGCATGTTCGGTGCAAGGCGGGCTACCGTGGGCCGCATGGCCACGACACTCTCCGGCGATTACGCCGACGCGCTGCGGCGCGAGATCATGCGCAGCGAACGGCAGCGCATGCGCACGCTCGCCGTCATCCTGGCGGCGCTGCTCATGGTGACCACGGCGATGGTCTATCTATTCCCCAACGTGGTGCGCCAACTGTTCCGGGACGGCGTCCCACCCTGGCTGCCGGTGGCAACGGTAGGGCCGTTCATCCTCTACGAACTCGGAGCCTTGCAGGTGCTCGAATGGCGGTCCGCGCACGGTCTCGACTTTCCACGGTACGCGCGCTTCCTAAACGCACTGATCGAGACAAGCCTGCCTGGCGTCATCATCTTCGCGTTGGGCAAGCGCATGGAGGCGCATACCGTGCTGGGCGCCTGGCCGCCGCTGCTCTTTTTCATCTTCATCCTGCTTTCGACCTTGCGGCTCGATTTCGCGCTCTCGCTATGGACGGGCGCCGTCGCCGCGGTCGAGCAGATGGCGCTGGCGGCCTGGCTGCTGCCGCTGTCGCTGTTGGCCGAGAAGGCGAACGAGACTTGGGAATATCACCTCGGCCGCAGCCTCGTCCTGCTGCTCGCCGGATTGGTCGCCGGGCTGGTGGCACGGACTCTGCGCCGCCAGTTCGAGGCTTCGATGACGGCTGTCGCGGCACGCGACCGGGTGACCAACCTGTTCGGCCAGCACGTCTCGCCGGCGGTGGTCGATCGCCTGCTCGCGACCCCGACCGATCTGCCGAGCGAGACCCGCCGGGTCTGCGTGCTGTTCCTAGACATCCGCGGCTTCACCGCCCAGACCCGTCTGCGTACCGCGCCCCAGACCGTGGCGCTGCTCAATGACTTCTTCGCTGAGATGGTCGAGATCGTCGATCGCCACAACGGCATCGTGAACAAGTTCCTGGGTGACGGCTTCCTCGCCCTGTTCGGCGCACCCTTCGACGATCCGGACGCCGCGGAGGATGCCATCGCATCGGCACAGGCGATGCTGGCCGCGATCGATCGCTGGAATGCCGCGCGGCCGGCGCAGGCGCTCAAGGTCGGCATCGGCATCCATATCGGCGACACGGTGACCGGCACGGTGGGATCTGCCCTGCGCAAGGAATACACGGTGATCGGCGACACGGTGAATCTCGCGGCGCGGCTGGAGCAGCTCACCAAGGAACTGGGCGCGCGGCTGCTGGTGTCCGATGCGTTGGGCGAGGTCGCGCGCCAGAGCGGGGGCCGCGATCTGGGACCGCTCGCGATCCGCGGCTACGACGAGAAGGTGCGGGTATGGCAGCTGGCCTGAAACGGTACTTCGCCTACGGTTCGAACATGAACGTGGCGCGCCTGCTCGACGGCCGGCTGGCCGAGAAGGGCGTCGGCATGGGTGCCCGCATCGGCGGCCGTCTCGACGGCTGGGAACTCGCATTCAACAAGATCGGACGTCTCCAAAAGGGGTCGGGCGCGGGCAATATCGTGATCGCGCCGGGCAAAGTCGTGCACGGTACCTTGAATGAATTGCCCGACGCTGGTTTCGACGTGCTCGATGTCTGGGAGGGCGTTGCGGGCGGCCACTACGAGCGTCGCACCTTGCCAATCGTACGCGCCGACACCGGCGAGACCGTCGAGGCGATTGCTTACGTGGCGCTGCTGGTGGGCGAGGGGCTGCGGCCGACGCGCGAGTATCTCGGCCATCTGCTGGCCGGACAGGATCTGCTGCCGGCGGACTACTGGGCATGGCTCAAGGCGATGCCGACGCTCGACTAGATGTCGGCGAACACTTCCAGCAGGTTGCCGTCGGGATCGCGGAAGAACAGCGTGCGATGGCCGAACGACTGGTTGGTCGGCGGCGAAAGCAGGTCGACCTTGTGGCGCGCGAGTTCCTCGGCGCACGCGTCGACGTCGGCCACGTCGACCTTGAAAGCGAGCTGAAGCGCGGCGCTACCTTTGGGCGTCGGCGCATCGGCTGCCGTGCGCTTGGGCGTGGCAAGGGCAAGGGTGTTGCCGCCGACCTGGTACTCAATCCAGTCGGGCGACAGCTCCCGCGACAGCACGAAGCCCAGGATGTCCTCGTAGAAGCGACGCATCGCCGGCATGTCGCGCACGAAGATGACGGTATAGTCGATCGCCCGGATGGATTGGAAGGCGTTCACGTCACCCGCCGAGCAGGTGGCGTCGCACGTAGCTCTTCAGGTCTTCCATCGATTGCTTGGCCGCCGCGTCGTTGACGCCGCCGCTAACGCCAAGGGTGCGGCAGACGGACAAGGCCCTCCCCATCGCCCCTGCTATCGATTTGCCGTCAGGTCCGAACACCGACACGCCGCTCTTGCGTTCGACCCATGTGCCGTCGGCCTGCTGCTGAAAGACGCAATTGGCGTGGTTCTCGCCCATGGCACTGAACCAGGCGCGACCGCCGTCGAAGCCGTGCATGGCGCCTGGAAATACCGTCACCTCGATGCGCGCGCCGCCGGCGCGCAGCGCATCGGCATAGGTCTGGCAGGGTTCGACACCGACATAGGTGTCGGCGCCGCCCAGAAGCATGTAGATCGGCGCGCCTGTCGTTTTGGGTTGATAGTACTGGCTCGCGCACGAAGGATAGAACGGCACGTGCAGTGCGTAGCGCAGGCCCGCCGGCACGCCAGCTGCGACGACCTGCCGTTCGTGCGCGGCCATCAGGGCCGAGGTGCCGCCCTTTGAGAAGCCGGTGATGCCGATGCGGGCGCGGTCGATGCGGGGATTGCCGCCCAGCGCCTTCAACGCGCCCAGCGCATCGAGATTGAAGTCGGCGCCGGTAACGGCGCTCTGGTCCTCGACGGTCGAGGTGACGCCGCGGGGCCTGAAGGAATCGATGACCACCGCCGCCACGCCCATCGCCACGATCTCGCGCGCGAAACGGCCTTCGCGCGCGGCGCTGACGCCGCCGCTGCCATGATGGATCACCAGCGCGGCGAACGGGCCGGGCCCGGTGGGCCAATAGACAGTGGCCGGAACTTCGACCGGCTTGCCCTTCTGGCGGCTTTCGAATGAGATCGTCTCGGTCTGTTGCGCCGCCGCGGCGCCGGCCGTCAGGAGCGCGACGGCGGCGGCGAGCGAACGAAGGATCACTTCGCCGGAGCGAGCGTACGGAGTTGCTCGCCCGGGATCTTCGAAGACATGTCGATCTCGGGAACCTCGGCTTCGTGCCAGAAGTTGAGCTCGATCATGATGCCGTCGGGATCGTGCAGGAAGACCTGCTGCAACGGGCGCGCCGGCACCTTCTTCACTTCGAAGGGGATGCCGTCCTTCTTGATCGTGTCGATCGTGCCGCGGATGTCGGCGCAGTTGATCGCGACATGGTCGATGGCGCCGCCGCCGTGATCGTTGCGGCCGCTCTCGGAAATGAGATGCAGGATCGCCTTGTCGCCGGCATAGAGCCATGCGCCGGGGAAGGCGAAGGGGGGACGATCGCCCGCGTAGAGGCCGACGTACTTCTCGTAGAAGTCGACCGTCGCCTTCAGGTCCTTGCAGTAGACGTTCCAGTGATCGAGCGAGAGTGCGGGCATGGGATCCTCCGTGGAAGATCCCAAGCCTACAACTTTCACCGAGCCTCGAAAATAGGCCCTCAGACCGTTTCGCGGCGGTTTCGGACCGCATTCATGACGACGCACGGCACGGCAAATTCGGTGCTGTAGACGGCCTGCAACTCCGCTTCGTCGGAATCAGGGTCGCTGGACAGCAGGGCCAGACGGTCGAAGCGCACGAGGTCGACCTCAGCGCCGGGCCGGGGCATCGGGTCCCAGCAATCCCAGGGCAGCATTTCGCGATTGTTGAGGGCGGCGATGTCGCGCATCAGGTTGCCCGCGATCAGCCAGTCACCCTTGAGGTCGAGGATGCAGAAGTCGTCCGCCGGGACATTGCCGGATCTGTAGAGGTGCCAGGCATCGCCCGCGACCAGGAACTGATCGCGGGGCACGTCGAATGGATCGAACGAGACCTTGAAAAGCTCCTGCTGGCGGTCATCGAGCTGCGCGTCGACCAATGCCCAACGGCCGGCTTCCGCGTTCCAGTATTCAGTGACCCAGTGGTCGAGGAACTTGCCCTTCTGGAAATAGGCGCCGAAGCCGCAGCGGGCGCGTGCCGGCACACCGGCACACCGGCATGCCGAAGCATGGCGACATGCATCAGGGTGAAATGCCGGCACACGCCGATCTGGCGTTCGCCCGGTGGCCGCACGATCGAAAGCGGCCGCGGGTCGTGTGCCACGATGCTCCTCAGCATCGCCTCGACCGGCCGTGTATGCGCCTGCTCGTGCTGCTCAGCGCTCAAGGTCAGACCATAGGCGGGCGCGATGTGCTCGTGCATCAGCAGACCCTGTACGATCTTCGCAAGGCTTCCGGCGTCGCGCGGCAGGCTGTCGAATAGCTTGGCTTGCGCGCCGGCGTCGGTGAGGTCGGCGGGCATGCGCCAGTCGTCGAGGTTCACGGGAACAGCTTCTCGAGCTGGTCGAGTCCGAAGCTCCAGCCGCGATTGTGGTCGTCGCGGGCTTTCTCGTTGAAGAACTGCTCGTGCGTCAGCGTCAGGATCGAGCCATCCGCGTCGGGCTTGATGTCGATCGTAACCTGCGATTCGCGCTCGGGTGTCGTGCGCCATGCCCAGCTGAACACCAGCTTGCGGTTGGGAACGACCTCCTTGTAGACGCCGCTCACGTCGTGCTGCTCGCCCGTGTCGCCCTTGAAGCCGACATGGAACCGACCGCCGACCCTAAGGTCCGTCTCGGCGGTGCGGGTGGCTTCGTTGTTGCCACCCCACCAGCGCGTCATTTGCGAGGGGTTCGTCCAGGCTTGGTAGACTTTTTCCGGCGGGGCCTTGAGTCGGCGCTTGAGGGTGAGGCTGGGCTTGGCGTCCATTGGTCCTTCTCCAGGAATGCGGCGAGCCGGTCGAGCTGGTCCGTCCAGTAGCGTTCGTAGCGGGCGAGCCATTCCATCGCGTGCTCCATCGGCGCCGGGGTCAACTGGCAGGCGACGCTGCGCCCTGTCTTGGTCCGCTGGATCAGGCCCGCATCGCTCAGCACGTCGAGGTGCTTCATGATTGCGGGGAGCGACACCGGGAAGGGCTTTGCGAGCTCGCTGATGGTGAGGCTCTCCTGCTTCTCCTGCTCGAGCCGCGCCAGCAGGGCGCGGCGTGTCGGATCGGCGAGGGCGGCGAACGTCCGGTCGAGGCCGGTCGGCTGATAGTTAACCATGGCGTTAACTATTGTGCCTGACCCTCCCGGGAGTCAAGCGGGCGGCAGCTATTTTGTCAGGAAGGACGTGATGGCGGCCATCGTGGCGGCGGGCTGTTCTTCCATCAGCCAGTGGCCGGAGTTGGCGATGACTTGGCCTGTGACGTTGCTGGCGACAAAGCGCAGGACGTCGGCCTGGGCCGTGCCGAACGACTTGTCAGCGCCGATCGCCAGCACCGGCATCGCGAGCTTGCCTTTGGCGGCGAGTTCCTTGTTGTCGATGGCATCCTGGGTGAAGGCCGCGAACTGCTCGAACGCGCAGTGCATGTTGCCCGGTCGTCCATAGATCGCCGCATAGTGATTGCGCGTCGCCTCGTCGATCGACGCCGGCGTGGCGGAGAGTTCATTGTAGAAGCGGTCGAGATAGATGCGCTCGCGGCCGGCGACCAGGCGCTCCATGTCGGGACCACGAAAATTGAAGTGCCAGAGCATCGGGCTCTTGAGGATCTCTTCCCACGGCCCGATGCCGGGCAGCGGCGCGTCCATGACGATCCAGCGCGAGATCTTGCCCGGAAACTGCGCCGCCAGCGCGTAGCCCACCATGTTGCCGATGTCGTGGGTCACCAGCGCTGCCGTGTCGATCTTCAGCGCGTCGAGGAGACGCGCCATGTCCTGTCCCTGGGTCTTCTTGTCGTAGCCGCCCTTCGGCTGCGAGGAGAAACCCATGCCGCGCAGATCGGGCACGACGACCGTGTTCGTCTTCGCAAGCGTTGCGCCAAGTGGCGCCCACATGTCGCCGGTGTCGGCAAAGCCGTGCAGAAGCAACACGGCCGGTCCTGTGCCGCCGATCCTCGTATGGATCGTCACGCCGTCGAGGGCGATCTCCTGGATTCTGAAGTTCGCGGGAAAGGACTCAATCATTGCTCAAACCCTTTCGATCAATGCCTGTGCGGCGGCGGGATTGCGGACTTTCGCGCCCGAGATGAAATAGACAAAGGCGTCCCCCTTCTTGGCCCAGGCCTTCGCCTTCTTGGCCCACTTGTCGAGCTCGGCGGGCTTGTAGCCGGTCTTCACCTTTTCTTCGCTCTTCATGAGGCGGGCGTAGGTGAAGTCGGCCGTCGGCTCATCGATCTCGGGGAAGTCGGCGTCGTGCGCATAGACGATCGCCACGTTGTGCTTGCGGCAGAGGTCGTAGAAGCGCTTGTCCTTGAAGCTGTCGTGCCGCACCTCGAGCGCATGCCGCAGCGGCAACTTGCCGACGCAGGTCGGCAGCAGCTTCAGGAAGGCCGCGATATCGTCCGGATCGAACTTCTTGGTGCCCATGAACTGCCAATTGATCGGGCCGAGGCGATCGCCGAGCTCGACGAGCCCCTGGGTCACGTAGCGCTGAATCGATTCACCCGCCTCGGCCAGCACGCGGCGGTTGGTGCAGAAGCGCGAGGCCTTCATCGCGAAGACGAAGCCGTCGGGCGTCTCGCTCTTCCACTTGGCCCAGCTCGCGGGCTTGAAGGAGGAGTAATAGGTGCCGTTGATCTCGATCGAGGTGAGCTTGCTCGCGGCGTATTCGAGCTCGCGCTTCTGCGTGAGATCGTCGGGATAGAACACTCCGCGCCACGGTTCGAACGTCCAGCCGCCGATGCCTACGTAGATCTTGCCCGCCATTCAGCCCTCCAGCAGCCTGGCCGCGCACTTGTTGTGGGTGGCGATCACCGGCTGCATGTCCATGGTCACGATCGCGCCGTCCTTTACAACGGCTTTGCCGTTGATGACCGTATGCCGCGCCGCCTGAGGTGCACAGAACACCACCGCCGCCACGGGATCGTGCAATGCCCCGGCATAGCCCAGTGTACCGAGGTCGAGCGAGAAGAAATCCGCACACTTGCCGGGCTCCAGCGAGCCGATGTCGCTGCGCCCCAGGACTTCGGCTCCGCCCACGGTCGCCAGCTCGAGCACCTGGCGTGCCGCCATCCACTCGCTCTCGGCGATCGGGCGGCCGGCGGTGCGCAAGCCGAGCTCGAGCCGGGCGAGCAGCATGGCCTGGCGGACCTCGGCCAGCATATTCGAGGAATCGTTGCTGGCCGAGCCGTCGACGCCCAGCCCGACCTTCACGCCGGCGAGCATGTAGCGCCGGATCGGCGCGATGCCCGAGGCCAGCCGCATGTTGGAGCAGGGGCAATGAGCCACGCCGCAGCCGGCCGCGGCGAACTTCGCGATTTCCGTGTCGTTGACGTGGATGGCGTGTGCGAACCACACGTCGCTCTCCAGCCAGCCCAAGGTCTCCATCCAGTCGACCGGCCGCATCCCGAAGCGTCTGAGCGTGTCGCGCTCCTCGTCGATGGTCTCGCAGAGGTGGGTGTGCAGCCGGACCTTGTGCCGCCGCGCGATCGCCGCCGACTCCTTCAGCAGGCCTTCCGTCACGGTGAAGGGCGAGCAGGGCGCCAATACGATCTGTGTCATCGAGCCGACCGAGGCATCGTGATGCTTTCCGATCACGCGCTCGCAGTCCTTGAGGATGAAGTCCTCGTCCTCGACGCATTCGTCCGGCGGCAGGCCGCCCCTGGACTCGCCCAGCGACATCGATCCTCGGCTGGCGTGGAAGCGGATGCCCAAATCGCGCGCCGCTTCGACCTGGCAGTCGACCGAGTTGCCGTTCTTGAAGAGATAGGTGTGGTCGAACACGGTGGTGCAGCCCGACAGGGCGAGCTCGGCCAGACCGACAAGCGTGCTCGCGCGCGATGCCTCGGCATCGATTCGCGCCCACGCGCGATAGAGCGCCTTCAGCCAGGGAAAGAGATTGTTGTTCTGCGCGCCCGGAAAGTTGCGGGTCAGTGTCTGGTTGAGGTGATGGTGCGTATTGACGAAGCCCGGCAGCACGATCTGCCCGCTGAGGTCGATCACCGTGTCGGCCTTGGCCGGCAGTTCGGACATCGGTCCGACCTGCTTGATCATGCCGTTCTCGGCGTAGATGCCGGCGCCTTTCAGTTCGCGGCGCTGGCCATCCATGGTGACGAGGACGTCGGCATTCTTGGCGAGCAACGTTGGCATGCTATTTCTGCTCTACGCGTGTCGAGGTGGCCGGGCCTTCGCCGGTGATCAACAGAACGACCTCCTCGTCCTTGGCGCCGTCATAGTGCACCTGCTTGCCGAAGTGCGTGACGAAAGTGCCGGCCGGGACAGGCGTGGTGCCGGCGGGATCGAAAGTGGTGCCCGTGCCCATCCACCAAGTGCCCTTGATCACGGTGATGAAGCGATCGTTGGGATGGAAATGCGGCCGGCTCATGTTGTTCGGCAGCCACTTTGTCAGGACGATATAGAGGCCGGGCTTCGACGGATCTCCCGCCAGGATCGCCTGCTCGGAGCCGGAGCCGGTCGACTTCCAGGCGATCTTGTCGGGAAGTGTATAGACGACCGCTGCGGGATTGAGGTCGGCGGCGAGCGCCGTGCCGAGAAGCGCCATCGACGCGCCCACGCCGCAAATCGACCGGATCAACCACCGCATTGCCACCCTCCTGAGCCTGTCTATCGGCGGAGAGTGATTCCTTTTGTGACGGCTTGCAAACGCTACAGCAGCCCCAGGCTCCGGAAGCTTGCGTGGCCCTTGCGGCCGATCACCAGGTGATCGTGGATCGCAATGCCCAGCGCCGACGAAGCCTTCTGGATTTCCTTCGTCATCTCGATGTCCTCGCGCGAGGGCTTGGGATCTCCCGAGGGGTGGTTGTGCACCAGCGCGAGGGAGCGTGTATGTTGCCGATATTGCGGTGTTTTTCAGCGTACTTGAAACGATAGGGGACGCTGATAGGGGACGGTAGTTGGTCACGGTTCGTAGTCATCCTGTTCGGTCAGGCACGTTCCCGGCACATAGATTTCCAGCACGGTCGCTCACATTTCAAAGTGCGCTTTAGACTCGTGAGCCCACAGCCATGCCAGCCTAAATTGTTGAACGTCTCTACTTCCGAATCTCATAGATGTGATCGACGAATTCCGATGTAGCAGCAAGATGTTGTAGAAGGGCTAGAGCGCCAGATCAGATCCCGCATCTCCGCGAATGTTCTAAGAGGCAAAATATGCCAGCTGTTATGCCTAGTCAGGTCGTGCGTACGATCAACGAGATCTTTCCGACACTGCAATCGGCAGGCGTTCAGAGTTTCGGAGCGGGCCAAAGCCCTGCGCTCAGGGGCCTTCTCGACTTGATCAAAAAGGTACCAGACGAGCTCATCACTTGCCCGCCCGAGCAATTTGCAATGCTGGTCGTCAACACAAGCACAGTAGATACCGTATTGACGTCCTGGCAGAACGGGAAAGGCGGCGGCATCAGCCCGGCGATCATATTGGACATACGCAACGCATTTACAATGTGCCCCGACGAGAGGCCCCCGCCCGTCCACACGACCTTGCTGTTCATCAAAGACAACGATCTGAAAGAAAGCATCCGGGCCGACGTCGGTGCGGCCCACAGGTCTCTAAAGAACTCAGAATGGAAGGCTGCGACGGTACTCGCTGGCGCTTCCATCGAAGCGCTCCTGCACTGGAAGCTCGGCGAATTCACCAAGGCTCAACGAGAAGCCACCGCTCGGGCTCCCGTCGTGCGAGGCGCGAAGAAGGATTTGAACGACTTTGTTCTTCACGATTGCATCGTGGTCGCCAAGGACCTCGGCGTGCTCAATGCTAACGCGACCACGGCGGCGATGTTGGCGAAAGACTTTCGTAACCTCATACATCCTGGGAAGGTTGCTCGGACGAAAGAACGCTGCAGCCGTAGCACTGCCTACTCTGCAATCGGGGCGCTAGAAGCCGTGATTGAAGCCCTAACCCCTTAGCAATTAGTGCCGTGTCAAGGCCGGTTAAATATCGCCCGTAAGCGAAGACCGTAAGTGCGCCACTCCGTTCTCCAAGCCATTCGGCCGCCAGCGCAAGCTCATTCCAGCCCTTATTTCTTGCTGGCTTCAAGCGACCCTTGATGGCCGACACATCACCATGTTTTTTTGGTCCCACGCGTCGAGTAGTTCCAATGGATAGAGCACCGCTTTGCCAATCTTGATGAAAGGGGGCCCAATCCGCATTGCCCTCCAGTTTCGCAACGTTCCCACGGAAACCTCGCCACGGTAGCGCTCCGACACCTCCTCTGCTGTCAAGAACCTACTGACGGCCATGCGTGCCTCCTGCGGATTGGGGAGAACAGTTGCCCAAGACCTGATCATCACTCCGAGACGAGCTCGTGAAGGACACCTGCGTTCGACCGAAGCTGCAGCAGATTGGGACACGTTCAGTGCCTGCGCAGGGCTGTCGGTCGCGGTTCTGCACGAAATGAAATGCAGAAGCCGTGACCCAAAGAAAGACTTGAAGCGCGACCATCGAATAAACGAAGGCAATCGGCGGTGAAAAGGCGGTGTCGGTTGCCTATGCGGCCGAGTAGAGCCAGGTCCTGTACCGCACACATGTCCTCAGGATTGGCTAACATCAGGGTCTAGGAGGACTTCAGTGATGAATGCCATTTCTGCTCTTCTCGACTGGATTTGCCTGGGCGCAGCACAGGACATGCAAGATGCGAGTCAGTTCCCGTATAGGCCGGGGCACGTTGTGCGAATACAGCTTCAATACGGTGAGGAGACAATCACAGAACGGTTCCTTCTGGATTTGTCGCGCTACTTCCCGCGCGATAACACGCTCACGATGCAGGTCGTGAGCATCGCGCACGTCAAGAGTCTGAACGCGCCGTATCCGGAGCCGATAACCGGGGCGGACTGGGAATGGCACTTCGGTGGAACGGGTGGTCAGTGGTTCAGCGTCCGGGTGCAGGCGAAGAGGGCGAAGCAAATAGGAAAGGAGTGGGTCTACAAAGCAATCGGGTCGCCGCGCAGCGGTAAGACAACATTCCAGATCGACGATCTGATACGCGATGCTGGAAATCGCTTCTGGCCGGCCTACGCGCTTTACGACAATCGATTCCAGGACAAGGCACCTAAGTTGGGATTCTGTGCCCCGTGCCCAAGGCTCCATCCATATTTCGGGGGAATGACCTATGCCGATGCTCACGCCATGAACATCCTTCGACATGCAAAGACGCTCGATCGTGACACGGCACGGACGATCTCGGCGCCGATGCCTTGTCTATTCGATTGCGTGGGCGGCGTTCAAGCCAGCATGAATCTACCTCAGCGAGTGAGAGCATTCGCCGTAGGCGTAAGTCAGCGAAGCGTGCGAGAAGGGACGGCAGGCCGCGAGCCGCCGCCTGTTCGAGTGGAACCTCTTCCGCGCTATGTCCTGGATATTGTGAACCGTGCCGCAGAAACGCCGGACGCGCCTGTCGTTTTGGAAGGCGTTGACGAGGATGACCCGAGAGCCAGACTTGGGGGTATCGTCATCATCAGAGAGCGAGTGGAGATTCCATTGAACAGTCCGAAATGATCGCTGCCCGCTTCGTCATTCACCTCAGCGCGGCCGATCTAGTCGAAATTCTTTCACTGGCACATCCACAGGCCACGCTTCGCGCGGGCGGACGATGAAATCGTCATCGTAATGGTCAAGGCGGCAATAGATGTCGTTGACTGGGACGGTCGCGACATACACCGCTTTGTTGTCGAGCTGATAGTATTCGGCATGATGGGCCGCATACCAGATCGCCTTGTCGAGCGATGGCGTCCACGACATGCCGAGACTGTGCACAGGCCCCGCGCAGCCCCGAAACAGAGTGATCCGGTCACGCTCATCACGACCCAAGACTATAGAATCGCCAAGTGGCTTGAGCTCACGGAGCCGCGCACGATCACATGCATCGAACACGTCCCTAACGACTTGCTCACCAAACGTGCTGAGATGGGAGGCGTGCATGTAGGCGTCCAGCCACGGCGCCTCGAGAACGCCGGAAGACGCGAGCGCGCGATAGTTGTGAACGATGAATGCGAGGCTCTGCGAAGGAATGTAGCCGTGAAAATTTTCTTGGCGAGCAATCGCGCATTTAACTACGCTTGCGTCCTGGTCTGAGAGCCCGGTGAAGTCGAGATCAGGCATGCGTCGCTGCAACTTTTCTGCGGAGTGGCGTGGCGACGAAAGCAGGCGCTTTGTTGATGTACTCGGACGCGGCTCGGCGACCGGCTTGAGGGAGACGCTGGAGGTATGCCATTGCCGTGTCGACTGAGAACGGCTTACCCGTCTTCGCCGGGAAGTTGCTCTGCAAATCAGTCCAGACGACGGCGTCGAATCTCTGCGCTGTCGACCACGTGGCGATGGTGGCATGTGTTTGCCGATCTCGCGACTGACCCCGTCCATCGTGGTGGACGAAGCCGATATTTGGCCTGGTTGTGCCCTCGCGTAGCCGGAGATCTTCCATTGCGCGCGAAACGTCGCCTCTCTTGCTCAGGCAGTAAGCAACTTGGTTGTCAGCGCCGTTCCGGGAATCCAGAACGAGAGTCAAGGCGCCGGCACGCGATATCGAGATACGGGAGAACTCGATTTTTAACAGCGGCCCATCAAGCTGCCAGTCATTGTGCCATTGATCGAATTCCGGGCGCGGGTCCCAGAGCAGTGAGCCCCAACCAAGAATGGCGATCCGGTCAGGCAAAGCAATCGCCCGCCTCTAGACAAGCCAACACGGTACGGACGGTGAACCTGGTCACGCGGTATTCCAGACCTGATAGATGACTTTTCGGCGCTCGAACGCTTCCTCGCCGCCTTCCATGATTTTGACGATCTTGGCTTGGCACTCCTTGTTGTCGATGCTGGCTGACACGGCCGTCGCAACCTCGTCCTCGGTATGGCAGGCGGTCACACTTTCGGCGTCCCCGAGGACCGGGAAGTTGGCGTTGTGCGTCACAAAGATGAACTGTCGCCGGGCTTTGATGTCCCGGAGGAGCTTGACCACCTCTTCATAGACGGTCTGGCTATCGAGATCGTCTTCCGGCTGGTCGATCAGGAGAACATCGTTCTCGTCCTGGCTCAGCAGAAACAGCATCATCGCCGACGCGCGCTGGCCAAGCGAATGGGATTTTAGCGGCTTGTTTCGGTACGTGACCTCATAGGCATTCGGCACCTGATAGGTGAGAAGAGCGGTCAGATTCTTCGCGAAAAGCTCCTTGAAGGTCTCGGACTTGCCCTTCGTGATCGTGGCGGCGTTGTCGAGGTCGCGGAAAATCTCACCGAAGTCCTCGTATTTCGTGGCAAGTTCCTGATAGTAGTCCTTCCGAAGGCCGCTGCCGGCAAAGACCTGCTCCATGTGGCCGCGAAAGGCGGCCTTGTCACCTTTGAATACAGGCGCGACCTTGAGTGAGCCCTGAGCCTTGTTGATCTTTTCGAGGTCGGCGGAGATGAGCTGAAACTCCTGCAACAGTGCCGCGTTCCTATCGCTGAGTACCTTGACCAAGGCGTCCTTGCGCTCGTTTTCCTTCGCGGTCTTCTTTGAGAGATCCGCGATCGTGGCCCCGAGCTCGGTCTTCTCGTTCTTGAGCGCGACGTAGTCGTCGGGCTGAATCGACGTGACGCCCTGAGACTTCAGGGCCTCGACCAGTTGCCGTTCGACTTCCGCGAATTCGTCCTTGAGGCCGTCCTTGGTCGCGTCGAGCTCTTCATGAAGCGTTCCAAGCTCGGCCTGGACCTCTTCGATCTTGCTGGCGACGGCGCGGGCTGCCGTGAGGGTCGCTTTCAGTGCGGCAAGCTTCACGTCATAGTTTTTGAAGAACGCGCCGTTGTGCTTGGATTCCGGAACCTTCACTTCATCGAGCGTTTCGGCTGTGGTGTCGATCACCCCATTTAAGCCGTCGAGCCACTCCTGCGCGATCTCGTCGACTTCGTCGCAGAATGCCGCGTCGTCGTTGAAGGCGATCTGCTTTTCGAGCTTGGCTTCCACACCATGCTTGTCGAACTGTTCCAGCTTGAGATTAACGGTACTCAAAGCGGTCTCGGCCTCCTGCAAGGCGCCGAGGTCGTCCTGCACGGACAGCAGCGTGCCAGCCGCCTTTTTGAGGTCGTCGTTCGACGATTGAATTTTCTGGCGGACGGGCTTCAGCGTCTCTCCCACCAGTTTTTCGACCAGGTCCGTGCCGAAGGTCTTGCCGGCATCGGAAAGGTCCTTCTGCCCGAAGTACAGGGGCTTGCGGAGAACGATCTCGCGGATAGAGACATTCGATTGCAGCTTACCGTTCACGCGCACATCCGGCTGGTGATTCAGAATCCGGCTGATCTCATAGTGCGTGCCATGCTGGTCCGTCGCCTCCACCACGACCTTGCCGCCGCTCTTGAGGACATAAGGCACGAGTGCATTCTTGTAGTCGTTGTCCTTCTCGCCAGGCGCAATCGTCAGTGCGAAGCGCAGGCATTCCAGCACGGACGATTTCCCGCTGCCCTGAATGCCGATGATGCAGTTGAGGTGAGGCGAGAACGGCACCCGGACGCCGTTGAGCAAACCGCCCTCGAAGCGGATTGAGCTGATATAGGAGTGCGCGACCTTTGGCACTTCCGCCGCGACGCGATACTTGCTGTCGCTCAGGGCGTACCGGACGGCCTCAAAGGTCAAGTCGCCGATCTTGAGGTACGATTTTTGCCCGCGCCCGATATCGGCCAGTTTCTTGGCGTCGCACCCTTCCACCTCTGCGGGATAGCGTCCCTGCCACCAGCCCTGCACTTTGACACGACACTTGGCGTCCGCCTTGTCGTGAGTGCGGACCTTCTGGAAGCCGAGGCAGTATTTCTGGATGAGCGGATTTGCCGACAGCTCCTGAAGTCGCCCGCCGTCGATCTCATGCCAGAGCCCGCTGGCGGCTTCGACATGGGCGAAGACGATGAAGAATTCTCGGTTGAATCCGTCTAGATCCTTGAGCGTGGTGAGGAGGTCGTTGTTCGACCTTCCGTTTTCTTGCTCGTACTGAGCCGGCACCCGGCCCTTGAATGCGCTCGCCAAAAACGAGTTGATGTAGTCGTGCCCGCCTTCCAGCCATTTGTCAGAGAAGACAATGATCGTATGCACGCCATTGGCGCCGTCATTGACGGACAACTCGACGCCGGGAAGAAGTCCAATGCCTTCCTTTCGAGCGCGATTTCGCAGGGCCTTGTACTCGCCCATGTCGAATTTGTTGTGATTGGTGATGACGCCGATACGGATATTGGCGGCCTTGAGCGCGTGCACGTAGGCGCCGGCGAAGCCGTTATCATCACCGGTGTAGGTGAATTCCTTGTCCGCTTTCGAATGGAGGTGAAAGTCGGCCCGCACCCATTCGGTGCCGTTCTCAAAAGTCTGCGCAGTGCCCTCCGCCGTTGCTGTCGTGCCGCTCATTCCTGGCCCCAATGGTCATCCGCCCCAGAGCCAAGTTGTCATGATCGCCGATTCGGTTAAAAAAGGATTGTAGATGAAAGCGCAGGGCGCTGCCAGCGCCGCTGGCGGATAGTCGACGGAAACTTACTCTCCGAGCACTTCAGCGAGGCGCTTAACCAATTCTTCGCGCTTCTTGCGGGCGAGCTTGTCAAGATTCTGCTGGCGCCATTGCACGGCAGGGAGTGATGGCGCCTCGGGCACGCCGAGCAACGGCCACTCCGGCTCTCCCCGCTTGAAGGACATCAGGAATGCCCGGTGATCCTTTGGCATGCCGCCCACAATGGCTCTGATGATGTCCTCGCGCGCTGCGACAAGCGCGTCGAGCGCCACAGGCTTGTCCGTCATTCCCTCAAATCCTCGCAGGAATTCTTCCTGGATGGGCTTTCGAGTTGGCGCCAGGACTTCCGACATCGGGCGTCCGTGGCTCAGTAGGTAGACGATGAAGGCGCGACGCAGGTCTTCGCTGATGCCTTCATTGGCCAGCAGGTCGCGCACGTCGAAGAGGTCGCGCGGATGCTGTCGGTCGAGGGCGGCGACGATCTTGCCAGCATAGAGGTCGGGGAACGAGACCACCTTCATCTCGGCGAATCCAAATGTCTCTTCCACGGTGGGAGAGACGGTGCGGAGTTCCGGCTCGTAGACGCAGCCACGCAAGACCGGTGTCACTTCAATCTTGATCTGCGCCCCGTCGGCGCGCAGCAGCAGCTTGAGGATCGCCCCTTCTGCTCGGGATGGCGTCACGCGCGCACCAGAGATGGCTTTGATGATGCGATCCGAGATACGCGTCATCGCCGCGTCGATGGCCGTGAGGGATTTGTCGCGAGGCTGAACGGGCAGATATGTCAGGTCGATATCGACCGATAACCGGGGCATGTCGCGGATGAAGAGGTTGATGGCCGTCCCGCCTTTGAGGGCGAAGCAATCTTCTTCGGCGACCAGGGGGATGGTCCTGAGAAGCAAGGCGACCTGGCGCCGATACTGTTCTTCAAACGCCACTCAGATCCTCCGGCACGGTGATCTGGTATGTGCGGTCAAGCTTACCGCCTCTCACCAGCATGCGATTGCCGGCGCCAAGGTCGATCTCCTTCTTTTTGAGTTGCTTGAGCCAAGCGTGCTTGTGGCGATCGGCAAAGAAGAAGAAGAGCCGTTTAACTTTGATGCTCTCGCAATCGACCAGCAGCTTTTGCAGACGGCGTGGGCTCAGATTGGAGAGCCCCTCCATGAGCTTGTCGGCCTGATGAAAGCTTTCATGTTCTGGCAGCTCGTCAAGCAATTCGAGGATCGCGCGTTCCGGCGTCGACAGAGTCATATGCCAGTCCCAAGGACCCCACGCCTGATATGTCAGGCCGCGCTGTAGCGGATCGTTGCTGGTGCTGGCGTGCGTAAGCACGTTCATCTGCAAGCTGCTGATGCCGTAGGTGATCGGATCGTTCTTGAACAGCTTGCGGCTGTTGTGATGAACGAAGCGCACGTCCAGTGAAAGCTTGTCGAGCCAAGTGGGGAAGGGGCGCGGCCCGTACAGGTGAACTTTCTTGGTCTTCTGCGGCAGGAAGTGCGCGTAGCCCTGTAGCTCTAACGCAGTCCGGCCGCCAACGATGAACGGATCGTCCAGAAGAATGGTCTGAAGGGAGATGACGACCTGTTGCCAGCTCAGCGTGCCGCGCGGTCGCCGGAAGAGGCCACGGGTGGGCTGCTCAAGCCAGCCAGCCGAGACGTAGTGATTGAGAAGCTGGCGCGAATAACCCTGCTTCCGGAACCATGCAGAATGGGCGAGAAGTCCCTCCGGGAGTTTCCGTTCCAGTCCGTTTAGAAGATTGTCATTTCGTCCAGCCATATTTGACGATATAGCACATTTACAAACTAACAGGTAGTTTATATCTTAATCTATATGTCAAATCACATTAGACATTTAGGGGGTTCGATAAATCACTACTTGGGGGCTATGTGTTCGTGCCCTGTAGTGCACTTTGGCGCGGACGTTCGTGCAAACCTGCCTCAGATGTCCGGCGCAGAGTTGGCAGGCTGCGAATAGCCGGTACAAGCCAGCGGTCTAGACATTTCCTCTGCCTTTCTTGCTTGTTTGAGCTGTCGCCGCACTGGCGAGAGCTCAAGAAATGAAAGGCAGATAAAGATATTGAACGTTTTTAGCATTAGGTGGGTCTTTCAACACTGCTTAGCGCGGACGGGCTGCTACGAATGCCTTCCAACTTTGGTTCAGCCCGTTTCCGAGCAAAACATAAGCCTTCTCTGCCGTCTGATAAGCGGCACAGTCGGCATTGTATTCCTTGAGCTGATACGGTTTGCCATCGCTCTTGGCCTTCAGCGCTATCACGATGCGCCGCAGGAGACTGACCGCCTTGAGCAGTGCGACGACGTACTCATGAAGCACTGTGAGGTGTTGCAGTTCAGAGCGGATAGCCCCATCCCGTAGGACAACCGCCATTCGTTCGCAGTGTTTCAGCTCGGCCTCAATCGCAGATACATCTACCTCGTAAGTGCCGAATGGAATTGGCTTAAATATGTGCCACCACGGTCGCGAGTAAATCCCGTTATGCACTTGAACGTAAAGTTTCAGGAGCGCGTTCACCTTACGCGACAGGTCCTCAATCTCAGTTCGGCGCATCGCACGGGTGCCCTTTTCAGTTGTATGGGCCTACAGTACACGCCCTCCTTGTCACGAGACCATGATGGCCGATTTTGAGAGCCTTTGGGAATTCCTCAATTCGCAGTTCGCCAGGACGGTCATCGCGTCCTTGGCCGGGGCTGGGTTAGGCGCGTGGACTGCTCAACGAATCGCTACCCGCAACAAGGCCCAGGACGATCTCGTTAAGGAGCTGCGTACCATCAATTTGACGGCAACAATCGCATACGGAATCACCGACGCTTTCATCAGCGTCAAGAAGGACAACGTGAAGCCGATGTACGATAAGTGGCGGAGCGAAAGCACTCGACGTCAGGAAGTCATCAGAACCGCCCCTGCCGGGACCGTTCCCGAGTTTGAGTTCGATGTCGATTTTAAGACCATGCCTCCTGTGAAGGCGGGAGTGGAGCAGCTTCGCCAGCTCATGTTCGGCGGCATTGTCTTGCAGCCGCGCGCGGTCGCTCTCGTAAATACGCTCGACCGCTCCGTCGAGCAGCACTCGCTCATGATTCAAGAGTTGAACAAGCTGACAGAGAAATTCCATGGAGAAAATCTGACCGGCCCGCAGCTCGCGGCGGTTTATTTCGGGTTAAGAGTTGGGACGCGAATTGACGACCGCTATCCCACCACGCTCCAAGCGCTGCACATGAGCACGGACGACTGCATCTTTTTCAGTGGATTGTTGGGCGATGACCTCTTGGAGTACGGGAAGACCGTGGCGGCACGACTTCCAGAGCGGCTCAGGGGCAAGTATACAAAGGCGACTTTTGACCAGCCCGAACGGGAAGGCTTGATGCCAGACCCTGCGGAATTCCCCTCATGGACCACGATGTTTCAGACGGCCCCTGTCCTAGGCTTAGGGATTTGGACCGCCGAGTTCGAGGCGCTTGCGTTGGCGCAGCAATAGGCGAGGGGAATACGTGAGGCGTGTTGAGCCCCGTGTTCACGCGCAATCACCTGCTCGGCACCAGCCGGGCGAAGCGGAGGGACCGCAATGAACATTTGGCGTAAATGGGTTTGGGAACGCTCCGGCTTCATTCTCGGGATTGCTGTTCTATGCGGATTGGTAAGTGGCTGGGGTCTGCCTGAAACAGCCAATCTCACATTCAGCATCGCCATGGTTCAAATCGCGATGGCGATTGTTTCCGTTATTAAAGGCGGGATTGATATTGGCAAAGAGATCAAACGCTAATGTGGCGCTTGCTTCTCTTGCTGCTCATTCTTCCGTCGACTGGGACAGCGCAAACCATTCAGCCGCCGCCCAATGACTACATATTTGACAAAGATTTGTTCAGTGAGGCCGCTTTTGAAGCCTCTCTTGTTGAAATCAGCTTGATGAGCAGACAGGAACTTGAACCGCTTGCACGAACGCTCGCTGACTGTGACGCCGCTCTGTTCAGTCCTGATTTGCAAAAACAATCTATTTGTGAGCGCACCTCGAAATATTTTTCAATTGTCCAAGGGAGGCAGTCGCCCATAGTGGCGGCACTATGGGGGAAGATAGAAGTTGCTGCCAAACTGATGAGAATGAAAGAAAGTCAAAAGAAAGCGGACGCCGGTGATACGCAACGTTTGGCTCGCATCATCGCTATTGAAGAAAAATGGGCCGAAGCAATCGGTAACCAATTCCAGAGAATCCTCGCATTTGAGGGGGCTCGCAGATAGCCATTGTGAAGACCGCTGCCTTCGCCCTTGTTGAAGTTCCCCCGGTTTCGTGGACACCCGAACATTTGTGTTCCAGGAGTCCATCATGGCCAGAAAGCACCCACCCTTCACGCCTGAGTTCCGGCGTCAGATGATCGAGCTAGTTCGCTCCGGACGCAGTCCGGAGAGCCT
>CAIWTJ010000249.1 GCA_903915535.1 Enhydrobacter aerosaccus
TGAGCGAGCCGGAGGCTCGCGGTCCGGAAGACTATGAGGGGGGCTTCACGCCATACTTCGACGCGTTGCGCTTCATGTACGCTTCGCGCTGCTCGACCGTCTCGCCGCGGGCCGCGGCGTCGAGCATGTCCAGATAAGTGTGCCAGCCCGCGGCGTTCAGTTTCACGAACGCTTCCAGCACCGGCAGATGCGTCAGCGTCAACGTCGCATCGTCGAGCTCTAAGGTGAGATAAGACTCGGGATAGTCGGAGACGATCTGACCCGGCATGAGCACGTTCCAGGTGTAGGCGAGCTTTTTCTCCGGCGTCAATTGCGTGACCACGCCCTTGATGTGGCCGCCCATCAGGCGAACCTGGCCGCCGACGTAGCCCTCGATGCGACCGGCGCCGTACCAGCCGGGCAACAGCGCCGGCGTCGTTAGCAATGCCCAGACCTTTTCGCGCGATGCAGGCAAAGGCCTTTCGAAGCGCACCATATGCGCATGGGTGAATTGCGCGTCGTGGCTCATGGACTTGTCCTCCGCATGCAGTAAACCCTCGCCATGGATTTCGACTCCCTCAAGACCCCGGACGACCAGGCCGTGCGCGACGATGCGGACTTCGATGCCTATCGCCGGCCGGGCGACCTGATCGACTCCGATAACCCCGCCGTCATCGCCTATGCAAGGCGCGTGGCAGGGGAAGGTTCCGTCCGCGAGAAGGCGTTGCGTCTTTACTACGCCGTGCGCGACGACCTGCGTTACGACCCCTACAGCACGCCGATGAAGCGCGAGGCCTATCGCGCCAGCGCGACCCTGGCGGCGGGGCATGGATATTGCGTGAACAAGGCGGGGCTGATGGCCGCGGTCTGCCGCGCCGCCGGCATTCCCGCACGGGTCGGATACGCGGACGTGCGCAACCACATGACGACCAAACGCCTGGCGGAGCTGATGGGCAGCGACACCTTCTATTACCACGGCTACACCGACGTCTGGCTCGACGGCCGCTGGGTGAAGGCCACGCCCGCGTTCAACAGGGAACTGACCGAGCGCTTCGGCCTCAAGCCGCTCGACTGGGACGCCGTGGGCGATTCGATCTATCACCCGTTCGATCTCGGCGGCCGCCGTCACATGGAATATCTCGCCTATCGCGGCACCTTCGCCGATATCCCGTTCGACGAGATCCGCGACGCGTTCCGGCACTATTATCCGCGGCTGTCGGCGGAGCAGGAGGCGCTGCCGCTCGGCGGTGCTGGCAATGGAGATTTCGGCGCCGAGGGTGCCGTGGAAGCCGGCAAGAAGTGATCATCAAGCCGCGGTCGGCCGCGTATCTCTGCCTGTTGATCGGTCTTGCGAGTTTCGGCCCGGTCACCATGAGCATCTACAGCCCGGTGATGCCGGCGGTCGGCGCAGACCTCCACGCCACGCCCGAGGGCGTGAAGTACACGCTCACGACCTACATGATCGGCTTCGCGCTCGGCCAGCTTTTCTACGGGCCGATGAGCGATCGCTTCGGCCGGCGGCCGACGCTGATCTTCGGCCTGATGTTCTTCGCCGCCGCGACCTTCGGCTGCTGCTACTCCTCGTCGATCGGCGGCCTGATCGGTCTGCGGCTCGTGCAGGGCTTGGGCGCAGCCTCGGGCGCGGTATTGAGCCGCGCGCTGACGCGCGACGCCTACAGCTTCAATGAAATGCCGCGCATCATGAGCCTGATCGCGCTGGTGCTGAACGTGGCGCCCGCGATCTCACCCTCGATCGGCGGCTTCCTGGGCGAGGCCTATGGCTGGCGCGCGACCTTCTGGTTCGTGGGCTCCTTCGGGCTGATGATCCTGGCCGTAGTGGCCTTCGGTCTTGGCGAGACCAACCGGTTCCGCGGCGAGCAGGTCGGCTTCGGAAGCCTCCTGCGCGGCTCGGGCCAGATGCTGGGGGATCGCCGGTTTCTCGGCTTCGTGCTGACCATGGGCTTCGCGTTTGCGCTCAATTTCGGGATGCTCGCGGGCTCGCCCTTCATCCTGCAGGACAAGCTGGGCTTCACGCCGCGCGAGTTCGGCCTGCTGTCCCTGATCTCGGTCAGCGGCTTCGCCAGCGGCAGCTTCGCCAACAACCGGCTGGTCGGCCGCGTGCTGCCGATCACCATCCTGCGCGCGGGCGGCTGGTTCCACGTAGCGGCGGTCTCGATCATGGGCGCCTTGTCGCTCGCGCATTTCGAAGTGTGGTGGGCGATCAGCGGGCCCTACATGATCCTGAGCTTCGGGTCGGGCCTGATCGGACCGGCGGCCAGCGCAGGCGCGGTCGGCCTCTATCCGCGCCTCGCCGGAACGGCGTCGTCCTGGGTGGGGCTCGCGCAAATGGGCATGGGCGCGATCGGCACCGTGGTGGTGGCCCTGCTGAGTACGGTCGAGATGAAATACATGGCCATGCCGCTGGTGATCGGCCTCGCGCCTTTCGCTGTGCTGACCGTGCTGAGTTCGCGGCTGTTGCGTCATGCGCCGCCCGCCGCCAATCTCCCGACCTGAAAACGAGAGGGAGTTTGAGACATGGCGAACATGCTGAAGGGCAAATCCATCCTGGTCACCGGCGCGGGCGGCGGCATCGGCCGCGAGATGGCGCTGCTGGCGGCCCGCGAGGGCGCCTCGGTGGTGGTGAACGACCTGGGCGGCGCGGTCGACGGTGAGGGTGGCGGCAGCACGACGCCGGCGCAGAAAGTCTGCGACGAGATCGCGGCCTTCGGCGGCAAGGCCGTGCCCAACGGCGACAGCGTGACGGATCCTGCCGGCGCGGAGCGCATGGTCAAGGCCGCGGTCGAGAACTTCGGCAAGATCGACGGCGTGATCAACAACGCGGGCATCCTGCGGGACCGCATCTTCCATCGCATGAGCCACATGGACTGGAAGATGGTCATCGACGTCCATCTCAACGGCTCGTTCAACACCAGCCGTGCAGCGGCCAACTACTTCAAGGAACAGAAGTCGGGCGCGTTCGTGCACTTCACCTCGACCTCGGGCCTCGTCGGCAATTTCGGCCAGGCGAACTATTCGGCGGCCAAGATGGGCATCATCGGACTGTCGCGCTCTATCGCGCTCGACATGGCGGCCTTCAACGTGCGCTCGAACTGCATCTCGCCGTTCGCCTGGACGCGCATGATCGGCACGATCCCCGCCGACACCGACGCGCAGAAGGCGCGCCTCGAGCGTTCCAAGAAGATGACCCCGGCCAAGATCGCGCCGATGGCGGTGTACCTGCTGTCCGATGCCGCACAGGCGCACAACGTCACCTCGCAGATCTTCGGCGTGCGCATGAACGAGATCATGCTGTTCAACGCCAACCGCCCGGTGCGCTCGGTGCACAATTCCGAGGGCTGGACCCTGGAGGACATCGACGAGCAGGCGATCCCGTCGATGAAGAACTACTTCACCGACATGAAGCGCTCGCCGGAGTATTTCACCTGGGATCCGATTTGAGGCTTTCCCCCTCCGGCCTTCGGCCACCTCCCCTGTAAGACGGGGGAGGAATGCATTCTTCCTTCACCTCCCCCGTCTTACGGGGGAGGCAGGGAGGGGGAGGGCCACACCAAGAAAGAGAGAGTGTCATGTCTGACGTGCGTAAGAACGAACCGAAGCTCGATGCCGACGATATCCTGGGCGGAATCGTCGAGTGGGTGTCGATCGAGAGCCCGAGCCATGACGCGAAGTCGGTCAACAAGGTGGTCGATCACGTCGAAGGACAATTCAAGGATCTCGGGCTGAAGCTCGACCGCACGCCGGGCCGTGACGGCTTCGGCGACATCCTCGTCTGCCAGACGACCGACGAGATGACCGACGGCAAGGGCGGCAAGGGCATTCTCGTGCTGGCCCATCTCGATACCGTCCATCCCATCGGCATGATCGAAAAGGACCTGAAGGTGCGGCGTGAGGGCGACAGCGTTTTCGGGCCGGGCATCTACGACATGAAGGCGGGCGGCTACATCGCCTATTACGCGCTGCGTCACCTGATCCGGCAGGGCAAGAAGACCAAGCTGCCGGTGACGTTCCTGTTCATCCCGGAAGAAGAAGTCGGCAGCCCGACGTCGCGCTCCAAGATCGAGGAGCTGGCCGCCGGCCATAAGTACGCGCTGGTGATGGAGCCGGGCCGCGACGGCGATCGCGTCGTGACCTCGCGCAAGGGCGTCGGCCGCTTCACGCTCACGGTGAAGGGTGCCGCGAGCCATGCGGGCGTTCGCCACCAGGACGGCCGCAGCGCCATTCACGAGATGGCCAAGCAGATCATGCGCATCGAGGCCAAGACCGATTACGACCGCGGCATCACCTGCAACGTCGGCCTCATCCAGGGCGGCACCGGCGTGAACGTCGTGCCGTCGGAATGCCGCATCGACGTCGACCTGCGCGTGCCGACGCCGGAATTGGCCGAAGAAATGGTCGACTGGTTCCTGAAGCTCGAGCCGATCGGCAAGGATGTCGAACTCACGGTCGAA
>CAIWTJ010000250.1 GCA_903915535.1 Enhydrobacter aerosaccus
CGCGCTACCGACATCCCCGACAGCTCACCCGAGGAATAAACGAGGACGCAGGAAGGCCCCCCGCGGGGGGCCTTCCTGCCATCAGCCGTGATGTACTTTTACTCCGGCCAGCCGATGCAATTTTACTCCGGCGTTGACAGGTCTATCGTCCAGTTGATGCAGGGTGCCCAGTCCTCGCTCCGCACGTACATCTTTGAGCGTGATGTTCGACACGCAGGAAAAGGCGCCAAGGCAAACCTAAGAAAACTACACGTTCTTGAGGTTTGTTCGTTAGTTCCAGACCTCAAATATGAACAACTTGAGTTACTCAAGATGCGCCGCTCATCCTCTTGCGTGAGCGCAACAACAAGTTGGGCAACACTGCAAACCGAGGCCCAGAGAGAGGTTTGCATGCTCGCTGGCGGACCGACCAGGGCTCGAACCCGCGGCAGCTGTTTGATGCTTCCATCGCCGCCAGTCGTGCCGGGGACAATGCAGGTGGCCGTCACTTGGCCAAGCAAGGAAAGCCGTCACACTTTTCCAGCGCTCTATCAGATCTGCTCAGGTTTTCACTTGATCAGGTCGGAGGCCAGCTTAGCTTAGTTCGGAGACACCGTATGAAAGAGCCGCGCCACGCCCTTCGACCACCGACTTCGGGAGCAGCCTCGATAGCCCCCCACGGGCAACCGTGCGTCGAGCGGGCGTCACTTCGCCAACTTTCCCGCCGACCGCTGATCGGCTGCACGGCCAATGCTGCGTGGCGATCGCGCGTCTGCTTCCCCCCTGCTTCCCCGATCCTCCCGCCTCCACTGGGGAAGCAGAAATTCCGCGGGAGACCTCGTCACACTCGCTTGAATTCATTGGGGAAAATTGGAGCGGGCGAAGGGATTCGAACCCTCGACCCCGACCTTGGCAAGGTCGTGCTCTACCCCTGAGCTACGCCCGCGCTCCGATCCGGCCGGGTAGTCTGCCGGAAGGCGGTGGTGATAAGGGGTTTTGAGGGCCTTGGCAAGCCTGCCGGAAGCCTAGCCCCGCGCCAGCAGGCGCTGCAGATATTTGCCGTATTCGCAGTCTTTTATGGGATCGATCAGGCGCTCGAACCCGCCGTCGTCGATATAGCCCATGCGCCAGGCGACCTCTTCGGGGCTGCCGATCTGCAGGCCCTGGCGGTCTTCGACCGTCTCGACGAACTGCGCGGCCTTCAGCAGGCTCGACGGCGTGCCGGTGTCGAGCCAGGCGTAGCCGCGGCCAAGCTTGTGCACCATCAGCCGGCCGGCCTTGAGATAGTGCGCATTGATGTCGCTGATCTCAAGCTCGCCGCGCGGCGAGCGCGGAAGGGTCGCGGCCACGTCGCAGACGTCGGCGTCGTAGAAGTAGAGGCCGGTGACCGCCCAATTGGAGCGCGGGTTCTTCGGCTTCTCGACGATGCTGAGCGGCGTGTTGCCGTTCTCCGCGAACTCGACCACGCCATAGGCCTGCGGATCGCTCACCCAATAGGCGTAGACGACGGCGCCGCCACCCTTGGCACCGCGCTCAGCCAACGCAGGCAGCGAGTCGCCGTAGAAAAGATTGTCGCCCAGGATCAGCCCGACCCGGTCGTTGCCGATGAAATCCTTGCCGAGCAGGAAGACCTCGGCGATTCCGCCGGGCTTGGGCTGGGTCACGTAGGAGATCGAAAGGCCCCACTGCCTGCCGTCGCCGAACAGGCGGCGATAGGCCTCCTCGTCCGCCGGGTTCACGACCAGCAGGATGTCGCGGCAGCCCGCCATCATCATGGTGGTGAGCGGGTAGTAGACCATCGGCTTGTTGTAGACCGGCAGGAGCTGCTTGTTCGCCGCCCGGGTCATCGGGTAGAGCCGAGTGCCGCTGCCGCCGCTGAGAACGATGCCTTTCATGGAACCCCTGTAACCCGATGCTTTCCCCACAACAACTCTTCGACCGCCTGGCCGAACTCGGCATCGACCACAAGACCGTCGAGCACGAAGCCGTCTTCACCGTCGACCAGGCCAAGCAGCATCGCGGCGTGCTGCCCGGCCACCACATCAAGAACCTGTTCTTGCGCAACAAGAAGGAAGAAATGTGGCTGGTGGTGGCGCTCGAGGATCGCACGATCGACCTCAAGCAACTGGGCGAAAGGCTGGGCGCAGGGCGTCTCTCCTTCGGCAGTCCCGAGCGGCTTCGCACCTATCTCGGCGTCGAGCCGGGATCGGTGACGCCGTTCTCCTTGATTAACGACACCGCACGCAAGGTGAGCCTCGTGCTCGATCGCGGGCTCAGTAACGGCGGGCCGATCAACGCCCACCCGCTCACCAACACCATGACCTCCGCCATTGTCTTGCCCGACTTGCTGCGCTTCTTCGAAGCGACGGGCCATGCGCCGCGCTGGCTCGAGTTTCCGATCTAGTAGCAATCCATGACAGACCCACGCGACCTGACCCTGACGCGCCTGATCGACGTGCCGCGCGCCAAGCTGTGGCGCTGCTGGACCGAGGCAGACCTGATCAGGAAGTGGTTCACGCCGCCGCCGTTCACGGTGCCGCATGCAGAGATGGACGTGCGCGCCGGCGGCAAGAGCTGCATCACCATGCGCGGTCCCGACGGCAAGGACATGCCCATGCCCGGCACCTATCTGGAGGTCGTGAAGAACGAGAAACCGGTCTTCACCGACGCCTATGTCGGCGACTGGGAGCCGGGCCAGAACAAGCCGTTTATGACGGGAGTCATCACCTTCGCCGACGAAGCCGGCCCGGGAAGCAACCAGACCCGCTACACCGCCCGCGTCCGTCACTGGTCGATGGAAGACCGTGAAAACCACGAAAAAATGGGCTTCCATACCGGCTGGGGCATCGCCACCGATCAACTGACGGCGCTCGCCAAAACGCTCTGATCTGTTACATTGTAACAAATGCGCGTCTCTTCACTGCTGGCTGTGCTCCTGCTCGTGTTCGCTGTCCCGGTTTCCGCCCAGGAAAGGCTCAAGGTCGTCGCGACCTTCTCGATCCTGGGCGACCTCGTGGCCCAGGTCGGCGGCGACAAGATCGACCTCACGGTCCTGGTCGGGCCCGACACCGACGCCCACACCTACCAGCCCAAGCCGAACGACCTGCGCGTTCTGGCCGGCGCTAAGGTGCTGGTCAGCAACGGGCTGGGCTTCGAGGGTTGGATCGATCGCCTGGCCGACGCCGCCTCGTTCAAGGGGACGCGCATCGTCGTGTCGACGGCCGCCGCCACCGGACGGGACCCCCACTGCTGGCAGGACGTGGCCTGCACGCGCCGCTACGTCGCCAACATCGCGACAGGCCTTGCCGTCGCCGATCCCGCCAACGCGGCCTTCTATCGCGAGCACGCGCAGGTCTACGATGGCCGGCTCGCCGCACTCGAAGCATGGATCCGCGTAGAGATCGCCACCGTGCCCGAGGACCGGCGCAAGGCGATCACCGGCCACGATTCCTTTCATTATTTTTCGCGTTCCTACGGCGTGACGTTCGAGGCGCCGCGCGGCTACAGCACCGAGAGCGAACCCTCGGCGCGCGACATGGCCCAGCTCATCCGCCAGGTGCGGGCGCAGAAGATCAAGGCGCTGTTCATCGAGAACATGACCAACCCGGTGCTGATCGACGAGATTGCGCGCGACGCCGGCGCCACCGTCGGCCCGCGTCTCTACAGCGATGCGCTGTCGAAGCCGGGCGGCCCGGCGCCGACCTACGAGGCGATGATGCGCTACAACGTCGGCGCGCTTGTCGCCGGGATGTCGAAGAACTAGGCGGCCGCTTCAGACCGCAACGAACGGAAGTCCCGCCGCGCGGCGCGCGGCCTGCAGCGTGTTGTACATCAGGCAGGCCACCGTCATGGGGCCGACGCCGCCCGGCACGGGCGTGATGTGGCCGGCCACCTTCATCGCTTCGGCGAAAGCCACGTCGCCCACCAGCTTCGTCTTGCCCTCGGCGCCCGGCACGCGGTTGATGCCGACGTCGATCACCGCCGCGCCCGGCTTGATCCAGTCGCCCTTTACCAACTCGGGCTTGCCGATCGCGACGACGAGAATGTCGGCGGTGCGGCAGAGGGCGGCGAGATCGCGCGTGCGCGAATGGCCGATCGTCACGGTGCAATCGGCGCGCAACAGCAGCTGCGCGACCGGCCGCCCCACGAGCGTGGAGCGGCCGAGCACGACGGCGTTCTTCCCCGCCAGGGAGCCCAGCGCATCGGCCAGCAGCATCGAACAGCCGAGCGGCGTGCACGGCACGGGAAAGTCGAGCGGCGCGCCGGCGGCGATCGCGCCCAGCCGGCCGACGTTGATCGGGTGAAAGCCATCGACGTCCTTCGCCGGATCGACGGCAAGGAGGATCTGCGTGGTGTCGATGTGCCTGGGCAGCGGCAGCTGCACCAGGATACCGCTGACCGCGGGATCGGCGTTCAGCCGGCCGATCAGTTCCAGCAGCTGGGCCTGCGTGGTCTCCGCCGGCAGGCGATGATCGAAGCTCGCCATGCCGATCTCGGCGGCTGTCTTGCCCTTGCTGCGGACGTAGACCTCGCTCGCGGGATCGGCGCCGACCAGCACCGTCGCGAGGCCGGGCCTGGCCACACCCTCGGCGACGAGCGCCGCCACGCCCTCGGCCACGCGGCTGCGCAAGCCGGCTGCGAACGCCTTGCCATCGATCAACTTCGCTTCAGCCATTGCCCTCTATCCATTCGCCGATCCGGGACTCGAGCGCGCCAGGTTCGCCCGTCACGGAGAAAACCTTGTTGCGCGCGACCGCGCCCTGCTTGACCGCGATCGCCGATTTGGGAATACGCCAGGCGGCAGCCAGCAGCGCGAGCACGGCGACATTGGCCTTGCCGTCCTCGGGCGCTGCGGTCACTGCGGCCTTGAGCACGCCCACTGCCGACAGCTCGAGGGCGTTGCGGCGCGCGCCGGGCTGGACATGCACCGACACGGTCACGCCCGATGGCGAGCGACGCAGGAACGACGCCGCTGCCGCAGTCTGAAGCGGTGCCGCCACTAATAGAAATTCGGTGCGAAGTAGTAGTTCACGCAGTAGCGCACGAAATAGAGGATAACCAGCAGGGCGATCGGCGAGATGTCGACTCCGCCGAGGTTCGGCATGACCCTGCGGATCGGGCGCAGCATCGGCTCGGTCAGTCGATAGAGCGTCTCGATGATGGTGCGCACGAAGTGATTGCGCATGTTCACGACGCCGAAGGCCACGAGCCAGCTCGCGATCGCGCTCGCGATGAGCACGAACACGACGATCTCGACGAGCATGTTGAACAGCCAGATTAGCGGGGGCATTTCACTCCATTCCTCTGAGCGCGCACCCTACCCGGCGCGGCCCGCCGATCAAGCCCATTTCAGACCCTCGACAGCGCCAGTTCGACAGTGCCGAGGCGGATCGTGCGGGCCTGCGAGATGTCGCGCGGCCCATGTTCCGGCAGCAGGCGCGCACCGTCTATGAAGGTGCCGGTGACGCTGCCGAGATCCTCGAGCCCCAGCCGCGCGCCCGCGATCAGCAGCCGGGCATGGGGGGCGGCGACCGACGGGTCGGACACGGTGAGATCGCCCGGCGCCGCGGCCGGCGCGCCGGTCAGCCGATAGGACGGTTGCGATCCATCGACGGCGAGCGACACGCTGCCGCCCGCTGCATTGCCGCTCAGCCGCCAGGTGCGGCGGTCGGGCAGGGCTGCCATCGGTGCAGGCAACGCGCCGACAGGGCCCGCCGGCGCCTTGCCGGCTCCCGCCATCGCCGGCGCCGCGGCATCGCGCGGCCAGCCCATGAAGGCAAAGATCCAGAGCGCGATCAGCGGCACGAGCGCGCCGATACCGGTGAGGGTGAGCAACACCGCGATCAGTCCCAGCCAGCCCGGCAGACCCGCCTTGGCGACGATGCGCCAGGCCATCCACGCGCCGAAGGCCAGCGCGACCGCCGCGAAGGCGCTGCTCAGCCCGAACAGCGCCAGCAGGGAGGTGATGGTGAACATCTCAGACCTTTGCCGCCGGCGCTTCGCCGGCCGGCCAGTCGCTGAAGGCCAGGATGGCCATGATCACCAGCAAACCCACGACCGGCACGAGATGCAGCAGCGACAGCGCGCCGGAAAAGCCCGCGCGCACGAAGATGCGCCAGGTCGGGATGATCAGCAGGAGCGCGACCAGCAGATGGCCGAGGACGATGAACAGCAGCGCGACGCTGCCCAGCGTCAACAGCCAGCCGACGCCGCTGTTCATCAGCCAGAAAAGGACGACCGAGGAATCAGGCAAGCGCCACCACTTCGATCTCGACCATGACGTCGCGCGGCAGGCGGGCGACCTCGACCGTCGAACGGGCCGGCGGCTGGCTGCCGAAATACTCGGGCTTGCCGTAGACCTCGTTCATGGCGGCGAAGTTGTTCATGTCCTTGATGAACACTGTGGTCTTCACCGCCTTGTCGAGGTCGGACCCCGCCTGCTTCAGCACGGCGCGGAGGTTGGCCAGCACCTGGGCGGTCTGCTCGGCGATGCCGCCCTTGACGATGTCGCCTGTCTTGGGATCGAGCGGGATCTGGCCCGCGCAATAGACCATGCCGTTGGCCACGATCGCCTGGGCGTAGGGGCCGAGCGCCTTGGGGGCCTGGTCGGTCTGGACGGTCTTCTTCACTGGCTTAGTCTCCCGCTGAAATGTGGCCGCAAATAGTACGGAAACACGCTAACATAGGCAGCCTTGCTTGACAGGCCGTCCGGCAACCATTATCCGCGCCTCTCCGGGGAAAGGGGCTGTAGCTCAGCTGGGAGAGCGCCTCGTTCGCAATGAGGAGGTCAGGGGTTCGATCCCCCTCAGCTCCACCAACCCACCCCCCGAGGAAGATGCGCCGCAAAGCCCGTCCTACGCCTGCCGAGCTCGGCCTCAGCGCCGCGGAGGGCCGCGTGCTGAA